>JALEGJ010000057.1 GCA_022763115.1 Aquisalinus sp.
GCATTTGCAGGGAATTGAGAGCCGTGGCCAGTCTCGGGTCATAATGGCCCACAGGCACGACGATGGCAAAGTCACTCATATGAATACCGCTTGGTTTGGCTGACCAAAATCAGCTACGTAAGCAAAATGGTGACACAAGTACAGTGGGGGCTGTCACCACCCATCTCACACTTGTCATGGAGTTTTTTTCTGCTTATGGCTCATGCAAAGCAAAGGTGTAATGGCCATGGCTAAGATCTTCCCCGTCATTATGGCGGGTGGCTCCGGTACACGTCTGTGGCCGCTGTCACGGAAACAAAAACCCAAACAGTTTCAGCCCATCGTGACAGATGAAACCATGTTCATGCAGACCATGAACAGACTCGAAAGCGGACGACAGCTGACCAATATGGAAATTGCTGATCCTATCGTCGTCTGTGCCGAGATGCATAAGGATATGGTGTTACAACAGAGCCACGAAGCCGGACAAAACCTGTTACACCTTGTCCTCGAACCAGTTGGGCGTAATACCGCCCCTGTAGCAGCGATAACTTCTCTTATCGTCAATGATATAGACCCAGAGGGTGTTATTCTTCTACTGCCAGCAGATCACCATATTACTGATACAGACGGTTTTTGGAGCGCTGTCAGTTCCGGCCTCACTGCAGCCGAACTTGGACATATCACCACCTTCGGTATTCAGCCAAGCCACGCGGAAACAGGGTATGGCTACATAAAAATTGCATCACCTGTGTCAGATAAAGTCTTTGCTATTGACAGTTTCAGAGAGAAACCGGACCAGGTGACCGCTGAGTCCTATCTGGAAGCTGGCACTTATTTTTGGAACGCGGGGATATTCCTGTTTCAGGCTGCGGGTATGCTGACAGAATTCGAAAAGTCCGCATTGGACATACTGGAAAGCTGCACCATTTGCCTGAACAAATCACGCCGACGGGAAAATAGTATACCGTTAGACCACGATAGTTTCTCTTCCTGCAGATCCGACTCCATTGACTATGCCATCATGGAGAATACCGCGAAAGGCGCCATCGTGGCACCCGTCGATATTGGCTGGAATGATATCGGCGCCTGGAGCGCCGTGCAAAAAGTGCTCACTGAAAACAACAGCACAGTAACCCGCGGCGAGGTCATGACGATAGACTCCGAAGCATGCTACATTCGTAGTGATGGCCCTGTCGTTGCGGCAATCGGACTAAACAATGTGGTCATTGTTGCTACGAACGACGCCGTTCTGGTGACAACGCCTGAAAAAGCTCAGGATGTGAAAAACATTGTGGCAGAGTTGTCTGCCAATGGCAGAAAAGACTTGCTGTAAGTCAGTTCAGATAGGGAATGGAACAAGCGCACAAGCATATTATTCAATATCATGACTGGCTTGTTCATGACGCGCTTCCCTATTGGGCGGAAGCCGCAATTAATGACTCGGGTGGCTTCCACGAAAAACTGACGATGGAGGGCAACCCGGTTACAGACTGCCCGAGACGGGTCAGGGTGCAAGCACGCCTGACGCAGGTCTACAGTATCGCTGCAAGATATGGCTGGTATAAAAATGCACGCCAGGTCTCAGATCATGGCTGGCATTTCATGACGTCAGCCGGCATGGCTGGCGAAAGTGCAATGCCCGGAATTGCCCACCTTCTCAACCCTGATGGATCACTTCTGGATGGAACGCGGGACACCTATGCACAAGCTTTTTTACTTCTGGCGGCAGCCTGGAGAGTAAAAGCCTTTGATGATCCAGCAGCAAAAAAAGTCATTGAACAGACAAATAATTTTCTGAATTCAATATTACGCCACGAAAAAAAAGGTTGGCGAGAGGGATATCCCGAAAGCCTGCCCCGCCGCCAAAACCCTCACATGCATCTGCTTGAAGCGTTTATGACCTGCTATCAGGCAACTGGTGATGCCCGCTATCTCAACCTGGCACGCGAAATTCATGACCTTTTTCTGGATGTTTTCTTCGATGAAAATACCGGCCTTCTTGTCGAGTATTTTAAGGACGACCTGACACCAGATAAGGAAACAGGACATCTTATTGAACCCGGCCACATGATGGAATGGGTCTGGCTGCTGGACTGGTTTGACCGCCTTACTGGCAGTCAATCCGAAAATCTGAAAGCGACGTTGTACGCAACAGCAGAAAAAATAGGCCTGAACAGGACCACGCACTTACTCTTCGACCAGATATCAACTTCGGGAAAAAAAGCAAAAGCAACAAGCAGGCTATGGACGCTTACGGAGTATATTAAGGCCAGTCTTGTTACGAACAAGATTGAGAAAGCTGACGCATTGATAGGTAAATTGCATGATCATTATCTGTGTGTAGATACAAATGGCGGCTGGTCTGATACGTGTGATGCACAAGGCAACAGCATAGCTGGCTTCATGGAAACAAGCAGTTTTTATCACCTCATAGGCGTGAGTACGGAAATACACAGGTTGGGCCTGCTGGATAACAGGCCACAACCATCATAACGCAGGTTAGATCGCGATATCGTCTTCCAGAGCAGCGATCGTGATGTTTCGCAGGGTCAGAACATCAAGACCATCTGTGAAGATTACATCACCGCTCAGTTCAACCATTTGAGCCGTTGCATCGCTTACAGACGCAAAACCGAAAGAGGTAAGGTCCAGCGTGTCTTCATCATCCTTGAAGTCAGTGACCTCAGTCTGGTCGTGGCCGGATTCGAAAATGAATGTATCCGAGCCTGATTTACCGGTCAGGATATCACTGCCCGCACCGCCAGACAGAATGTCATCGCCGCGTCGCCCGTCAATTTCATCATCGCCTGCACCGCCAAACATCTGGTCGTTCCCGGCACCCCCTACGATAATATCATTACCCTCCTCACCATCGATAAAGTCATTACCGCCATTGCCGCGCAATTCATCATTGCCCAAGCCACCGAAGATAGTGTCTGTCAGGCCGCGACCTGAAACAAAGTCATTGCCGTCACCTGCAAAAATATCATCACTGCCACGACGGCCTGAAATATTGTCATCCCCATCTCCGCCGAAAATTCTGTCGCCGGAGTCCCCGCCGATAATTTCGTCGTTGCCAGCTCCACCATCCAGAATGTCCTTATCGCCGCCGCCGGAGATAAAGTCGTCGCCAGCATTACCAAAGATCGTGTCCTGACCACCGTTACCTGTCAGATCGTCATTATCCGCGCCGCCACTGATGGTATCAGCGGCTGCACCACCCACGATATTATCAGCACCAGCACCACCGTTGATTACGTCTTGGCCAGCACCGCCATCTATCGTGTCCTGACCTTCACCACCAAAGATTGTGTCATTACCATCTCCGCCATCAATAGTGTCATTACCGCCACCGGTTGCGTCAAAATCGAAATAATCGAAGAAAAATGCATAAGGTGATGCGCCGCCCAGCTCATTTTCAATAGAAATGTTCAGATCGTACGTTTCGCCTGCAGGAATGTCAGACAGATTCGGGAATGTGCCTACGACGACAAAATACGTTCCCGCAGCTCCTGGGACTAACTCCACATAAGAATCCAGTGTACGGCCCTGTCCTGTAAGAGTACTACCACCAGCGCCTGCTGTGACATTCGAGTCGTCGTTGAATGCCAGAAAATTGCCATTAACGTCAGTTATGCCGATGAAAGAATCCATATTCGCTGAAGTATTATCGATATCCGCGACTATACGCGCGAAAGGATTATTAATCTGTATGCTATAGATATCCAACTGGTCGCTTCCAACACCCTGCACCTTAACATGCGGTATAGTTGTAGAACCCTCGACATCATCATCCGAAAACAGGTTGAAAGCGCCGCTAATGTCAATCGCACTACCTAATGTGTTATTAGTTGTAGATTGGTCAGCGGTCACAAAGCCAGAGCCAAGCGATATCCCACCACCGAGTCCGGGGACAACGTTGCGTAACTCTGACAATCCCTCAAAATCACCGATCAAGACATCATCACCGGCACCGCCGTTGATAGTATCAGCGCCGAGTCGGCCAACAACAGCATCCGAACCATTTCCTGAAGTCAAAACATTGTCTGTATCATTACCATCGAGCAAATCATTTCCGCCGCCAGTTGTGCCATTCTCAATGATGGCATTGCGTGCGACTGTAAGGCCACCCGTGACGCCTTCAACAAAGCTTATCAAGCCACCGCCAGTCGCAGTTGCATCAATCGTAGCTTCGCCCAGAAACACATAAGCATTTTTAGAGCCCGAGTAGGAAATCTCATCCGTACCACCCGCATCCCAGATAGAAGAATAGAAAGTACCAGCGCCATCATTATCACTGAGAACATACGTATCATTACCGGTGCGCGTTGTCATGTCCGCGCCATAGATTTCCTGTATGGCGGCGATATCCAAAGCCATTGGCGTACCTTGCCAGCCAAAGCCGTCATCCGTGGAGCCACCACCAAGCAACTCCCAACCATCATTATACGACATTGTGGTGTAGACGCCCTGATTGATCTTGCCCGTGCCAAAATCACTTTCATCACCAACACCCGGGAACAGATCCTGGTCATGGCCATGCTCCAGGCCTAACCCGTGTCCGATTTCATGAATAAGGGTGATAAATCCGTATCCGCCCTGCACAAGACCTGCAGCATCCCATCCTCTGCCATCATGATTGTACTGTCCAGGTGAGCCAAAGGGAGGAAGGACAATCCCATCTGATGTTTGAGTAGTTGAACTGCTGGTATTCGGGAAGAAGTGGAAACCAAGCGCACCATCAGCATCAGTCACACTTTCAATAAGATTTGCACCTGACTCCGTGCCAACTTCCTGAAGCTCTATGTCTGCCACATCATCCCAAAGCGCCATAGCCAGTCGCATTGCATCTCCAGCACCATCCTCATCCCAGTCATTGATATTATTCTGATCGAAATCCGAGAATTTGAGATGGTAAGTGATAGGGCTGGAATTATCCCAAGCAGAACTGCCTACTAAAGCTTGAAGAACGTCTGATAATGAGCCGTCGTTGAAACCACTAGCCGTCGTTTTAGCCTGCGGTCCATCAGCGGCGGCAGATGACTCAAAAGGCAAGTCCTGGAAATCATTAAGCGAAGTTCCTGGTGCAACCTCAACCAGATCAGTCGCAAACTGAATACCGCAGCACCCACAGCCACCCTTGCCGTCCATTTCGTATTTATTCGCGTGGTTGTAACTTAAACGGCTCAACAAGCTATCAACATTCAACCCGGCTGCGGTCAGGCTTTCAAAGCCAGTAAAATCCGAAATGCTACCTGTAACGATGGCATTCTCGGACAAAGACTCACGATCAAAAAAACCTGACATAACTGTGCTCCCGGATATCTGTGATTCAATAACCTACCTTATCCGACAAGATTTAGCCAGAAGTTAGGCAGTAAAAACAAAACGGCCTGCATGGCGATATCAGTCGCCAGCAGGCCTTTATAACAGGAAAATGCAGTCGGCACTCAGGCCATGTCTTCGAGAATGATGTTCCCGTTGGCCACAAATTCTGCCTCTGAAATCATCTCCGTGACATTCGTGAGTAATGCCAGAGATACGAAGTCCTCGCCCTCACCATCAGCATTCACAAATACCTCTGTCCCGGCATCAGTTGTACTCAGCAGAAGATAAGCTGTCACAGGATCACTGCTGTCATATCCGACCAGGACGTCGGAAATATCAATGACATCGTTGGTATTCAACTCTGTCTCAGGATCAAGGCGGTTAATATCAAAGTTGTTGATCGTATCAGTTGAGCCATCAAGTACACTATATTGGAAGGTATCTGCACCGCTGCCACCGTCCATCGTCTTGATGCCCTCACCAACCAGGAACAGATCATCCCCTTTATTGCCAAACATGGTATCGTTACCGATACCACCGTCAATGATATCTGCACCACTACCAGCTGTGATGAAGTCATTGCCGGCTTCGCCATTCAAGATATCCTGACCTATCGCGCCCTCAATGACGTCGTCACCATTTCCGCCAAAGATCGTATCAGCACCGCCCCCACCAGCAAGCGTGTCATTGCCTTCACCACCACGGATAAGGTCCATGCCCTTATCACCGTTGATAGTGTCGTTGCCAGTACCGCCATCAAGAATGTCGTTATTGGTACCGCCGGAGATGAAGTCGTCACCGGAATCACCGTTTATAGTGTCTTTGCCGGAACCACCTGCCAAAATGTCGTTTCCACCATTACCAAATATAAGATCGGAACCGCCGTCACCGTTGATCGTGTCGTCGCCACCTTGCCCATAAACAGTGTCATTTCCCTTATTGGCATCAATACGGTCACTGCCACCGCCGCCTTCAATCACGTCGAAGCCGTTACCCCCAAGAATGAAATCGCTGCCAGCACCGCCGAATATCATGTCATTACCGGTAGAACCACGAATTGTATCACGACCTGAACCGCCAAAAATCGTGTCCTGTCCACCAGACCCCGTCAGATCATCGTCACCAACGCCGCCGTGAATGATGTCATTACCGTCACCCCCACGGATTTCGTCATTACCATCGTCGCCTTCGATACGGTCATTTCCGTTGCCCCCATGAAGGAAGTCCGCGCCGGCGCCACCGCTAAGGAAATCATTTCCTCCCTCACCGCGCAAGCTGTCGCTGCCTTCACCGCCGTAAAGATCATCATTACCGCCACCACCAAAAAGCCGGTCAGCCCCGACTTCACCAAATAGCTGGTCACGGGCATCGCCACCACGCAGTATGTCATTACCATTACCGCCGAAGATCAAATCGCGTCCGTTGTTGCCATGCAGGTAATCGTTGCCGTCGCCACCTGCGATTTCGTCATCACCATTATTGCCGAAAATCGTGTCTGCGCCCCCAAGGCCGCGTAATACATCATCGCCATCAAGGCCCTCTATTGTATCTGCGCCCGATGTGCCTTCAATAAGATCGTCGCCGTTTGTGCCCGTAAAGCCTGCCATGTCCATACTCCAAAATGGTGATAATTGCTCTCCATCAGGCAAGGATCATGCCACAGATTAAGGAACAGGTAACCTTTTTTTCGAATCAGGTAGCAGATTAAGGCGCGAATTGCCCCATATACGGGAACCCTCCGACCACCGTTCTCCAATGTAGGTTACGTCACGGTCTGAAGTCGCCCAAGGATATGACAGGCCGATCGACGTTTAGCCCTTGCAAAGTTGAAGCACTTTATGGATCAGGTCTCTTATGGAAGTTAGAAAACTGGACATCCCCGATGTGCTTCTCTTCTCACCGAAAAGGTTTGAGGATGATCGTGGCTTTTTCTCTGAAACATTTCGCCAGACCTGGATCGACGATCAGCATATCCCTATCCGCTTCGTGCAGGACAATCACGCCAGGTCAACACAGGCAGGGGTCGTGAGAGGATTGCACTTCCAGTACGGCAAAGCCACTCAGAGCAAACTGATCAGAGTCATCAAGGGGGCCATTTTTGATGTTGTGGTAGATATTCGACATGGCTCACCGACATTCGGCAAACATGTGAGTGCTATTTTGTCAGAAGAAAACTGGCAGCAGCTATTCGTTCCGCACGGGTTTGCCCACGGATATTGTACCCTGAATGAAGAAACGGAAGTGATTTATAAAGTTGACCGCTATTACGAACCGACTCATGAGGCAGCCCTTCTTTGGAATGATCCGGCACTCGGCATAGGCTGGCCTTGTGATGAGGAGACTGCCATTCTATCGCTAAAAGATGCACAAGCGCCTCGATTGCAAGACATGGCAACCTACTTTCAGTACGCGCCGAACGCCAAACCTTTCCCTGTGATCGACAACGCTCAAACGGAAAAAATGTCATGAGATATCTGGTTACCGGCGGCGCTGGTTTTATCGGGTCAGCCGTCATTCGGCGTCTGATTTCTGACTCAGACCATGAAGTGCTGAATTTTGATGCCCTAACCTATGCTGGCAATCTGTCATCCTTGGCCGAGATAGCTGACAACGAGCGCTATCAGTTCGTACATGGTGACATCCGCAATCTGGCACTTGTGCGCGAGACTATCAGCACATGGCAACCCGACCTTATCATGCATTTTGCGGCAGAATCTCACGTCGACCGCTCGATAGACGGACCTGCGGCTTTTATCGAGACCAACATCATCGGTACATTCAACCTGCTATCAGCCGCGCTCGAGTACTGGCAAGCGCTGTCACCAGATGGGCAAGAATTATTCCGCTTCCAGCATATATCTACCGACGAAGTATACGGCTCACTTGGTGAAACCGGTCTGTTTACGGAGAAAACACCCTATTCCCCGAACTCCCCTTACTCTGCCTCCAAGGCCGCCTCAGATCATCTGGTAAGAGCCTGGGGGGAAACATATGGGCTACCCGTTATCACCACCAACTGCTCTAATAATTATGGCCCCTATCAGTTCCCCGAAAAGCTCATACCATTGATGATTATCAATGGTATGGAAGGAAAACCCCTGCCTGTTTACGGCACCGGCATGAACGTCCGGGACTGGCTTTATGTGGACGATCACGCCAATGGCCTGATACAGGTCAGCGAACAAGCAACTCCCGGCAGCACCTACAATCTCGGTGGCAATGCAGAGCATACGAATTTGCATGTTGTCGAATCTATTTGTAAATGCCTTGATCGATTGTCATCCGACAGAGCACCTCACAAACAACTGATAGATTTTGTAACTGATCGGCCCGGCCACGATGCCCGTTACGCAATTGATTGTACAAAAATAAAAAATGACCTTGGCTGGGCACCGACAGTGAGCTTTGAAGAAGGACTTGAACGAACGGTTGCCTGGTATCTGAACAACACAGATTGGTGGCAAGAAATACGAAATCGTACATATTCAGGCGAACGGCTTGGAAAAATTGGCTCCTGATATGCCTGTCTCGGCAACAAAAGTTGTGATTACCGGCGCCAATGGACAGGTTGGGTCGCGCGTAAAGGAAACCGCACTTCGAGTTGGTTACTCTGTGACAGCGCTCGGGCATGACCAACTGGATATAACCGACGCTGGCGCTGTAACAAAAACCCTGTCTCAACTATCACCTGATGCCATAATAAACTGTGCAGCGTACACAGATGTAGACAAGGCAGAGCAGCAACCTGATGTTGCTCATGCTTTGAATGCTATTGGCCCGGCCAATATCGCGAAGGCCAGTCCCGATGATTGCCTTCTTATACATCTTTCTACGGACTATGTATTTGATGGCAACGCCACTTACGCCTACCTTGAAGACGATTTGCCACAACCGGAAACTGCGTATGGCAAAAGCAAACTGGACGGCGAAAAACAGGTTTTGACCCTGCATCCTTTTTCAATCATCCTTAGGACAGCATGGGTCTACAGCGCTACCCATAGAAACTTTCTGAAAACCATGCTGGATGTCGGCCGTAACCGCGGGGACATGAAGGTTGTCGATGATCAGATCGGCTCCCCTACCCTGGCGGATGATATTGCAAGCGCAATTGTCCACATTGTTGATCTGGCAAGAGCCAATAAATTCGATGCGTCCAGAGCAGGTATTTATCATTATACGGGCGCAGGAAGCACAAGCTGGTATGGTTTTGCGCAGACCATTTTTGACCAACTTGAACTGGAGACTGGGGAAAAAATCAGCGTATCCCCTATAGTAACCAAAGAATATCCGACCCCTGCAAAGCGCCCCCCCTGGTCGGTGCTTGATACAGAGAAGATAACACGCACCTTTGATATAAAACCTGTTGCCTGGCAACAGCGGGTCAGGGAAACTGTGCGTAAGGTTATCAGCATGGAGAAAGATCGATGAAAGGCATAATTCTCGCCGGGGGTGCTGGCACACGCCTGCACCCGCTCACTCTTGCCATGTCAAAACAGCTACTGCCTGTCTACGACAAGCCAATGATCTATTATCCTCTTTCCACGCTGATGTTGGCAGGCATCAGAGACATTCTGATTATCACAACGCCTGAGGAACAGATACGCTTTCGCAATCTGCTCGGAGATGGCAGCGCATGGGGAATAAACCTCAGCTATGTAGCTCAGCCGTCTCCAGATGGTCTTGCCTGCGCTTTTATTCTGGGCGAGGATTTTATCGGTGATGATCCGGCATGCCTTATCCTTGGCGACAACATTTTTTATGGCTCCGGCCTGATGGAAAAACTGACATCAGCAGCATCCTTGCAAAGTGGCGCGCGTGTTTTCGCATATTATGTGCGGGATCCAGGGCGTTATGGCGTTGTGAGTTTTGACAACGATGGCATCGCGCAATCCATTGAGGAAAAACCCTCAAAGCCTAAATCCAACTGGGCTGTTACAGGACTTTATTTTTACGACAATAGCGTCGTGGAGAAGGCAAAGTCTCTCAAACCTTCAGCCCGGGGCGAATATGAAATTACTGATCTCAATATGCTGTATCTTGAGGAAAAAAGCCTGATGATCGAGCGGTTGAGCCGAGGGTATGCCTGGCTTGACACAGGCACCCATGAATCCTTGCTCAATGCTTCAAACTTCATAGAAACGATTGAGCAAAGACAGGGCTTGCGCGTCGCTTGCCCTGAGGAGATCGCTTACCACAAGGGCTTCATAGATGCTGAACAGCTACAGAGGATTGCTGAGCCTTTGAAAAAGTCCAGTTACGGAGAATACCTTCTCTCATTACTGCGTTAAACGGATCAATATTACGGGACTGTCAGGACGACACCTTCCCGACGCTTATCCGCGCCCCTATCGATACTGCCGTCAGCAGTGAGAACAAATCCGTAGATGCCGCTGGTCAGATCCTGTTGCTGGATGGTGTGGCCAAAGGCCTCGAGATCAGCAAGCCGGGCTTCATCAAGCGTATCATCCTCTACCAGCACTCCACCACGCGGCACGACGATGTTGGGCTCATCTATCGCTTGCTGCAAGGTCAAGTCCCAGTTCAACAAGGCAACTAAAGTCTTCGCAACATAGCCGATAATCGCTGATCCACCCGGCGAGCCCAGCGCCCCGTAAACCGTTCCGTCTTCATTCAGAATAATAACCGGTGACATCGAGGAGCGCGGCCTTTTCCCCGCTGCCACAGCATTTGAGACAGGGCTACCATCCCTGACCGGCTGAAAAGAAAAATCTGTCAGCTGATTATTGAGGATCATCCCGCCTGCCATGAGGTGACTGCCGAATGGAAACTCAACAGATGTCGTCATGGAAACGACACGCCCCTGCGAGTCCATAATCGAAAAATGGCTCGTCGAAGGCGGCTCCGGCGAAGCATCCTGTCCGGGTTTCCTCCCCTCACGGCCTATATAAGAAATAGGGTCTCCAGCACTGACCTCAATCGAGGAAACATCTTTCCTGATGAGGCTGGACCTCTCAGCAAGATAAGCAGGCAATAGAAGGCTTTGAATAAGGTCATCAGCAGAATAAGTATCGCTGCTCATGGCCACCGGGTCGGCCAGAAAAATGTTGCGGTCCGCATAAGCCAGCCTGCTTGCTTCGAGCAACAGGTGCCAAGCCGTCGCAGAGCCCGGGGCTTGCAAGGCGAAGTCAGTCTGCTCAAGCAAAAGCAGAATCTGTAGCAAGGTCACTCCGCCTGAGCTTGGTGGCGCCATCGAACAGATTTTCTTGCCAGCATATGTTGCACAAACCGGCTCTCTCTCAAGAGGTTCGTAAGCAAGAAAATCGTCCGCCGTCAGCGTGGCTACGCCAGCTGCCTCATTTACGGCAAGGGCAATCTCATCAGCGACTGGCCCCGCGTAAAAAACTGCCGGGCCCTCATCAATCAGGTATTGCAGCGTTGTCGCATAAGCAGGGTTTTTCAGAATGTGCCCCACGGGCCAGGGGTCACCATTCGCATCCAGAAAATACGCTGCCGCTTTTTCACTCTGGGCCAGACGACCGCGTGTTGCCATACGCGTAATACTCTCATGCAGGCGCGGTGTAACCGCAAATCCGTCTTGTGCATGGCGCAGTGCCGGCGCAAGTAATGTCTGCCAGTCCAGATTGCCATGGCGCTCATGTGCCATCGCCAACATGGCGACCACACCTGGTACGCCCACAGAGTGCCCCCCTGTAACAGCGTCATAGAAGCCCATGGGACTGCCATCTTCTTTCAAGAACATATCAGGGCCGGCGCTGGCGGGCGCAATTTCGCGCCCGTCATAGGAAGTCAGGTCGTTCGTAGCCGGATCGAAGTGTAACATGAAGGCCCCACCAGCAAGGCCTGAAGATTGAGGCTCTACGAGGCTTAGCACCGCCTGAACGGCAATCGCCGCATCAACCGCAGTGCCGCCCCGGGCCAGCATTTCGAGACCGGCTTCTGCCGCAAGCGGATGCGCTGCGGCCACAACGTAGGGTAATGGCTCGGTGGTCGGCGCTTTCCCATCCGTCTCAATGACGGCGGGTTGCTCTCCACCACATGCGGTCAGCAATAGCAGAAAGCAGATCGTGAAATTTCGCAGCATGGTGGCCCTTTCGTGCGATGACGCATAAACTAAATCACTTCTAACCGCTGTCCGGTGTGTTCTGCAATTCACCGTGCATGTTTATGGGAGAATGACGCATGACGGCAACAAAAGCAGGCCCCGGCCCTCTTAATGACATCACAGACGTCGAAGGGATACTTGTAGGTCAAGCTGAGGACGATGATGCCTCAACCGGTGTCACCGTCATCCTGCCTGATCCCCCCTGCGTTTGCGGAGCGGACATTCGGGGCGGCGGACCCGGTACACGCGAAACAGGCACTCTGTTGCCCGAAACGCTTGTGGACAGGATCGACGCCCTGGTTCTCGCAGGTGGCTCCGTCTATGGGCTTGGAGCAGCCGATGGCGTCACCGCAGCGATGGGCGCAGAAGGGCGCGGTTTCTCGCTGATCCCAAAAGAAGGCGTTCCTGTCTCGCCTATTGTGCCTGCGGCCATTCTCTATGATCTCGCGAATGGCGGCGACAAGAGTTGGGCCGACAAACCGCCTTACCCGGCTCTGGGCGCTGAAGCGTATAGAAAGGCCGGTGGGTCGGTCGCTCAAGGGAAGCATGGCGCGGGCTTCGGCGCGCGCGCAGGCGCTTATCCCGGCGGCATAGGCAGCGCCTCTTACGTTACTGAAGATGGCTGGCAGATTGGAGCCATTGCCGCCGTTAACAGTTTTGGCTCTCCTTACATGCCGGATAGTGACTGTTTCTGGGCCTGGCCCTATGAGCTCGATGGGGAATTTGGCGGGCGACAACCACAAAAAGGGGTGCAACCGGCAGAAGGGTTTCCCCCGGACACCAAGATCGGCATGCCGACAGCGCGTGCCAACACAACCATCGCGGCTGTTGCCGTGAACCTGAAACTGAGTAAGCCCCAGGCGAAGAGACTGGCGATCATGGCTCAGGACGGGCTCGCCCGGGCCATTCGCCCGGTTCATGCACCCGCTGATGGTGACGTCGTTTTTGCATTGGGCACAGGCCGCCTAGACTTGCCCGAGCCTGCCCCGCTCAGCATGACGCGTCTGGGCACCATCGCCGCAGATTGCCTCGCCCGCGCTGTGGCAAGAGGCGTTTTTGCTGCAGAAGAACAGACGAAAAGTGCATGAAAATCAGCGTGAATTATCCTTGCAATCGCATCTGCTTTGCGCTTTATACGGTCACTCGCAGCAGACATGCTGTCGGTAAGCACTCGTAGCTCAGCTGGATAGAGCACTAGACTACGAATCTAGGGGTCGGGAGTTCGAATCTTCCCGAGTGCGCCATCTCCAAATCAGTGATTAATTATGCTGGGCCCGGCGAGTCTATACCACCGATGTCCAACACTGGTGCAGCATCCAAATCTTCCGCATCCAGGAGAAGCGCAACGCGCTCCAAGGCTGCAATCAGGAAAGATTGTTCCCAGTCAGCGAGCTTTCTGAACCTTGTTTCAAAACGCTCCTGCAGGCTGTCTGGTGTTTCCTCAAGAGTAGATCGGCCGATTTGCGTCAACTCCACCATGACACGGCGCTTGTCTCCCTCATCCCTGTAACGCTTTACAGCGCCCAATGCCTCCAATTTGTCGATCAGTGTGGTTACAGTCGCTTGGCTCAACGAAACTTCGCGCGCAATCGTGCCAGCTGTTTCCCTGCCAGATTTTGACAGAACCTGTAACAGGATCAACTGCGACGGGGTAAGGCCGGATGATTTGGCCAGCGCACGGGAATTGATTTCCGTAGCACGTAAAATCTGCCGCAGGGCAATTAGCGCAGCATCTGAGCGTTCGGACATTGAGTGGCATCCGTGCAAGGTGTCGGTTCGCGCGCCCTTACGCGCGATGTGATACTTCTGTCATTAAACCGCGATAGAGGCTGATGCAACAAACAAGAAGCACCAGCGTAAAGGGCAGGCCAGCCGCAATGGCTCCTGCTTGTAACGATGTAAGGGCCTGTGAACCACCGCCAACGAGCAAAACGATGGCCACCATTCCCTGCATGGAGGCCCAGAAAACACGCTGCGGCACCGGCGCATGTAATTTGCCCCCTGCTGTTATGCTATCAATAACCAGCGAGCCGGAATCCGATGAGGTTACAAAGAACACAACCAGCAGAAGGATCGCAACGACAGAGGCAATTTCGGAAAAGGGCAGGTTTTCAAGCATCTGGAACAGGACGAGAGACACTTCGCTGATGCCATCGGGCAAGACGCCGATCCCTTTATCCACCTGATCAAGCGCAGCTGTGCCTAAGGAAGAGAACCAGATAACAGCAACAATCACAGGCACAACCATTACAGCAGCCAGAAATTCTCGTATCGTTCGCCCGCGTGAAACACGCGCGATAAACATGCCAACAAATGGCGACCAGGAAATCCACCAGGCCCAGTAGAAAATGGTCCACCCGTGGAACCACTCTGTGTCATCCCGCCCGATCCAGTTGCTTAATCGTGGTGTATCAAGGACGTAATTTACGGCATTGGTCCAGTAACTCTGCACAATGGCGGCCGTCGGCCCTGCAATAACCACATAGAGCAGCAACAGGATCGCGATGACGATGTTAATGTTACTTAGAAGTTTCACGCCGCCGTCGAGCCCTCTGACAACGGAAAAAATGGCCAACCCTGTTATGCCCGCGATCAGCACAATCTGCGTGCCAACCGACCCGTCAATACCAAAGAGAAATTCCAACCCGTTAGCCGCCTGCCGGGCGCCGAGGCCAAGCGATGTGGCAAGCCCGAACAGGGTCGCAATCACTGCCAGAATATCGACAACATGGCCAGGCCAGCCCCAGACCCGCTCCCCGAATAGAGGATAGAAAGCGGAGCGAACCGTCAGGGGTAGTCCCTTGTTGAACGTGAAAAACGCAAAAGCGAGTCCGATTACGGCGTAAATTGCCCAGGGCGTGATCCCCCAATGGAAAATCGTCGCACTGAACGCAAGGCGTTTGGCTTCCGGCGTAAGCGCTTCTACATCAAGCGGTGTACCAAACCAGTTTGTATAATATGCCATAGGTTCTGCGGCGCCATAAAACAGCATACCGATCCCGACACCGGCAGAAAAAAGCATGGATAGCCAGGAGGCAGTGCCGAAGTCGGGTCGCGCTTCATCGCCACCAAGGCGAATTTTTCCGAATGGCGAGAATGCCACGAAAACGCAGAACAGAAATACGATATTTGTCGCAATAACGAAAAACCAGTCGAAATTATCAAGTGTCCAGGCTCTGGCACCAGTCATCGCGACATTGGCAGCGTCAGGAAACAACAAGGCGCCAATCACGAACGTAAGTATCAGCCCTGCACTGATGAAAAAAACGGGGTTGTGCAGGTCAAGCCCTAGGACATCAACATTGTCCTGGCCTGTCTGATAGTCAGTGTCGTAGCAGGACTCTTCCGGTGCAATTTCCTCAGGAAGGGTTTCTGTATTTTCCGTCATCTTCGATACTCTTCCAGGGCTGGTCCAAGCGCCTTTTCTAAGGGTTCAAGAAATTGCTCATAATTTTTCCATTGCGCAACACCGGATTGATAAATCGGCTGGCGCACCTGTTCGGAACTAGCTGTACGGACTGAACGCTCAGTTTTGTGGAACTCAACGCAGGCATCCTCAAAAGGCAATCCACAGAAATCGAGAATGCGCGCCACCTGACCGTGCAGGTCAGCCACAACATCTTCATACTGGACACGCAATATCTTCCCGGGCAGGACACGATCCCAATGGCGCATCAGGTCCGTGTAGTCCCGGTAATACTGACCAATTTCGCGAAGCCCATATGTAAACTCCTGACCTTCAGCAAATAGCTGCTTGAACCCGCTGAAACAGCAAGCAAGCGGCTCTCTTCGGGCATCAATTATTTTGGCGTTGGGGAGTATCAGGTGGATCAATGCAATATGACGGAAGTTGTTCGGCATCTTGTCGGTGAAGTAAGGTGCGCCCTGTCTGTGCACTTGCGTATTGGCAATATACTCCTTGCCAAAACTTTCAAGTTGATCCGGAGACAAATCATGCAGAACTGAAGGATAGCGCGCCTCTTCATTACCGGCGATACGCCCACGCAGGCGATGCGACAGGGACAATATATTAGGCAATTCAAGGGTCCCGTCCACCTGACTGTGCGATGCGAGTATCTGTTCCAGAAGAGTGGAACCTGCACGCGGCAAGCCAACGATAAAGATAGGGTCCGGGGCCAAATGGCCATGACCGCAGTGCTTTTGAAAGAGGTCTTTTGTACAGATATTTTTTTGCGCACTAAGCTCTGCTGTCATGCGATCTGCATCGTAGCGGCTCTGTAGCCGTTTGAGTTCATTCCCTTGCTGATAGTATTGAAAAGACTTGTCAAAACTCGCTGCATCTTCATATGCCTTGCCGAGCGCAAAGCAGAAATGGACCCGCTGCATATGATTCAGATGCGCTGACTCCAGTGTTTCTTTCATGCGCGAAACTTCTGAATCCGTGAATGAATATGTTTTCAGATTGGCCAGACTGTAAAATGCATCGCCATGCTCGGGCATGGCACGATAAGCTGCACGATAACTCTCCACAGCCTCCTCATTACGACCAAAAGTCTTCAGCGCGTGACCTTTTGAGGTGAGCGTTGCAGCGTCATCGGGTATTTTTTCCAGGACTTTATCAAAGAAATGGAAGGCAGTTTCGTGGTCGCCTACCTGCATGGACTCAATCGCGAGGTGGGACTGAAACAGGGGATTATCCGGCTCACGCTGATGAAGGTGCTTTGCCTGTTCAAGAGCCAGTTCAAATTTCTGACGCTTGCGCAGTACCTGAATGTAGTCGAGACGGAGTTGGTGGTTCTCGGGCTCAAAATCAACAGCACTTTCCAGCAAGAACTCTGCATCTTGATAAATACCAAAACGCACTGCGATATCTGCCAACAATCGCATTGCCTCTGTATGCTGTGGTTTTTTCTGAAGGAACGCGCGGCACAAATCCTCGGCTTTTTGCAGTTTTCCCTCATGAATGAAGTTTGTCACCGCCACTAACTCACGCGGGAGTTGGTCAAGTCGTTCAGCTTGAGCTCTCGCCTGCAAGGCAGCTTTTGCATCCCCGACTTTTTCGAACAAGGTCGCTTGTGCTTTCCAGCTTGCGATCAATGCAGGGTTACTGCGGCACGCCTGAACATAGGCTTTCAAGGCAAGTTCTGTTTCGCCAGTTGCCTTGTAGATATGCCCCTCTTCCTGCCAGGCACGACCAAAATCCGGCGCCATTTCCTTTAATGTACTGACGGTTTGTAACGCCTCCCCATACTGTTCCAGATACCTCTCACAGACTGCTTTCATATACAGCCCTTCAAGATCATCAGGCTCATCCAGCAGTACCTGACGAACCACCGCCAGTGCATCACTTAAGGCATTGTCATATATGAGTTGCCGGGCCTGTTTTAGCAGATCAACTGACCGGTCATTAGCTGGCGTCACGACAAAAGGTTCCTGTTAAGACAAAAAAGGAAGGCCCCGTCACTGGCACCTTCCTTTTGTTTTTAAGGTCGTTCAACTGGGCGATCAGTATTCAACTGAAAATCTCAAGCCAATGGTACGCGGACGACTGACGGTAACGCGTTCACGATCAAAAACAAAGTTGTTGTTCAACTCCGACCGCTCGTCTGTCACATTATCCACAAAAAGCACAGCAGACCATTTTTCGTCTCTTATACCTGCAGACAAGTCCAGCTCAGTCCAGCTGTCAATTTCAGCGCGGTTGATAGAGATTATGTCACTGAATGACTCACCGGAATGCGTGACCTGCCCTTGCACATGCGCTGTGTAAGGGCTGCTCTCCATATCCCATTCATATCTCGCCCGGATATTTCCCTGAAATTCTGGTGCGTAAGCCAGGGAAGACCCCACAATCACGTCATTGGTGGGTGTTATGACTTCCGTGATCTCAGTATCAAGAACAGATAGCGCCCCGGCGATATTCAGCCCGGGCACATCAACAGGCGCATACTCAAAGTCAGCCTCCAAACCGGTAATCTCGGCATCAGCCGCATTATCCGAGAAGAACAGATTCGTGACGCTCGGGTCAAAAATAGTCGTTTGTAAATTCTCGATCTCGACAAAGAAAATGCTACCGTTGAAGCGCACCTGATTATCGGCAAGGTTCGTTTTCCAGCCCAGCTCGTAATTCTTTACATCATCCGTATCGAGTGCAAACGGAACAGTGAAGCCGTTCGGCCCGGCGGCACCGCCTGGTCGGTTAAGCAAGCCCGGGCGGAAACCTTCAGAGTATGTCGCATAAATCAGCACATCGTCATTTGGTGTCCAGGTCCCGGTGACCTTGGTGATAACACCATCAGTTGCTGCCTTATCGGGTGCATTCAGCGCATTGAACACCTGAAATGCCTGTGCACTGCTAAGGCCTGTCGCCTCGATATCAGCCTGGCTGCTAACGACGATAGCCCCTGCAGGCGGGTTGGATACGGACGACAGGGCATAAGTTTGCCTGAGAGAGTCGTCACAGCTGTTTATGAAGGTGTAAACACCATCACCATCATACAAATCCGAGATGTTGGTGCCGAAGGCATTCTCATCAACCTGACTGAACAGGTTACAGAATGAGGCATTCGCGCTGCCCTCGAAGTCAACCTCAATATCGTAATAGCGCGCACCTAACGTGACAGAGAAAAACTCGTTGAAGTCAAAAGTCGCCTCACCAAAGAAACCGAGCTGTTCATCAGTACGCTTTACATCGTTGCGGAAAACAACATCAGCAGGAAACGCGTCCCGGCTCGTGGCGAATGCTGTTGGCTGAGCGAAGTTTGGCGGATAACCATCAGCGATACCATCATTGTTGGCATCAACCTGCTGGTTACTCGGATAAGCAAAGTCATTGCGCTCAAGTAATTCAAGGTCACTGTAGAAGCCGCCAAAAGTTGCACGAAGACGGTGCTCTGCCGGCGTGTTGAAGCGTAATTCCTGAGTCAGGATTTCTGTCTCTGTTGTCGAAGCAACATAGAGATTGGGCTCGTGACAGGTACCAGAAAGCGGTGCGCTGGTGCTGTATGTCGTGTAGTAGTCGCAGATATAATACGGCAGATACTGACCAACAAACAGATAATCCGTATAGTCAACGCGTTGATCTGTTTCGCGCTTCGTGAACGCTCCGGTATAAAGAGCTTCAAGAGCGCCGATCCGGCCTTCCAGCGTCCATGCTGTATTGTGGTATTCGTCCTCAATCTCATCCTGCTCGAAGCGCTGGATTTCGAGATCATCCAGTTCCGGATCCTCAAAGAAAACACCGTCTGACTCAATGCGCTGGCGTGAGTGCGCAACCAGCAGGTTCCAGTCTCCGTTAAATTCGTAAAGACCACTCAGGCGGAAACCGGCATAACTTGTGTCATTGAAGTCCTCCTCAACAAGACCGCTATTGTCAGCTGCCTCGAAGTTGATGTTATTGCTCGGGTTCGTGGAAGAGAAACCTGCCCGGGTTGGGCCAACTACTGTACCATTCGCCCTTACCGTGCCCTGCGGGCGATAACGGGCAGACTCAGACAAATCCCGGAAACCCTGTACGTTATCTATGTAACCGCCTTGCTGGTCGTTGTAGACGACACCACGTAACGCAAACTGGTCATTAACCGGAATGTTGACTGTGATATCTGCCTTGTAGCTTTCCTCGCCCTCCTCTGTGAAAGACGTGCCAAAGTTTGCGCGGGCAGAAAACTCGCCAAGGCGGGGTTTGTTGGTAATCAGGCGGATTGTACCAGCCTGTGAACTGGCACCGAACAATGTTCCTTGCGGGCCGGAGAGAACTTCCACACGCTCAAGATCGACAGCATAAACGTCCAGATTACGCCCCGGCTGTGAAACAGGTTGCTCATCAAGATAAAGGGCAACATTCGGCGCAAGCCCGGCGACGCCAGCGGTTGTGAGGTTTGGTGTCGTTGACGCCAGCCCGCGCACGTAAATGGTATTTTGCCCTGGACCAGAGCCGCCAGCTGTAACCCCGGGTAACTGCACCAGATAATCAGAAAAAACATCAATTCGCAGATCATCCAGCTTTTGTTCGCCAAGCGCCTGCACGGTCACAGGGACGTCCTGCTGACTTTCTGTTCGCTTGGTCGCAGTTACAACAATCTCATCAACTTGTGCGACTGCCGGTGTACACAGCACAGCCATAACGGCGATCGCAGATACGCCAGTCTTGGGAAATTTCACAATATTACTCCTTAATCATCAACCATCACGGGGCTGGTAAAGCGGAACATGTTGTCGCTTTTGACAGTGCCTGAGATTTAGCCCCTTCATCGGGATGTCACATCCCATTTGAAGCTGACATAGACGATTTGTTCGAAAAACGAAAGATTAACTTTCACCTGATTACACCCACCGTACCTTCAGGTAACTCTCGGTCAAAATAACCGAAAAATATCAATAACTTAAAATTCGGCGGCGTGCTGTGTTTCCGGCTACAGGACTTCAATCATCAAGTTATTTCGAAATGACCAAAGCATACACCCATTTTGATTCGGTTACGAAGTTGTCACCGGTACGTAACTTTTAGAGCTGCTTTTCGAAATATATCACGCCGGGCAAGGGGTTTTCATAATAGGCTGTGATCTCGAGGAATCCCGCTTCCTGATAGAGATGCAAGGCTGCCTTCAGGCGCGACAGGGTATCCAGTCGCATAGCTTCATACCCCGCATTTCGGGCAAGCCCCAGGACTTCAGCAACCATCGCCCTGCCGATGCCGTGGCCGCGCCCTGCAGCCTGCACATACATCCGTTTCATTTCACAGATTTTTCTATCTTCGCCCGGAGCGTCCAGTGGGCACATCGCTATGCAGCCGACGGGCAAAGCATCGTCCAGCCGCGCCAGCAGGATTTCACCTTTCGGAGGGGCGTATCTACCGGGCAGAGAGGCCAGTTCCTCAGCGAACCCCTGAAAGCAGAGATCTTCCCCTAACTCCGCAGCGTACTCACGAAATAACCGAGCCGCCAGTGCCAGATCACTGGCACTGCGCGCTGGCTTCAGGGTGAAGGTCATCTACTCCGCAGCGAGACTGGCTGCATCACCTGCAGGCGGCGTCCAGCGCAGAACTGGCTTGCGGGCAGCGCCAGTCTCATCAAGGCGGCGGCGCGGTGCGTGGACAGGCGCTGCCTTGAACTTGCTTGTCTTGCCGGCTTTTGCCTCTTTCGCAAGAGACAGGAGTGCGTCACAGAAACGATCAAGCTCCTGCTTGGACTCTGACTCCGTCGGCTCAATCAGCATCGCACCATGGACAACGAGCGGGAAATACATCGTCATCGGGTGATAGCCCTCGTCGATCATGGCTTTAGCAAAGTCGAGCGTGTCCACCCCGGTATCCGCAAGGAAGCGGTCGTCAAATAGCGCCTCGTGCATACAGGTGCCCTCAAAAGCCGGTGTCATCTCCGTCTTGAGCCGGGCCAGCACATAATTCGCATTGAGAACGGCATCCTCTGCAGCCTGACGCAGGCCATCACCCCCATGGCTCAACATATAGGACAGGGCACGGACGAACATGCCCATCTGACCATGGAACGCTGTCATGCGACCAAAACTCTGGCCCTCATCCTGAGTGCGTTTCTCAACCAGTTCAAAACCATCCTTGCCGGATACGACGTAAGGGATTGGTGCAAATGGCGCGAGCGCCTCTGACAGGACAGTTGGACCTGAACCCGGGCCGCCACCGCCATGAGGTGTTGAGAAGGTCTTGTGCAAATTGATGTGCATCGCATCAATACCAAGATCACCCGGGCGGACTTTACCCGTAATGGCATTGAAATTGGCGCCGTCACAATAGAAATAGCCACCTGCCTCATGGACTGCATCTGCGATGGCGCGAATATCACGCTCAAAGAGACCGCAGGTGTTCGGGTTTGTCACCATAATCCCGGCAACATCAGGCCCGAGTTTTTCACGAAAAGCATCAAGATCAACACGGCCGGTTGCGTCGGCCGGTATCGAATCAACCTTGAAACCACATTGAGCCGCTGTAGCCGGATTTGTTCCGTGCGCAGACTCAGGCGCCAGCACGCGAATGCGCGTATCAGCCTCGCCGCGCGCTTCCAGAGCAGCCTTGATCGCCATCATGCCGCACAGTTCCCCATGCGCTCCAGCTTTAGGAGACATGGCGACGGCTGGCATACCTGTCAGCTCTTTCAGCCAGGTTGCCAGCGTGTAGATGAGTTCCAGTGCACCCTGCACGGTGGAGACAGGCTGCAGCGGGTGAATATCACCAAAGCCGGGCAGACGCGCCATTTTTTCATTGAGACGCGGATTATGCTTCATCGTGCAGGAGCCAAGCGGAAACGGCCCCATGTCAATCGCATAGTTTTTCTGACTGAGCCGCACAAAGTGACGCATCGCCTCGGGCTCCGCGAGGCCCGGTAGGTTGATATTGCTCTGGCGCTCCAGACCACCGAGGCGATTTCCAGACCCTTTTGGCTTTGGCAGGTCGACACCTGTGCCGTCCATATCGCCGCCTTCAAAAATAAGCGACTCCTCGATCTGCAAGGCACGGTTGCCTGTGCAGGTCTCGGAATGCGTCATATCATCTGTCTCCGGACGGGTGGGACGGCCCTGATTATTCATGTACATTACAGAACCTCCTTCAGCGCCGTGGCAAAGGCCTCAATATGCTGCGGCGTCACGCATTCTGTCGCAGCGACAATCAACAAATTCGCCATCTCTTCATCGTCAGGCCACAAACGACCACCCGGTACCCCGGCAATGATGTTACATTTGGCAAGATCCTCAACCACCTCTTCAGCATTGCGCGGCAAGCGCATCGTGAATTCATTGAAAAAGGACGTATTCACGAGTTCGACACCATCAATGCCGGAAAGTGCATCTGCCGCATCACAGGCAGCTTCATGGTTCAAGGTGGCCAATTGACGCAGACCAGTACCGCCCAGCAAACTCATATGCACGGTGAACGCCAGCGCACAAAGGCCGGAATTGGTGCAGATATTTGATGTCGCCTTGTCGCGGCGAATGTGTTGCTCACGCGTGGAAAGAGTCAGCACAAATCCACGTTGGCCGGCTGCATCTGTTGTCTCTCCGCAGAGGCGACCCGGCATCTGGCGAACATATTTCTGACGCGTCGCAAAAAGGCCGACATACGGCCCGCCGTAATTGAGACTCACGCCGATAGACTGTCCTTCTGCGACGACGATGTCTGCGCCCATCTCTCCGGGGCTTTTCAGCGCTCCCAGCGAAACAATCTCTGTAACCACCGCAATCAGCAATGCGCCCTTTTCATGGGCGGCTTCTGCAATCGGAGTCAGGTCTCGGACATTACCAAAGATATCTGGTGTCTGAACAATTACACAGGAGGTCTGATCGTCGATCAGGTCAAGGATGCCCCCCTGACCATCAGGAGCTGACGGTGCAAAAATGACTTCATCGCCGATCAATTCCGAATTAGTGCGTGTAACTGACGCATAATGCGGGTGCAGGCCACCAGACATGACAAAGCGGCTGCGTTTGGTAATGCGCTTCGCCATCAGGGCAGCTTCTGCACAGGCCGTTGAACCGTCATACATGGAGGCGTTGGCGACATCCATCCCGGTTAGGGCTGCGACCTGAGTCTGAAATTCAAACAGATATTGCAGCGTGCCTTGCGCAATTTCAGGTTGGTATGGCGTATAGGAAGTCAGAAACTCCGAGCGCTGAATGATGTGATCGACTGTGGCCGGAACATGATGCTTGTATGCCCCTGCCCCGACAAAGAACGGCCCGGCACCGGCAGCCCGGTTTTTTGCGGCCATCTCTCCCAGGATCGTTTCAACCTGTAATTCACCCTGATGGTCAGGCAAGTCGAGTGACGGGTTAAGGGTTTTACCCGGCACATCAGCAAAAAGCTCATCAATATCGGTGACACCGATGACTTCGCGCATTTGCGCCCTGTCGATTTCATTAAGTGGTAAATATCTCATTTTATCTGCTCCCGCCCACTCCCCAGAGGCTTAAAACTGTTACCCGATAAAGTCTTTGTAAGCCGCTTCATCCATCAGCTTGTCGAGTTCTGACATGTCAGACGGTTTGATCTTGACAAACCAGGCCGCACCCGCCGGGTCTTCATTCACTTTTTCCGGGGCCTCAACGATGTCGTTATTCACTTCGAGGATTTCGCCTGAAATGGGGGCGTAAACATCTGACGCTGCCTTGACGGACTCAACCACCGCCATGTCATCATTCTGACCGAAACTCTTGCCTGTCTCCGGCAACTCAACGAAGACAACATCACCAAGCTGTTCCGCAGCGTGCGCCGTGATACCCACAGTCGCAATGTCTCCGTCAATTTTCACCCATTCATGGTCTTCCGTAAATTTCAGTGTCATGATTTTCGTCCTCGTTCCTTATTTTCCTCGATAGTACCGCTGTGGCACGAATGGCATGTCGGCAACTTCTGCTGGCACCGCCTTGCCACGAATAACAAGCTGCACCTTTGTGCCGCTGTTCGCATGGTCAATATCTACATACCCCATGGCAACCGGCCCCTCGAATGTCGGGCCGAACCCGCCGGACGTGATCTCGCCAATTTTGACGCCATCTGATGATTGTATTTCAGTACCCTCGCGCGCCGGCGCCCGGCCAGAAGGTTTAATCCCTACACGCAATTTTTCAGGCTTGCCTGCCAGTTGGGAGATGATTTTTTGTGAACCGGGGAAGCCCCCCTCTTCGCGGCGTCGCTTGCCAAGAGCAAATGTCAGATTTGCCTCAACCGGCGTTTCTTGCGCTGTCATGTCGTGACCATAAAGACAAAGACCGGCTTCCAAGCGCAGGCTGTCACGCGCGCCCAGACCAATTGGCTCAACATCAGCATGTGCCAACAGTTTTCGTGCGACTGCCTCAGCCTGATGGTCGTGTACAGAAATTTCAAATCCGTCTTCACCGGTGTAACCACAGCGGCTGATGAAGAACCAGATGTCATCCAGTTGCGCCACTTTTGCAGACATGAACGGCATCTCGGCGACATCTATCCCCAATGACACAAGAACGTCTGCCGCTTTCGGTCCCTGCAACGCTAGCAAGGCCAAGTCTGTCTTGATATCGAGATCCGCCACATCGCCGAGTTTGTTCTGCAAAAGGGCAAAATCCTGCTCTTTCACAGCTGCATTCACCACCAGATAAAGCCAGCCCTGATAATTTTCGCCCGGCATATGCGTAATCATCAAATCATCTTCGATGCCGCCTTGGTCATTCAGGAGCAGAGAATACCGAATACGCCCCTCACCAAGTTTACGGATTTCGCCCGGCACCAGCGTTTCGATCGCGGCAGCGATTTTCCTGTGAGCCTCAGGGCTGCCATGCTCAACTTCGCGTGTTTTCAGGAAGCATTGGCCCATGTGGGAAACATCAAAAAGGCCAGCTTTTTCACGCACATGCAGGTGTTCTTTCATGACACCGAGAGGATATTGCACGGGCATCTCATAACCGGCGAAGGGCACCATCTTGCCGGCCAATTCCACATGCAGGTCATGCAACGGCAGTTTTTTCAAATTTTCTGTTTCGTCAGTCATTAGGCCTCACCATCATCGCGCCAGATTGCGCTTACCCCGGCTGTCGGTGAGACCTGAGAGTTTCCGCAAAGACCTCACTTTAATAAGGTCCGCTTGCTCCGTCGGTAGGACTTCTGCCCTTTTCCAGCCTTCAGTTCAGTTGCACGGTCCCTGGTGCCTGAGAGATTCCGGGGCGGTTGCTCCTTCGGCGCCGCACTAATCTGCTGTGCGAACTCTCCCGTGCGAACATTCACTCTGACGAGTCATCATAGAATAGCATAAATAGATCACGAAAAGCGAGTCTTCCAATCCTTTCACGCAAAGAACTTGGAAAACTTTGCGGCAGCTTTTATGTGACGGACATGACCAGTACTCAAACAGCGCCATTTCAGATCCAGATCGTCCCAGTAACGGC
>JALEGJ010000058.1 GCA_022763115.1 Aquisalinus sp.
ATACGGATGGCACAATCAATGGCGACATTGATCTCGGTGAGGGTGATAATTCTGTCACAGAGATATCCAGTTTCCTCGACTGGTTTACCATCAATGGGAATATCACAACTGGTTCTGGGGCAGATAGTGTCACCGTTGATGAGGGCACGATCAACGGTAATATCTCTCTAGGCGATGGTAACAATACCATAACCAACTCTGGTATGATTGCGGGCAGTTCGATTACGACCGGTACTGGTGATGATCAGCTAACATCCAATGGCGGGTTCATTGGCGGCGCTTCTGAAGAAGTTGGCAATGCAGTCAATCTGGGTGACGGTGACAATACTTTCACCAGTAATGGCGGTATTCTCCTGGGTTCGCTGACAACAGATGCAGGTACGGATAATATTTTCCAATCCGGTGGTGACATCTTTGGTGATGTTACGACGGGAGGCGGGGCAGACCTCATTCAGCAGGATAGCAGCGCCGTGATTTTCGGTAACATTGATACCGGCACGGGCAGCGATACAGTCTCCAATGCCGAAGGTTCTGTAATCTCCGGCGATATTGCTCTGGGCTCAGGCGCAAATACTTTGGATAACGCCGCCGAAATTCGTGGCAATGTATCAGCTCTGCAGGGGGATGATCTGTTGACCAACTCCGGCACCTTGACAGGCGCGCTGGATGGCAGTTCGGTCAGTACCATCGGAGAGGTTGATCTGGGTGATGGCAACAACACGCTGGACAACGCCGGGACGCTGGAAGCCAACATTACGACGGGCAGCGGCACCGACACGCTTTTGAATAGCGGCTCCATAACCGGCGACATCTCCACGGGTGGTGAAGCCGATGCACTTGCCAATGGCTCAGGCGGTTCCATTTTCGGGTCGGTTGACTTTGGCGCTTCTGGCGAGGCCGCTGATACTCTTGATAATGAGGGTTCAATCTCCGGTACTGTTAGTGGCAGCAATTTCAGTGTGAACAACTCGGGGTCGATTACTGAGGTCGGCGGTGTCTTTTCGGATATTGACAACAGTAACCAGATTGACAGCGTAACCTCGGAAAGTGCTGACATCCTTAATAGCGGTAATATTGATAATATCTCCGTTAGCGGTCTAACTCTGGATAACAGTGGCACGGTCGGTTTCGTCAGTGCCAATGATGCGACAATCACAAATGATGGCACGATCAGCGGCATTGATGCGTTTGACCTTGATCTGACGAACAATGAAGGCGGATTGATCGACGATGACATCTCTGTCAGCGGCACAGGTACAATCACGAATAATGCCGATATTCAGGCCAATATTTTGCTGTCTGATGGCGATGATACAATCACCAACAATGAAGGTGGCTTCATTGCGGGTGACATTGAATTAGGTAATGGCACCAATCTCATCACCAATGCCGGCACGATTGAAACCAGCAGCGTTCTGGGTGGTAATGGCGTTGATACACTGAACAATTCTGGTGACTTTGCTGCGGCAGCGGATGGCAGTTCAGGCGGCAGCCTCGCGGCGTCAATTGATTTCGGTGGCGGTGATAATGTTATCACCAACAGCGGCACACTTGTGGCTGATATCAGCACAGGTACTGGCAATGATACGTTTACCAACACAAACCTGTTCAATGGTGGAGACGATGGTGAAGTCAGTATTGCTGCATCCCTGAATCTGGGCGATGGCAATAACGCCATCACAAATTTCGGATTTATGGTGGCGGATGTCACGACCGGTTCAGGCGATGATACGCTCCTTAATTCAGGTACGCTCAATGGCGATATCAGCCTCGGTGCAGGCGATGATACCATCACGGAAGAGTCAATTGAGACGATCAATGCTGCAACTATTGATATGGGGGCAGGAAATGATCTGATTACTGTCAATGGCGGCACGATCAATGCAACCGATATTCTGTTTGGTGAGGGTGACGATACGCTTGATGTTCAGAGCGGTTTTGTAACCGCTGAGACGATTGACTTCGGCAATGCTGATATCGGTGTTGGGGCCAATGATGATCGCCTTGCAAACAGTGGCTCGATTATTATCAACTCCAGCGAATCCGGGGGCATTCTGTTCGGTGATGGTGATGACACACTTACCAATAGCGGCAGCCTGACCGGGGATGTTATTTCCGGCAGTGGCGGTGGTACAGATCACGCCACTATTGATCTGGGTGAAGGCGAAAACACTGTCTCAAACAGCGGCACACTTGTCGCGAATATCATCTCCGGTTCGAGTGCTGACACGATCAACAATGCCGGGGCTTTAAGCGGCTTCCGATCAAATGATGGACCTGTTTCCGCAGCTCAACTTTCGCTTGGCGCAGGCGATAACATTGTTAGCAACACTGCAGGAACCTTGTCGGCGAACATCTTCACAGATGGGGGTAACGATACACTTACCAATTCTTCAGCGCTTGATGGTGGTACTGACAGTGAAGCGGCAAGCCTCAATGCCATTGTTAATCTGGGTGAGGGTGATAACGCGGTTATCAACACCAGTGGCGCCAGCATGAATGCCAATATTACGACTGGCGCAGGTGCTGACAGTATCACCAACACCTCTGGAGTCATTACAGGTATAATCAATCTGGGTAATGGCGATAATACGATCACAAACATCCGCACAGAGGGTGAGCCACCTGCGCAAATTGTTGGTGATATCACTTTAGGCAGTGGTGAAGACACAATTGATAATCAGGCAAATGCCAGCATTACAGGTAACATCAGCTTGGGTGAAGGTGACAACACTCTGGATAATGCTTCGGGTGCAGTTATTACAGGGGATATCACTGCCGGCTCAGGTGATGATGAAGTCACTAATCTCGGCACGATTCTGGGTAATATCAATCTCGGTGCCGGCGATAATACGATTACGGAAGGCTCCTCCGAAACTATTATCGGTAACATCACGACGCTGGGCGGTAGTGATGACCTGACCGTAGAATCCGGTGGTAACATCCAGGGCAATATTGATCTTGGAAGCGGTGTCAACACCATCAACAGTGCCGGGACTATACAATCCGATACAATTACGACCGGTACGGGGAATGATACGTTCTCGAACACAGGAGCGCTGGAAGGCCTGACCGCAGATAGTTCCGGCGGGACAGCAGCGAATGTTGACCTTGGTAACGGCACAAACCAGATCGATAATGAAGGCACCATGCGTGTCAACATCACGACGGGATCCGGTGGGGACATCCTCAATAACAGCGGTACACTGACGGGCGCAAGTGGTGAGGAAGCTGACGAAGCAGCGATCATCAACCTTGGCTCAGGCCTTAATCAGATCACCAACAGTGGCGATATCCTCGCAGCGGTGACTACTGGCTCTGGTGCAGACTCCCTGACCAACGAAACAGGTGGCACAATCAATGGCACTGTCGATCTTGGCTCGGGCAACAACCAGATTGTCAATGACGGCACAATCAATGCAAATCTGACAGGCGGCAGCCTGAACGATCAGCTTGTCAACACAGGTAGCATCACAGGCGTTGTCAATCTTGGCAACGGGACGAACTCTGTCACTAACGAAGCCTCCGGTAATATTTCCGGCGCTATTACGACGGGCAGCGGTAATGACACCATACTGAATGACGGTACCATTACGAATGATGTTTCGACTGGTGGGGGTAACGACACTGTAACCGTTGGTGGCACGCTGACCGGCAATACCACGATGGGCGAGGGTAATGACAACTTCGTCACCAGCCAGAGCGGTGCCGTGGTGACCGGCAATATCAGCCTTGGCAATGGCTTTAACACGGTCAGTAACGCAGCAGGCGCAACAATCAACGGTAACATTGCCGGCGATGCAGGTCTCGATAACGTGAATAATGCTGGTACACTCACAGGCAATATTAGCCTCGGTGATGGCCCTAACGGCATTGTTAATTCCGCCGGTGCCACATTGACGGGCGATGTGCTTACAGGCACGGGCGCAGATTCTCTCACCAATGACGGGACAATCAATACGCTGAGCATCAATCTTGGTGGCGGTGCCGATATCTTCAATAACACCGGTACGGTGAACGGTAATGAAGGTACTGCCGTTATCAATATGGGCGCCGGGGATGATAACGTCACAAACTCCGGCACGATCAATGGCAATATTGACCTTGGTGAAGGCGATAATAGCTTCGTCGAAAACTCCGCTACAACGACCAACGGCAATATCACATCCGGCACCGGTAATGATCAGGTCGATATCACGAGCGGTACAATCAATGGTAACATTTCCCTGGGGGACGGCACCAATAGCATCACTGTTGATGGTACCCTGAATGGTAATACAACTGCAGGCAGCGGTGACGATACGCTGACAATTTCAGCTACGGGTCTGCTAACCGGAACTGTCAACTTGCAGGACGGTGATAACACCATCGAAAATGCAGGCACCGTGCGCTCTGATTCCATCCTTGGTGGCGCTGATGTTGATACGCTGACAAATACTGGAACACTAACCGGTTCTGATGACGGAGAGGGTGGCTTCACACTTGGCTCCATCAATCTTCTTGGTGGCAATGATGTTGTTGCCAACGAGAGCATCATGCAGGCAGATATTCTGTTGGGCGATGGCGATGATATTCTAACCAACGCGACTGGTGCGATGTTTGCGGGCGCCGTTGATTTTGGCAGTGCCTCACAACTGGCTGCCGTACAGGGTCAACCGTCAAATCTGCTTGCTAATGACGGTGATTTTGAAGGCGGCGTCACGGGCACAGGCGGTGCCCTGGTTATTGACAACGCCGGCACGTTTAACGGCACGATTTCCGCCACGGGTTCAGGTGACCTGGTTGTTCTCAACACAGGTACGCTGACCGGCTCTATCACAGGTGATGCGGGTAATGATGTTATCGACAATGATGGCGGCAGCATTGACGGGGATATTTCCCTCGGTAACGGTGATAACGAGCTGTTCAACTTCAATGGCGCAACGATCAATGGCGAAGCCCTGACCATCACCTTCGGCGATGGCAATGATACGCTGGAAAATGATGATACCAGTTCCATCACCGCATCGATCAATCTTGGCGGTGGCAACAATACGCTTGATAATTTCGGCGATGGTAGTGAAACCAATGGTCTCCTGACAGGTGACATTAGCGCTGGTGATGGCGATGACACGCTGAACAACTTCGGCGTTATCAACGGCAACATCAATCTCGGTGGCGGTAACAATATCATCAACGAGAATGGCAGCGAAAGCATCACGGGCAACATCACGACGCTCGGCGGTATGGACACGCTGAACATCACATCCGGCGGCCTTGTCACTGGTGATGTTGACCTGGGTGACGGCAATAATACTGTTGATATTGCAGGTACACTGATGGGTAACCTGACGACCGGCAGTGGTGATGAATCAATCACTATTCAGGCTGGCGGCGTCCTCACAGGTGACATTGATATGGGCGCCGGTGGTGGCACCCTGACGATTGCCGGTACTGTGAATGGCAACATCACGCTGGGTGAAGGCGTTGACCTTGTGCTGGTCGGCGGCGTCATCAACGGCGAGATCAATCTTGGCGATGGCGACAATGTCCTGACGCTTGGCCAGATGAGCGGCAGTATTGTCTTCGGGGCAGGCAACGACACACTGAATATCAGTGTCGGTGGTTCCCTGACTGGTAATGTCGATGGCAATGAAGGCAATGATGCCATCAACAACAATGGTGATATTGTCGGTGACATCTTCCTGGGTGATGGCGATGACAAGATTGACAATGGCATCGGGGCAAGCATCTCCGCTTCCGTGATCGATTTCGGCAATGCCGATACCGAGAATGGTATCGACGATGATGTACTGGTGAATGCCGGTGACATTGTCAGTAGCAGCGACGGCAGTTCAGGCGGACTACGTTTTGGCGATGGCAGCGATCAGCTTACCAATAATGCAGGTGCAACGATCTCCGGCGAAACCACAGTGTTGGAAGGAAGTTCAGTTTCTATCCTTTCCACAGTCATTGACTTTGGCGAGGGCGACAATACGCTCGCCAACAGCGGCACGATCATTGCGGACATCGCCGGTGGCTCCGGTGATGACAGCATCATCAATGATGGCCTGATCGAAGGGCAGGACTCTGCAAGCGCCAACATTACACTTGATCTGGGTAATGACAGCGTGACTAACAATGAAGGCGGCATCATCCGCGCCGACATTCTCGGTGGTCAAGGCAGCAGCAGCATCACCAACAACAGCGGTGCGACAATCACAGGCACGCTGCAACTTGGCAGCGATGATGACACTGTTATCAATGATGGCACAATTGATGGCGGCAATACATCCACACTTGGTGGCGGTAATGACAGCTTTACCAACAGCAATATCTTCACAGGTGACCTGCAGACACAAGCTGGTGACGATATTCTCACCAATAGCGGCACCATAACTGGCAGCGTTGATTTCGGCGCTAACGATGTAACAGGTGATGCACTGATCAATAACAGCGGATCAGTTTCCGGTACTGTCAGTGGTGATCAGTTCAGCTTGGACAATAATGGGACCGGTTTCATTGAAACCGTAGCTGGCACTGATTCTACAATCGACAATGAAGGCACCATCAACACGGTGTCTTCCACCACAACGACGATCAACTCCAACACAGGTATGATCAACAGCATTGAGGTCGGTACTCTTGATCTGACAAATGATGAAGGTGGTAGTGTCGGCACAGTTGACGTTGCAACACTGCTGACCATTACCAATGATGGTGCAATCACTGGCAACATCACGGCGGGCGCAGGCGATGACACGATCAATAACACAGGCACAATCAGTGGTGATATTGACCTTGGTGCTGGCACCAACACGATCAACGAAGGCTCCGGCACGACGATCACTGGCAGCATCACAACGGGCAATGACGAGGACTTCATCAATGTACTGGCTGGCGGCAGCATCGATAATGCGTCGATCAACCTGAATAATGATGATGACACGGTCACCGTCAGTGCCGGTGGCTCCTTGACCACAGAATCACTGGACTTCGGTGATGCAGACACAGCCAATGGCGAGAATGATGATGTGCTGGATAATAGCGGCATAATCCTCATCAACGGCTCTTCTGGCGGTATCACCTTCGGTAACGGGTCTGATGGTGTGACGAACAATACAGGCGGCACAATCACCGCTGAAATTTCGCTGGGAGAGGGTGCAAACGCACTGACTAATGACGGTGCGATAACTGGTAATATCACTGGTGGCAGTGGTGTTGAAACAATCATTAACACCGGAACGATCACGGGCGACATTGATATCGCTGGAGGTTTTGGTAACACCATTACCAACAACGGCGGTTCTATTGATGGTACACTGAGCGGTACAAGTTTCAGAGTGGACAACCTGGGTGCAACCAGCTCGATTGAGACAATCGCGGGTACCTCTACAACCATCGTTAACGAGGGCGCGATCACAAGCGTGACTTCAGACTCGTCCGGAATTACGAATACCGGATCTATCGGGTCTGTCGTTTCAGAGCAGGTTAGCCTCCTCAATAACGCAGGCAGCTCTGCCGGTTCGATTGATGTAACCGGAGTATCTGGCTCTGTTTCCAACAGCGGCACCATAACAGGTCCTATCACTGCCGCGGACAGACTGGTGCTTAACAACAATAATGGTGGCGAGATTCAAGGCGCCATTTCCGCAGTGGGCACAACCACGATCACAAACTTCAGTGGCGGTCTTATCAGCAGCACCATTACAACGGGTGCTGCAGATGACACGCTTACGAATAGCGGTACGATTTCCGGTACGGTAAATCTCGGTACGTCTTCGGAAGGGGATACTGTCACGAATAATGCTGGCGGTTCTATCGACAGTCAGGTTCAGGGTGATGGCTTTGAGGTCAACAATTCAGGCGATATTTACAGCATCGCTTCAAATGTCAGCCTGACACTGAATAACTACAACGGTGGCACAATCGGCAATATCTATGCGGAAGATGCCACCATCACCAATGATGGCACAACTGCAGGCATCAGCGCATCCTCGCTGAACCTGACCAACAACAGCACTGGCGATATCACCAACCTTGTCAGTGTTGATGGGACGGCGACAGTTGTTAATTCCGGTGAGATTATCGGCGGCATTACTACGACTGATGTCACAGACATCACCAACAATTCTGGTGGCTCCATCCAGAACGGCGTCACCACCGGGGCAGGTGATGATACGATCACCAATGCTGGCAGCATCAGCGGTGGTGTCAGCTTCGGCGAGGGCATGGACAGTTTTGTCAATGCCGGCTCAACAGCTTCCGTCACCGGCGGCATCGACTTTGGTGACAACACCACGAGCGGCAGCACGGATACGCTGACCAATAATGGCGGCAGCATCGGTGGCACAGTCACCGGTGGCAACACGACCATTGTCGTGGACAACAATAATGATGGCGGCCTCAGCGGCTCCATCGAAACAATTGCTGGCACAACATCGTCTGTAGACAATGACAGCACGATCACCACGATTTCGTCAACGACGACGACAGTGAACACAAACACCGGCACAATCACGAACCTGACCTCGACCAACGCAACGGTGACGTCCAACACCGGCACAATCACCAATATCGAGGGCGGTACGCTGAATTTGACCAACAGTGAAGGTGGTAGCTTTGGTACGGTTGATGCCGCAACACAGCTGACACTCGACAACGCGAGCACGATTTCTGGCTCGGTTACAGCGGCTGGCGGTGATGATACAATCACCAACTCCGGTTTCGTCATTGGCAGTATTGTGATGGGCGATGGGTTCAATCAGCTCACGAACGATTCAGCAATATTCGGCAACGTCTACGGCGGCTCAGGTGCTGATGCCGTCACCAACAATAGCCAGATCGGCTCATACGGGAACACTGTCGAAATCAATCTGTATGATGGTGACAACACGGTTCTTCTCAGCAACAGCAACACGTACGCCAACATTACGCTAGGTAGTGGTGCTGATACTGTGACGAACACAAATGCCTTTGTTGATGGCAACATTGCTCTGGGTGATGGCTTCAACCAGCTGAACAACAACAATAGTAACATCACCGGCGATATTACTGGCGGCAGTTATCACGAGACGATTTACAATGCCGGCAACATCTATGGCGGCGTAAACTTCTACGGCTCGTCCGGTGAAGGCACTGATACTCTCAATAACCAGGAGGGAGGCACTGTCGGCGGCACGGTTCAGGGGGACGGCTTCACCGTTAACAATGATGGTACGCTGGAAGGTGATATTACTGGCGGAACTTCTGGTGAAACTATCAACAACTACAGTACAATCGGGGCGTATAGTGAAGGTTCATCTGGTGGCTATAGCGTTTCTATTGATCTTTCTGACGGCAGCAACTTAATTGAAAATCTTGGCACTATCTATGCCGATATCACAACCGGTTCAGGTGATGATAATATCGACAACTACGGTGAGATCACTGGCAATATAACCATGGGTGATGGCTTCAACCGGTTGTTTAACGATAGTAATATAACGGGCAATATTACTGGTGGGTCGTATAATGATGATATTGAAAATGCCGGAAACATTTACGGTGATGTCGACTTTGCCTCCAATACATCTGAAAGCAGTGACAGGCTGAACAACCAGGGCACGATTACAGGTATTGTGCAGGGGGACGGATTTGATGTTCAGAACAGCGGATCAATCTATGATATTGCTGGCGGTTACTCGAATACCTACAATGATGGTGCCATTACCCGAATTTCCTCCGATACTGCGAGTGTTACTAACTCCGGCGAGGGAACTACCATTGGCAGCATCTCCGTCAATGACCTTGTGCTGGATAATTCAACAGGCGGATCAGTTGGTGATATCACGGCGACAAACTCCGTCAACATCAACAACAGCGCTTTCATCACAGGCAACATCACATCAGGCGCTGGTGATGACTCCATCCTCAATGCCGGCACCATCACCGGCAATATTGACCTGGGGGATGGCACCAATACGATCGACAATAATTCTTCTGATACAATCGATGGGAACATTACAGGTGGTGCGAACAGCGATACACTGACGAATATTCGCGGCACCATCGTCAACACAACCATTGATCTGGGCGCGGGCGACGACGAGATCCGCTCTGCAAGCGGTGAAGGCGTCGGCGGTAACATCACCGGTGCAGTCATGCTGGGCATGGGGGCAGACTCCTTCATCATTGAGGGTGACGGCACCATGATCGGTGACGTTGATCTGGGCACAGGCGACGATAGCCTGACCATGAATATCGGCACGATCAACGGCAACATCAGTTCTGCTGACGGATCAACGATCGATATCAATGGCGGCACGATAACCGGTGCAATTAACCTCGGGGCCGGTGATGACGATGTCACAATCGACATTTTCGTGCCGACAAACATCGACAGCACCATCACTGGTGACATTGACCTTGGTGCAGGCACCAACACGCTCAGCCTCGGTACGGGCTCAACGATCAATGGCAATGTCACAGCCGCAGGTGGTGATGACACAATTACCAATGATGGCACCATCACCGGCAATATTATCCTCGGCGATGGCACCAACAGCTTTACCAACAATAGCTCGCTGACCATCGGCTATATCGGCGGCTCCGGGACTGACACGATCACCAATAGTGACTTTATCGGTGGTTCGTTAATCCTGAATAGTGGGGATGATCTGCTGACAAACAACAGCTTGATAGCTGGTGGCATTAATTTTGGCGAGGCATCAACATCAGACAGCCTTGTCAACAATACAGGCGCTTCGATACTGGGTAGCATATTCGGTACGATGTTCTCGGTAGATAATAATGGCACCGGATCACTCGCAAATATTGCTGGCACAACATCTTCTGTCGATAATGACGGCACGATCACAACGATCTCTTCGACGACGACAACCGTAAACAGCAATACAGGCGCGATCACTAACCTGACGTCTACAAACGCGACGGTTACGGCCAATACCGGTACAATCACGAATATCGAAGGCGGCACACTGAATTTGACGAACAGTGAAGGTGGTAACTTCGGTACAGTAGATGCAGCGACACTGCTAACACTGACCAATGATGGCACCATCACAGGTGACATCACAGCCGGTGACGGGGATGATGCCCTAACCAATAATGGCTCAATGACTGGTGACATTGATCTGGGTGGTGCGGCGACTGCGACAGGCAATACTTTGTCAAACTCAGGTACGATCCGTACAGATGCCATCACCGGTGGCAGCGGTGCAGACAATATTGTCAACACAGGCAGCATCGGCGGTGTTGTACCGCTCGATACGCAAATCTCCGGCGCCAGAACGGTTCCAAACGCCGGTAATCTGTTTATCGTCGATTTTGACACCGGCCTTACGAGTATCATTTCGGGCAGCGGCAATCGCGCAGCAAACACGCCGACAAATGGTGTAATCATTGACATCAATCCGAACAACGACAATTGGAACGCAACAGCCTACTCATATCTTGATGGCGTCGAAACTGTGCGCGATGTCAGCGAATTTATGATCGAGAATTATGCAGGGGCCATCACGACAGGACCGAACACAATCTCGATTCAGGATGCCACAACCGATGCTATCCTCACCTGGACCGGCACGGTTGATACGGCGCTGGGCCCACAAACCGTTACTTACACATTCAGTGATATTGACTTCGCGGATGTTGCACCGGGTAACCTGAATGTTGGTAGCGTGACGGCAACGTCCAGCGGCGCATCGATTGACCTTGGGGATGGTGATAACAGCATTCTTATTGATAGTGTCGCAGCCTCCATCACGGCCAGTGTTACACTCGGTACGGGTGCGGATGACGTGGACATCACAAATGGCGGTGCCCTTAACGGCGATATTGACCTTGGCAGTGGCAATAACACACTGGATGTTGGCGCAGGCTCAACCATCAACGGCAATGTCACAGCGGGTGACGGAGACGATACGGTCGTTATTGACGGCACAGTCAATGGTAATATCGACCTCGGGCTTGGCAACAATTCGCTGACCAATAATTCCAATAACTCCATCAATGGCGATGTGATCTTTAATGGTACGGGTACGTTTGAAAACAACGGCACCGTAACAGGCCAGATTACCATAGGTGCGGGCGCATCTTTCGTGAATAACGGCACACTTACAGGTGATGTGCTGCTCACGGATGGTGATGACACTTACACCATCACCGGAACTGTCTCCGGCGTGGTCTTCGGCCTTGCTGGCGCGGATACAATCACGGGCGGCGCTGGCGATGATACCATCAATGGTGGCCAGGGAAGCGATCTGCTTTCGGGTAATGATGGTAATGATAACCTGACTGGTGGTGCCGATGCTGATATTTTTGATATTGATGTCGACAGTGCGCTCAGCGGCAGCGGCGTCACAATCACAGATACCATCCTCGACTTCGAGGATGGTGTGGACCTGATCGATGTCCTTGATTTTGGTATCGAGGATATTGATGCATTCCTGTCTGCGCGAGCAACCGAAGTGGATGGCAACGTTCAGATTGAACTTGCAAACGGTTCTGCGACACAGTTGCTTGTCATTGAGAACACGACACTGGCACAGCTTGATGCGTCAGACTTTATCCAACCGGAAGTTGTAGTGCAACCAGCGACAAGATCATTCTCTCTTGACCCGAATGATCTGTTGCCTCTGGTGAATAACCCGACTGTCACGGCCAGCATCCAGAATATCAATGAAGAGGAGGTGTTGCAGGCATCAAATGGCACGCAGAATACGTCCTTCATTGAGGTGCCCTTGACATCAGCAGGTGCCGTTGATGCATCGGATCAGGTATCAATCACTTACACCTTTGACAGGCAGGCAATCGTTAGTGGTGACACTGACAATGATATCTTTGTCGGGGTGCATGATGGCCAGAAACAGATATCGCTGTTCGCGCTGGATCAGGCGATTGCGCAATTCTTTGTTGCTGACTTTGGTGCAGATAACACAGTTGTAGATCAGGCAGTTGGAAACGGTGCGACACTGAATACACTGGAGACCGGAGGTGCCAATATTACAGCCAATGGCTTTACTGAAAGCTTCACAGTTCAAATAAGCCTCGATGGGTCAAATGATCAAATCTCGATCAGCGATATCAATGGCCAGTCACTTTCCTTCTCTTCAGTGATTGGGGATTATCTTGATCCGTCGAATGGTCTTACCTTCTTTATCGCCGGAAACTTTGACGCCATTGGTGCACCAGAGATCTATAACATCGTCAGTGCCGGTGTTTCTGTCACTGGCGGCTTCAGTACGGATGAAAACGATACTATTACTGGCGGTGACTTCAGTGAAACGATCGACGGTTTCGGTGGTAATGACATTCTGGATGGTGCTGGTGGGGATGACCTCATCTTCGGCGGCTCCGGCCTTGACCAACTGACTGATGGTTTCGGTAGCGATATGCTGACAGGTGGTGCGGATGCAGACACCTTCATCATCGAGCAGGAAATCGCCAGTGGTGTCGGAACAACCGACACGATCCTCGATTTCGAGGATGACGTTGACACGCTTGATCTGTCAGCCTTCGGGTTCGCGGATCAGGCTGACGCAATTGCGACAGCAACTGATATTGATACTGATGGTGATGAAGTGAATGACTCAACCCAGTTCACCCTGGTCACTGCGGGTGCAGATACGCAGATACTGGTTGTCGAGGGTATTCTGAGCGCTGATCTACAGAATGATATTGATGTGGGTGAGATTGTTGCTTAGCGGCTCATGTTTCCCAAAACAAAAAAAGTCCGGCCTTTGCGCCGGGCTTTTTTACGCACAGAGAGAAAATACAGGCTACAGATCAACCTTTGCCGGTTTCAGGTAATGGCGGATTTCCTCCGTCTTGAAACCAAGTGCCATGGGCCGGATCAGGCCGGGCAGGGCAACCACGTCATAAAGCTCTTCCACAACACCTTCAATCGTGAAGGAGTGGGCAACAGCCCCGGTTTTCAGGTCGATCACCTTCAGGCCACATTGCGGTGACACGCCTTCCTTCTCCAGGCGGTCATTCAGGGCAAGCCCCTGAAAGGTCTTGTTCTCGCGCGGCTTGGAGAGGCCAACCACAGCATGGTCACCAATAAAGGTCAGCCCACGTAGAAAACCCTGGCAGAAGGCCACCGGCTCGAACGTGCCACTGTCCCGGTCAATCTTGCCAAACTCACCCGTCCCGGCATTCAGCACCCATAAGTCACCATTATGCACGCGCGGGGAATGCGGCATGGAAAGTCCCGTCGCCACAATCTCGTTGCTCTCCACATCCATGATGACACCGCCATTGTCGCGATGCTCGCGCCAGCCTTCGGAGATATTGGTCGTAGAGACCATGGAGACATATTTCGCCTTGCCATCTTCCATGGCGAGCCCGTTCAGGTGACAGCGGTCTTCTGCCACCAGCCGATCAATAAATGGCGGTTTCCACACAGGACGGAAGGAGTGCGTCTCGTCCGGCACAGCAAGACAGTTGAAGAGAGTGGTGACGAAAACCGGCTGTCCGTTGGTCTGTATGCCGATGTCGTGAATATCCACATCGCCGGTCGTCCGGCTCTCGAGTGGCACATACACCGCATCAAAACCGTTATGTTGCTCGCCGGTTTCGAGAAAGTCCTCAAACCGCCAGAGCTGGTTCAACGTCGCCATCCACAGGCGCTTGTCCTGCGCAGCCAGCCCCATGGAGCGGGCGAATGTCCGCTCGAAAATCGACAGCCGTCCATCCGGTTGCATCCCGATGAAAAAAACCTTGCCCGCCTGATAGGTAGTGAAGGCAAGGCTGGCTTTCGCCCCTGTCAGCCACGAGGTGAAAAGCCTGCTGCCACTTGCGGAAAATGCCGGTTCTGCCATATCGCCCCTGTTTTCGTCTCGCCCGGTGGGCACAATCACTGGTTTCGTGTTCATACCGATTGGCGGCAGTCGCGCAAAGGTCTTTCTTGCCGGCAAGATATTGAGCCGCAAACAGAAAAGTTCAGAAAAATCAATCTCTTAAAAACTTATGTGCCCCCGTCCATTTGCCCTTATGTTTGAGACATGGAAATGATGAGAATGACACGAAGATGGATCAGAGCCTGAGCACACTGCCGCCAACTTTTGCCAACTGGTTCGCCGGTCGCGGCTGGCAGTTGCGCGCGCATCAGGCAGAACTGCTCGAGAAAGCGCGTGCTGGTCGCTCGGCCCTGTTGATCGCGCCCACTGGCGGCGGCAAGACGCTGGCTGGCTTCCTGCCATCCCTGATTGATCTCACGGAAAATCCGTCGCCGGTGCCACGCCTGCACACATTATATATATCACCGCTGAAGGCGCTGGCTGTCGATGTATCGCGCAATCTGCAAACCCCGGCAGAAGAAATGGGCTTGCCGGTCAAGATCGAAACCCGCACCGGTGACACCCCCGCTTCAAAGCGCCAGCGTCAGCGCCACACCCCGCCGGACATTCTGCTCACCACGCCAGAACAGTTGGCATTGCTGCTGGCCCATCCGTCTGCGCCGGACTTTTTTGAAAAGCTCGATTGCGTCATTCTGGATGAGCTTCATGCGCTGGTCACTTCAAAGCGTGGTGATTTGCTCAGTCTCGGCCTCGCGCGCTTGTGGCAACTTGCGCCCAAAATGCGCACGGTTGGCCTGTCCGCCACCGTCGCAGAAGTTGATCCCCTGCGCCGCTGGCTGGTCTCCCAGCACGGGCGAAAGAAGCGCGCCGATCTGGTCACCGGGCAGGGCGGGGCAGAGCCCGACATTACAATTCTTGAGACGGAAGAACGCATCCCCTGGCAGGGCCATCTGGCGCGCCACGCCTACAAGGATGTGTACGAAGCGATCAAGACAGCCAAAACGGCATTGATCTTCACCAACACCCGCAGCCAGGCTGAGATCATCTTTGCAGCCCTCTGGCAGTTGAATGAAGATAACCTGCCCATTGCCCTGCATCATGGCTCGCTTGATGTGGGGCAGCGCCGCAAGGTAGAGGCCGCCATGGCTGGCGGCGCATTGCGCGCGGTGGTGTGCACGTCCACCCTGGATCTCGGCATTGACTGGGGGGAGGTCGATCTCGTCGTCCAGATCGGTGCGCCCAAGGGCTCGTCGCGCCTGATCCAGCGGATTGGTCGCTCCAATCACCGCTTTAATGAAGTCTCGCGCGCCTTGCTTGTGCCGGCTAACCGGTTCGAGGTGCTGGAATGTCAGGCAGCCTGCGAGGCTGTACGCGAAAATGTTTTGGATGGTGACCCGCCACGCGAAGGCGCATTGGATGTGTTGGCCCAGCATATCTGGGGCATGGCCGCCGCTGGCCCGTTCCACCCGGATGATCTTTACAAGGAAGTTACGTCGGCCTGGGCTTACGCGAAACTCACGCGCGAAGACTTCGACAAGGTACTCGATTTCGTCTCGACGGGCGGTTATGCCCTCAAGGCCTATGAACGCTTTCGCCGCATCGTCCCGGCGGAAGAAGGGCGCATGAGAATTCGCGATGCCCGCACCGCCCAGCAATATCGCATGAATGTCGGCACCATCATTGAGGCACAGTCCGTCACCTTGCGGCTCGGTTCCATCCGCAAGGGCAAGGACGGCAAGCCTTACAGCCAGGCCCGCCGCCTTGGTCGCAAGCTCGGCTCCGTGGAAGAGTGGTTTATCGACCATCTGGGGCCGAAAGATACATTCCTGTTCGGGGGCGAAGTCTTGCGCTTCGAAGGCATGGTCGATGGTGAAGCCTTTGTCACGCGCGCCAGCAGTAACGAAGCGAGCGTACCTTCCTGGCAGGGGGGGAAATTTCCGCTCACGACCTATCTGGCCTCGCGGGTCCGGCAGATGATTGACACGCCTTCAAGTTGGGAGAACCTGCCGGATCAGGTACGCGACTGGCTGGAATTGCAGCGGTTGAAATCAGTTATCCCGAAGCCGAAGGAGTTACTGGTTGAAACCTTCGCCCGCAAGGACAGGCATTTTCTTGTTTGCTATCCGTTTGACGGGCGTCTCGCCCACCAGTCTCTGGGTATGTTGCTCACCCGCCGGCTTGAACGTGCGGGCGTGCAGCCCCTCGGCTTTTGTCCGACAGAATATGCACTTTCCGTCTGGGCACGGAAAGATATGGAAGAAGTGGACATGGCGGCGCTCTTCGATGAGGATATGCTGGGCGATGATCTGGAAACCTGGCTCGCCGATGCGGCGCTTATGAAGCACACCTTCAGAAATTGCGCGATCATCGCAGGGTTGATTGAACGCAATCATATTGGCGAGCGCAAGACCGGGCGACAGGTCACGTTCTCCGCAGACCTCATATATGATGTCCTGCGCGAGCATGAGCCGGATCATATTTTATTGAAAGCAGCCTGGACTGATGCAGCTGGCGGGTTTCTTGATATTGCCCGGCTGTCAGCTTTGCTTGCGCGGGTGCAGGGGCGGCTCAATCACATTCACTTGCCGATGGTATCGCCGCTCGCAGTGCCTGTCATGATGGAGGTCAATCGTGAAGCAATTCACGGCAGCGCTTCAGAGGCTATCCTGGAAGAGTTGCAGGCGGAGCTTTTGGCAGAAGCAACCGCATGACAAAAATTATCCGAAGAAAAAGCCCATCAGAGAAAAGGCGAGGGCGAACAGGCCAACGAACAGGATCATGTCCTGAACCTGTGGCGGGACGCGCTCCACTTTTTCTGTCTTCTCGGCAGCCATATTACGACGGGCTGCACGCAAATATGCTGTTTTGTCATCACGCAAGCGACCTGGTTCTTTGCCCTGATGCAAAAATTCATTCGAGATACGGATTTTAGTTCCCATGATGGCACCTCCTGAATATCCTCACGAGGAGAGCAGCAATCGCCGTGCCAAATGGTAAGACTTTGTTAAGGTTAATTTGTGGGCAAAAAAATTCCATGGCACGCCAAGTGTCATGCACCGGTCATCAAATCATGCGAGAGAATACATGTCAGACACGGATTTGTTGAGTATGTCGTCGCCAGTGATTGTCTTTGATGGTGTGTGTAACATCTGTTCGCATTCGGTACAGTTCGTGCTGAAACGGGACAGCGATGAGGTGTTCAGGTTTGCCAGTATGCAGGGCGCCTTCGGCTCATCTCTGCTGGCGCGCGCAGGCCTTGACCCGAAAGACCCTGCCAGTTTTCTGCTCGCCGAGAATGGCGAGACCTATCAGAACTCCGAGGCAGTCATCCGGATATTGAAGAAACTTGGCCAGCCTTGGCCCATCGCGGGAATGCTGTTCGGCCTTGTACCGCGCCCCTTGCGCAACGCGCTGTACAATATGATTGCCAGAAACCGGTATCGCTGGTTCGGCAAAAAAGACAGCTGCCCGCTGCCGGAGCCGGGGGTGCAGAACAGGTTTCTTTTATGACCTTGATCCTGAAAAGGGTGTAACGTCTGATAGATGTGTGAGTTCAACGCACAATCGTAATTTGCTCCGCCGCCCGGGTAACAGCCGTATAAAGCCAGCGCTCCTTATGTTCGCGAAATGCGAAACTCTCATCAAAAAGGACCACCCGATCCCATTGCGAGCCCTGTGATTTGTGCACTGTCAGCGCATATCCATAATCAAACTCGTCAGAGTTGCGCCGCTTTGGCCAGGGAATACTGTCAGCGCCGCCCGCAAAAAATTCCGGCAACACGGAAACTTGCGTCACACGCCCACCATCTTCCGGGATTAAGCCAAACCGCAAACGCCCCGCTTTCTTGCCGTGGCGGGACTTCACTTCCCAGATACCACCATTTAGCAGCCCTTTCTGCTTGTTATTCCGCAGGCAGACCAGCCGTTCTCCCACGCAAGGGATCGAGCCATCAAAATCCAGCAAGGTGCGGATGCGCTGATTATACTTGGAGCGTGTGACATTACGCCCGACCAGCACCTGATCTGCTGCCAGGATCGTATCCGAGTCGATCTCCCTGCGGCTGATGACGCGGCTGTCACCCAACGCGCCATAATCAGGCACGCCGCCCTCGCGGATATCCATGGTCAGGCGGATGATAGGATTATCCGCTGCCTGACGATGCACTTCCGTCAGCATGACGTCCGGTTCCGCCTCGGTGAAAAAACCACCGCCCTTTACCGGCGGCAATTGTGCCGGGTCACCCAGCACCAGCACCGGCACACCAAAAGAGAGCAGGTCACGCCCAAGCTCTTCATCCACCATCGAACACTCATCAATGATGATGAGGTGCGCGTCGGCGGCAGGTGCATCCCGGCGGATGGTAAACATCGGCTCAGCTTCCGGGTCATCCTCATCTCCCATGGCCGGGCGATAGATCAGCGAGTGAATGGTGCTGGCTCCTTCGCAGCCTTTCTGCCGCAGGACGTGCGCGGCCTTGCCGGTGAAGGCACCAAAGACCACTTCGCCATCAACACCTTCCGCCAGATGCTGCGCCAGTGTCGTTTTGCCCGTCCCGGCATAGCCAAAAAGCCGGAAAACCTGACTGTCCCGGTCGCGATACCAGCGCGCCACAGCCTTCAGCGCTTCATCCTGCTGTTTCGACCAGTCCATCATTCTCTCCACGAAAAAGCCGACACCCGTTTGACAGGCAGGGCCATGACACGGTTATAAGGTGGTTGCCCGGTTGAACAAGGCCTGAATAGCGTCAAGCTGACATGCAAGAGGACAAGTGATGGAGTTGACCAGCTTTCGGTCCAAGGACCTGAAGACATTCTGGCAGGATGATGAAGCCGGCAAAGCGGTGCTGGCAGACCTGTGGTCTGGCCCAGGACAGCTGGGCCTCAGCGACGGACAGCTTGAAAAGCTGCGGGCGATTCTCAGCTTCTTGGCTTGCTTCCAAAACATCGAGGAGTTTCTTGCCCTGCCATATGCAGGCAAAGGCAAGAGAGTAGGGGAGTATTGCATCGCGATCTCCGCGGTGTGGTATTTGACTTTCAAACTGACCGACAACAAAATCAGTAGCCTCGACCTTGAGGAGATGTACTGACATGCCAACTGTCACCGGCCAATATGCACATCCCGGACAATTCCTGCGCCACTGGCTTTTACCAGAAAGAGAAGCGCTTGGCTCCCTTGCGAAACGGATCGGCATTTCACGCCAGTCCTTGTCCTACATTCTCAATGAACGCTCCGGCATCACCCCGAAAGTTGCCGAAGGTATTGAGCGGGAACTGGGCGTAAACAAGGAAACACTTTTGGCAATGGACCTCGCTTATCGAACCCAGAATAAAAAGAAACGTGCCACGCGGCAAAAGTAATCAACCGCGCAGATTGTCAGCCGCGTTGTTCACGAAACCAAGCTCTTCCAGTTGCAGCACCAACGCTTCAAAACCATCAGTATGAAATGCGTTAATCTCAACACTAGCGGCGGCGGCAACATTCGCACGTGAGTCGTCAAAGAACCAGACATCTTCCGGTGCCGCACCAAGCCTTTCCAGTACATGCTCAAACGCAGCGGGGTCAGGCTTTGCAAGGCCAATGAGGTGCGACGCGAACGGATGATCGAACTGATCTGCCCAGTGTTGTTGCCAGTGTACTTCATTGGTATTGCTGAAGCAGTTGACTGAATAGTTCAGTCGCAGATCGGCCAGCAGGTCCAGCGCGCCGTCAAAAAACCCGACCGGCCATGTTGCCATCTCGGCCAGAAACGCTTCCGCTGTCATATCAAGCTGCAAGTCCCGAATGAAACTCTCGGCAAACTCTGTGCGCGTACACTGGCCACATTCAAAGCGCCGTATCATGGGGTTTTCCAACAGGATCGACTTGATCCCTTCCCAGTCAAGGTCAAGCGGGCTTAGGGCTGTCAGGCTTTCGGCAATCCGCAAGCGGATCAGCACACCGCCAAGGTCAAAGAGTAAAATCCGCGCGGCCATCTTGAGCTTTAGTCCAGCGTTATCCATACCGGCACATGGTCGGATGGTTTTGCCTCCTGTGTGCCGAAGCCTGGATCGCGCGCGCTCTTGTCAACGCCGCCACCAGTCAGCCGATCAGCCGCTTGGGGCGAAAGCAGGTGATGGTCAATGCGTATGCCATGATCTTTCGGCCAGCCACCGCCTTGATAATCCCAGAAAGTATAGAAAATATCCTCCGGATTGAGATGGCGCAGCGCCTCCGTCAGGCCAAGATTGAGCAACTGGCGAAAACTGCCACGGCTTTCTGGCCGGAAGAGGGCGTCTCCCTCCCAGGCAACCGGATCATGCGTATCCTCTGCCTGCGGAATGACATTGTAATCCCCGGCCAGCACAAACGCGTCTTCCTGTTCAAGCAGCATCTCCGCTCGCCTTTGAAGATGTGTCATCCAGGACAATTTATAGTCAAATTTCGGCCCCGGTGCCGGGTTGCCATTCGGCAGATACAATCCACCGACCCGAACAGGCTCAACATCTTCAGGGCAAATCAATGCCTCAATATATCGGGCCTGATCGTCATCTTCATTGCCGGGCAGGCCGCGCACAACATCATCAACCGGGAATTTGGAGAGCAATGCGACCCCGTTATAAGTCTTTTGTCCGTGCACCTCTACATGATAGCCACGGTCTTCAAATACCGAAGTTGGAAACTTCTCATCGACACACTTTATTTCCTGCAGAACCGCCACATCCGGCGTTGCCTCGTCAAACCACTCAAGAATGCGGGGCAGGCGCGCGTTGATCGAGTTCACGTTCCAGGTAGCGATTTTCATGGATCTGCCTCTACAGGAAATAGGTGACACCAAACACGGCCCACATGACCACAAGAACAATATAGCCAGCCGCAAAACTCATGAAGCGCTGCATGATATTGTTGCTGCTCACATGGACAAACATGTGAATGATCCGTGTCAGCACAAACAGACCACCAAGTGCCGCCAGCAAGTAACTTTCGCTGGCTGTCAGCATGGCAAAAGCAGTGACCGCATAAAACAGGACGGGCAGTTGAAACTGGCTGTTGTAGCTATTCCCGATCTGTTGTGCTCTCAGGGAATACTGCGAGGAGTCCACAGCAGCCGTTTTCAAGAGGCTGGTGTCCGACCGAATTTCCGTATTTCTGATGGCCGCCACGCGGGCGAAAAGAAACAGTGTCAGGGCAACCTGCACAAAGACAGGTATCATCATGGCCTGTGCTGGAAACATGAAGGGCCTCCTCGAATCAACTTCAGAACCGAGTATGGCTTAAATGGAGAAGGATGTCCCGCATCCGCAAGAGGCTGTCGCCAGCGGGTTGTTGATCTTGAAAGCCGCGCCGATCAGCTCATCGGAAAAGTCGATTTCAGCGCCCGGCATATATTCCCGCGATACGGTATCAATCAGAACCACAGCCCCCGCTTTTTCAATGACAAGGTCATCGGGTTGACGCTCATGCACGATATCAAAGCTGTACTGGAAGCCGGAACAGCCGCCACCATCCACAGCCACGCGCAGCATTGCGCCGTCAGCTTCTCTGCCAAGGATTTCGGTAATGCGGACTGCCGCACGGTCAGAAAGAGTGATGGTGTCGGTCATATCAAGCCTGGTTGAGAGTAGAGCGCGAATTTGCTAATAACATGCTTTAGTTCATAACTGTAAGATAGTCAGCCGATACCGTGTCTTCAACATCCTATCATAGTCCCAATTATGGCCATAATAGCGGAAGGGGTCGCTCCATGTATGCAATATCCTTCGATCTTGACACGAAGCAGCTTGAGAAGCTGTACCAGAATGAATCCTGGCAGAACGCTTACAATGACATTCGTCGAGAACTGGAAGCCAAAGGCTTTGATCATCAACAGGGCTCTGTCTATTTCGGCAATGAGACTGTGGACGCCGTGAAATGCGTTCTTGCTGTACAGGACATGAAGAATAAATTTGCCTGGTTCGCAGCTTCAGTGAACGACATCCGAATGCTGCGCATAGAGGAAAACAACGATCTCGGCCCTGCGCTGGGCTAAGATTTCGTGGATGTTCCGTGTAATTCCATGCTTTTCTCAGGTATGCCTAAACAGCATATGCCGATAATGAGCCTGTCCCCATAAAACACGGCCTGCATGCGGACGAGTTCCTGCCGCTCAGATACCTCAACCCAGTGTGATGGATACAGATGCTCTTATTGCCATGATGAGAAAGTACTACTCGGTAGCAATAAATCAATGCGCACATTTGCTCCAACTTTAGCAGTACGTCTATCTCAATCAGGTAGAAAACTTACACGCACCGCATACGTACCGGTCTGTCTATCCCACCATTGTTCTTTTCCAGCATCACTTTGATTCTGTTCAATCGGTGTGGTCAGGCTAAATGGCCAGCCAAGGGCACCAATTGGCCACAATAGCAATCTGAGCGCATGTCTGGTTTTGTAGGCAGAATTGGGATTTTCTCGAACTGCATATCCTGCGATGTACTGACCGGGCGTTTGGCGAGAGGCCTTTCCAAAAACGTAGTTATAAACAAACAAAGTCAAATAGCCTGATATAACAGCAATCGCGGCTGTGAGCCCATCAGATGGCCTCCCTGGTTCTCTGGTAAAATGCCACTGAAAAGTGCCCGAGTGCCCAGCTTCGATCGTCAATATCAACAAAGTCGAAATGGTTACAGCAATGGTAGAAGCGCAAAGGAGGTCTATGAAAAATGCACCTGTCCTTTGGGCCATAAAAGCAGGTTTGTCAGTCAATTCGGTAATGCTCTTCCTCGGAAAAAGAAAAACAAAGCAAATGAGAGATAGTGAGCAGAGCACTGCGATCACTGAAGTCCTGGCACTATAAAGGCACTCGGAACCAGAGCAGCTGGAGCTAAAACCCAATGTTTCACCCGCGAGAAGAGCAGGCAAGGACATCAGGAGAATGAGAACAGTCATCACCAAGCCGGGATGCATTTTGACCTCTGCCGGGTTGTGTAATCAAAATAGTATCTCGCTCTTCCAAAATCTCCAAAAAACTTATCTGCCCCCTGTTCAGGGCTGCTACAAACACGGCTAATCGAAATCAATCAACCCGGCAGGCCAATCACGATGAGTATTTCCTTTCCAGCCCCCCTTGCGCCTTATGCGTGCCGCGCCGAGCAAAGCCGCGGGCGCCTGCATGAGGAACCGGAGAGCAAGACGCGTTCTGCCTTTCAGCGGGACAGGGACCGCGTGGTGCACTCTATCGCCTTCCGCCGCCTGAAGCATAAAACGCAAGTTTTTGTGTATCACGAGGGCGACCACTACCGCACGCGACTGACGCACTCGCTGGAAGTGGCGCAGGTCGCCCGCTCGCTCGCCAGAATGCTCAAACTGGATGAAGATCTGGCAGAGTGCCTCGCGTTGGCGCATGATCTTGGGCATTCGCCTTTCGGGCACACGGGCGAGGACGTGTTGCAGGAGTGCATGGCCGATTATAATGGCTTCGACCACAACGCCCAGACCTTGCGCATCCTGACCAAGCTGGAGCGCCGGCATGCGGCGTTTGAAGGCCTGAACCTGACCTGGGAAACCCTGGAAGGGGTCGTGAAGCATAATGGTCCGTTGATTGGCACCATCGCTGACCGGCTGGCACAGGCAAAAGGGCGCGACAAGGCAAAACCGCTCCCTGCGGCGATCAAGGAATATGCCGCGCAGCACGATCTGCTCCTCAATACCTGGCCTTCGCTGGAGGCGCAGATTGCAGCGCTGGCGGATGACATCGCTTATAACAACCATGATGTTGACGATGGCTTGCGGGCAGGAGTCTTTACTCTGGCAGAGGCGATGGACGTGCCATTAATCGGAGAAGCCATCCACGCCACAGAAAAAAAATATCCCGATACACCGCAGGATATCCTTATTGCCGAGGCAGTTTCCGACATGATTGGCGCCATGATCGCTGATGTTCATGCGGAAACGCTGGAACGGCTAAAAGCCCTGGACCCTGCGTCATCCGATGACATCCGCATCGCCGACCACGCGATGGTGGATTTTTCGGAGGCCATGCGTCCCAAGGTTGATGAATTGCGCCGTTTCCTTTGGGATCGCATGTACCGCCACTGGAAAGTCAATCGCGCCCGCAGCCATGCAAAGCGCATCGTTCGAGACCTTTTCGAGCTTTTCTTCACCGAGCCGGAAGTCCTGCCGCCGGTTTGGCGCGCGCGGTATGAAGGGGTGAGTGACGAAAAACGCGCCCGCGCTGTCTGTGATTACATCGCTGGCATGACAGACAGATTTGCCATTCATGAACATCGCAAGCTCTTTGACACCGAAAACTGGTTGTAGGAAAATTATCTCTGCGAACTGCCATGATTTCGTCTAGCTTGCTTGAAATCATCGAGTCGGATAGGCAAAGTCCTATATCCGTCCCCCTCCGGAGCTTGAGATTATGACCGCTGCTGACGAATATGACGAAGAGTATGACGATTATTACGATGACGACGAGGAAGGCGTTTCAGGCTTCGTTGTTCTCGTTGTCATGGTCGTCGTGCTGGTGGTGTTTTCTGCCGTCGTCTGGTTCGCCTATCAGCGCGGTATTCAGGAAGGTGGCACGCCGATTATCGCGGCAGACCCGAACCCGATAAAAACCGAGCGCGAGATCCCGTTTGCAGAGACCTCCCCGGTTGAGCAGGAAGTCTTCGACACGCTGGAAGGCAATCTGCCGACCGAAGTTATTGTTGATGCCTCTGATGAGCGTGATCCGCTGGAAGGGTTTTCTGAAACATCCTCTGCCGTGAACGACCCTGTATCGGCGGCCAATGGATCGGACGAAACGCGAGCATCTCCGCCAGAGACAATCGAGGATGTTGCCGTCGCGGCTATCGAGCAGGTTGAGGAAGTCATTCCGGAACCTGTGCGCCAGACGCCAGCGCTGCAACCGCAGCCGGTGCAAACAGCCCCCGTGGCGGCCGTTGCAGCAGGCAGTGCCTTGTCCGGCTCACACGTTGTCCAGGTCGGCGCGTTCCGCAGTGATGCAGAGGCGCAGAGGTTTTTCACCTCAATGCAAGGCCGTTTTGGCAATATGCTGAATGGCAAATCGCCGGACGTTCAATATGCTGACCTTGGTACACGCGGTATCTATTATCGCCTGCGGGTTGGGCCTTTCGCGTCCAAAAGTGATGCGGATGCCTATTGCGCGCGTCTGAAACAGGGCGGACAGGACTGTCTGGTAAAGCCGGTCTGATGCGGGGTTTTCTGTGAGCGGAGACAGACGCGCTGTCATTTACGGCTGTGAAGGCCCGCAACTGACTGCGGAGGAGCGCGCTTTTTTCCAACAGCAGCGACCTTGGGGTTTCATCCTTTTTGCGCGCAACTGTCAGTCCCCTGAGCAGATACTGGCTCTGTGCCACGCACTGCGCGAGACTGTTGATGATGAGATAGCACCGATCCTGATAGATCAGGAGGGGGGGCGCGTCGCGCGCTTGAAGCCACCACTGGCACAAGAGCGCCCGCCGATGGATCGCTTCGGTGCCCTGATGAAACTGGACCCTGCCAAAGCCCGACAGGCAGCTTTTCTCGGTGCACGGCTGCTCGCGGAAGATATTCGCCGCGTCGGTGTGAATGTGAATTGCGTTCCCTGCCTCGATCTGCCGCAGCCGGATGCAGATCAGATTATCGGTGACCGGGCGCTGGCCCTGCATCCCGACCCGATCAGCCATCTGGGGCAGGAGGTTATTGAGGGCACACTGGCTGGTGGCGTCTTGCCGATCATCAAGCACATACCAGGGCATGGTCGCGCCATGGCGGATTCGCATCTCGAACTGCCCGTGGTTACGACTGCGCGACAGGAATTGGAACAATCTGATTTTGTGCCCTTCCGTAATCTGAACAAGGCTACCATGGCGATGACCGCGCATGTGGTGTTTACAGCATATGACGAGGCAGCACCCGCCACATTGTCCAGAACAGTCATAGATGACGTTATCAGGGGCTATATCGGATTTGACGGTCTCCTGATGACGGATGACCTTTCCATGAAAGCCCTGGCAGGATCATTTCAGGATCGCAGCCAAGCTGCGCTGGCGGCTGGCTGTGATATTCTCCTCCATTGCAACGGCGACATGGCAGAAATGCAGGCTGTCGCCGAGGTCGCGCCGCTGTTGGGAGGTAAGGCGCGAGCACGGGCCGAGGCCGCCATGGCTGAACTGCGGGAGGCAGCTCAGGTTGATGTCACGGCAGAAGAGCAGCGTTTTGCCGAATTGTTGAAACCTGTCATGGCTTGAGAGCGGAATCGCCGTTACTATGTGCTGATGGAACAGGACCAACCAGAAAAATCGGGCGAACAGCCGGATGTGCAGGACACTTCCGAGGCCGAGCCCTTTGATGCGCCTGTGCGCACGAGCCCTCAGGCAGAAGAAGACGATGATGCGCTGATCGTCTCTCTCGATGCCTATGAAGGGCCAATGGACGTCCTGCTTGATCTAGCCCGGCGCCAGAAAGTTGATTTGCTCAAGATTTCTGTGCTCACCCTTGTCGAGCAATATCTGGAATTTGTGGAAGCGGCCAAGGCCCGCAAGCTGGAACTGGCCGCCGATTATCTCGTGATGGCCAGCTGGCTCACATACCTCAAGTCCAAGCTGCTGATCCCGAAACAGGATGAAGCCGAGGACGAGCCCACAGCGGATGAAATGGCTGCCCAACTGGCCTTTCAGCTGCAACGCCTGGAAGCCATGCGTGCGGCGGCTGACAAGATCATGGAACTGCCACAACTCGGCAGCGACTATTTCCCGCGCGGTATGCCGGAAGGCGTTCGGGTCGTTCGCAAGACTGAGTGGACTGCAGACATCTATGATTTGCTCAAGGCCTACACGACCCAGCGCGTGAAGGCGGTGGATGCGACTATCAAATACACCCCGCCCAAGGTTTACCAGATTGAGGAGGCGCGCGAGCGTCTGTCCCGCATCCTTGGTAACATTCCGGATTGGGCTGACTTAACAGCCATCTCGCCAATTGGCGAGATTGACGCCCCGCGCTCATCTGTTGTCGCCAGTGCGTTCAATGCCGTGCTCGAATATGCCAAGGCCGGAAAAATCCAGATCAGGCAGGCAGGTGCCTTTCAGTCCCTCTATGTGCGCGACAATGCGCAAACGTCCCCAATGCCTTCCGAGGCAACGCCAGTTCACTAGCGAGTAGTATTTATGAGTCATGATAAGGCCGAAGCGGCAGACTTCAGTGATCTTGATGCCCAGAAAGCCCAGGCAGCTCTGGCCGAGGCGCTGGAGGCAGAAATCGAGCAATCGGACGAGGCATCCCGGAACGATGATGCCAAAGAGCCATCGGAAGTTGTCACCTTGCCGAGAGATACCGATGACGACGAAATGGAGCTTTTTGCCGGAGACGAGAATCCGTTCGTCGCGGCGGCAGAATTTGCCCGTCAGGTCCGCATGGTCGAAGCGCTCTTGTTCGCGGCCAGTGAGCCGCTGGATGAAGCGACGCTGAAGCAGCGCCTCCCGGAGGAAAGCAATGTCAAAGAGCTGCTGTCAGCACTTCAGGAGCAATATCAGAACCGGGGCGTCAACCTGTTGAAAACAGGGAAGAAATGGCAATTCATTACAGCGCCGGACGTTTCTCATGTTCTGGAAATCGAGCAGGTTAAACCGAAGAAATTGTCCCGAGCTGCGCTCGAAACACTCGCGATCATTGCTTACCACCAGCCCTGTACGCGGGCAGATATAGAGGAAGTGCGCGGCGTTGCCGTCTCCAAGGGCTCACTGGACCAGTTGCTGGAAATTGGCTGGATTCGTCTCCGGGGACGCCGGGAAGACACCCCCGGTCGCCCGACTCTTTATGGCACCAGTCAGGAGTTTCTGGAGCATTTTGGCTTGCAAAGCATCACGCATCTGCCGGGCATGGCTGACCTGAAAGCGCAAGGTTTGCTGGATGCGCGCCTGCCACCGGGCTTTGTGATCCCGACCCCGAAAGACAGCGATGCTGTTGACGAGCAGGGGATCGAGCCGGAAGAACAAAACTTTGTTGAGGACTTTCACTACCCCGAAGATTCTGACGAACAGGTCGAAGAACCGACAGAGATGCTGGACGAGGAAGAAGCGCTTGCCTTCGCAACGGATGAGAGCGTTCCCTTCGTTGAAGATGATGTCACGTCGGCAGAAGATGAATGATTGTCTGGCGTTGCGCTGACCTGACCGCATCGCTACATTGAGCATCAGATGAAGAAAGTGAGGCGCTTATGGGTGCTGTAGGTCCCTGGCAGATAGTTCTGGTCGTCATTCTTGCGCTGCTCCTTTTTGGCGGGCGTGGCCGGATTTCCGCAATCATGGGTGATTTCGCCAAAGGCATTAAGTCTTTCCGCAAAGGCATGGAAGACGAAGACAAGGCCATTGCGGCAGAAGACGAAGAAAAAAAATCTGCCGCCAGTCTGAAAACGGAAGACATTGAAGACGTAAAAGTCGAAGAAAAGACCAAAGCGTCTTCCTGACCACCAGCCAACCGGAACGCGTAACGGTATGAGCCTGATCCCCCAGCTAGGGTTCTTTGAAATCATGTTGCTTGCGGTGCTCGCCCTTGTGGTGGTGGGCCCGAATGAATTGCCGCGCCTGATGCGTTCCGTCGGCAAGTTCATGGCTCAGGCGCGCCACATGGCCCGGGAGTTCATGGCCGGTTTCGATCAGATGGCCCGCGAAGCAGAGCTTGATGAATTGCAAAAGGAAATCGAGGCGCTGAAAAAACAAAATCCGGTCACGGAGATCAGGGATGAGGTGAACAAGACCATGGCCCCGATGAAAGACCTTGGGTCCCTCGATCCGGAAGCAAAAAAGTCAGACGCGAAGTCTGATGGCGATGCAGCAACCGCCGCAGGTGAAAAAGCGTGACGTCTAAAGATACTGCTGTTTCAGCAAGTCAGCACAAAAATCAGGACATCCCGCCTGATATCATCCCGGATGAAACCTCCCGCGAGTCCGTAGATGAAGTAGAGGCCAGCCGAGCGCCACTCATGTCGCATCTGATAGAGCTGCGGCGCAGGCTGATTGTCTGTCTCATTACCATCGGTGTTGCCTTCGGTATCTGCTTCATCTTTTCGCAGGCGCTCTATGATCTGTTGACTGTGCCCTACATAGAAGCGGTCAAGGATAAAACCGGCGGCGCAGCGGAACTGGAATACCGGCCGCTGGAGTTGTTTTTCGCCCGCGTCAAACTGGCGCTGATGGCAGCAGTGATGGTGGCATTCCCGATCATCGCCCGGGAGCTATATGCCTTTGTTGCACCGGGCTTGTACAAAAACGAAAAGCAGGCCGTTCTGCCGTTTTTACTGGCAATCCCGGTCCTGTTCGGGCTCGGCCTCGCGCTGGTATATTTCATGATTATGCCCTTCGTCATCAACTTCGCTCTGGGTATGGAGCGACCGTTGGAGGAGGGGCAGGAGCTCGCCTATAATCTCATTGTCTTTGTGGGGGATTATCTGTCTCTCATCATGACACTGATGATTGCTTTCGGCTTTGCCTTCCAGCTGCCAGTTATTCTGACGCTCCTAGCCATGGCAGGCATAGTCGATGCCGGGTTCCTGCAACGCAATCGACGCTTCGCCATTGTCGGCATCTTTCTGGTTGCAGCGTTCCTGACGCCACCAGACCCGATCAGCCAGATCGCCCTCGGTCTGACGATCTGGGTGCTCTACGAGATTTCAATTCTGGCCGTAAAGGTCGCCGCCAAACGCAGCGACCCTGAGGAAGAGGCTGGCTAATCAGTCACTCACGGCCTTGTGCCAGCTGGCATAGGGGCCATTTCCGAGCATGCCTGCCTGAACCATTTTGGCAACGCCGTTTACGGCATCAGGGCCAGCCGTGTTCGGATGAACTGCCCGGCGCAGTGGCCGCGTCCCGGCAGGCATCGCCATGATCTCGGCAATGGCGCGTGGAATATCCATCGGGTCGGTACTCTGGTTGCCGTTGAACATGCCTTGGGCAATGGTGAGGTGTGCCTCGTAAGCAGCCATGCGTTCTTCGCCGACACGCTCCAGCAGGCCTTCGAAATTCTTCGTACCATTCTCCCAGATTTTGGTCGGGTAGCCGCCAGGCTGAATAATAGTTACCTCAACGCCGAAAGGTGCGAGTTCATAGGCCATGGCTTCAAACATCGCTTCCACAGCAAACTTGGTTGAACAATAGAGGCCGAGATTCGGCAGTACCAGACGGCCCAGTTGTGAGGAGACGTTGAAAATATGTCCGGCGCTAGCAGCCCGCATCTTCGGTAGAACAGCCTTTGCCATGCGATGATAGCCATAAAGGTTCACATCATAGATGCGGGAGATTGACTGCTCATCGTGAATTTCAATCGGGCCGCCATAGGCAATGCCGGCATTGTTGATAAGGACATCCAACGCACCACCGGCAATGCTTTCAGCCTCTGCAACACCGCTGGCAATCTGCTCGGGCTTGGTCACGTCAATTTCGACGACGGACAGCTTCAGATTTTCATCATTGGCGAGATCGCGCAATTCTTCCGCTTCCGGGCGGGGGACGTTACGCATGGAGGCGATAACCGTCGCACCATGACGGGCCAGATGCTCTGCCGCCAGTTTGCCAAAGCCGGAACTGGTGCCGGTAATCAGCACGGACTGGCCTGCAAAATTCATTTCTTCAGCAACAGCTTTCGTGCCTGCAAGACTGGCAGCAGTCGCTATCGTGGCAGCACCGGCCAGAATTTGGCGGCGGTTCGGGGTAATTCCGGATTTGGTCATGAGAGTTCTCCTTCTGAAGTCAGAATGGCAGGTAATCACAATCAGGTCACGCATTTCACGGAGCTCCTAGCGGCTTCGTGAAATGTTGATGATTAAACCTATGATGAGAAACTTATGGGCCGCTTGGGTGTATATGTTAGGGTAAGAAAAACTGGGGAATGGGTGCGGTATGCGTTTTCAGCCAACACAGCAGGCGAGTAATGGATTTTTGTCACCGGTCGTGGAGTTTTGGGACAGCACCCGGAACTGGCTAGTTTCGCAAGGGGTCGGACAGGCAGCAGCCCTGATGACCATATTGGGTCTTTTTCTGGGCCTGCGCATCGTCAGGGGTTTTTTGACAGGCATCATCCGTCAGAAGGAAAAACCGGACAATACGGTGCGGAATATCGTTGCCGAGATCATCAACAAGACCTGGACGATCTTCCTGCTGATCCTGTCGGCAAAACTGGTCGTGCCGTTTTTTGGCGGCTTCGGGGACAGCTTCCTGCAGGCGCTTGATATCGCCTTCATGATTGCCCTCATCATTCAGGGCGCAGTTTGGGCGCGGGTTCTGGTCAATGCAGCCTCAACCGGCTATCTCCAGCATCAAGGCGGCGTCGATGACAGTGCATCAAGTTCTGCCGTAACGCTTATCAAGATGCTGTCCGGCTTTGTCATCTGGGCACTCGCAATCATGATGATCCTGCGCAACCTCAATTATGAAATCGGCCCGATTCTGGCTGGCCTCGGCGTTGGCGGTCTTGCCATCGGCCTTGCCGCGCAAAATATCTTCCGCGACCTGTTTTCGTCGATCGCCATCATTTTTGATCGGCCTTTCGTGCAAGGTGATTTCATCAAGCTGAGCAGTGAAGACACAGCCGGGAACGTCGAAAAAATCGGCATGAAGACAACGCGTCTGCGGTCTCTCACCGGAGAGCAGATCATTGTCTCCAACTCTCAGCTGCTCGATCAGGAAATCCGCAATTTCCGACGCCTGTCAGAGCGTCGGGCAGATCATACGCTTGGTGTCACCTATCAGACATCACAGGCTGATCTTGCGCGCATCCCTGCTTTGGTGGAGCAGGCCCTGGCAGGCGTGGAAACCTTGCGTTTTGATCGCTGCCACCTGAAAGCCTTCGGAGCCTATTCGATTGATTTCGCGCTGGTCTTTTGGGTGGGCAATCAGGACTATAAAGCCTTCATGGATGCCCAGCAGGCTGCCTTGCTGGCGATTGCGCAAGTCTTCCAGGATAATGGTATCAGCTTTGCCTATCCGACGCAGGTTGTGTACGTCGACAAGGCTGATGCGGAATGAGTGAAGCATCACCGTGATCCGTCTACTGACAACCTTGCTTGCTGGATTGTTTGTCGTTCTTTTAGGCGGGCTGTTCTGGTTTGACCGACAGTTTGAGGAGCCGGAAGCGGAACTGGTGCCGTCAGTCGTCGGCACACTGGAAGCAAAATCCGTTCTCGCTGTCTTTGCGCATCCTGATGATGAGCAACTGGTCACTGGCCTGCTCTTGCGGGCCAAGAGCAGGGACGGCGCGACCACACGCATGATAACCGCCACAAAAGGGGAAGCGGGTAACCAGACGCCGGTTGTTGCCCGGCAGGAAGACCTTGGTGTGGTGCGTCATGCCGAGGCGCTCAAAAGCGGCTTTGCCTTGGGGCTTGATGAGCAGGAGGTCTGGGACTACCCGGACAGCGGCGTTGCCGATGCAGATTATGAAGAACTTGTTCGCCGTCTGATGGATCGCATGGCGACATGGCAACCGGATTTGGTTGTGACGTTCTGGCCAGAGAGCGGTTTCTCAAACCACCCCGACCATATGAGGGTAGGCAGGGCGACACGCGATGCCGTTTATCGTCTTCGCGCAACGTCGCCCGAGATCGCGCCGACCATAATTGCTTATGTGTTGGCCCCGCGCCAGATGATGTCCCGTTTCGGTGGGGCGCGTGGGCAACTGGTTGTTGCCAATCAGCCCGCTCCAACGCACGCCATGCCCGGCGAGGCAGGTGCAAAAATTCGCGGCTGGGAAATCCATGCCTCACAGCGCAATTATGTTCGTGATGTGTACGGAATGCCCGCCTGGTTCCTGCACCGCGTCAATGACAAGGAGTTCTACTACGTGGAGGTTTTGAGTAACTGACATAGGAGCCGCAGTACCAGAGCACAATTGGGTTATTCCTGTCGCCAGGAACTGTCATCGCGTGGCAAGCGACTGAAATCATCAATGACACGTATGCTGAACGGTTCTTTTTCCGACCATTTCCAGAAAACAGCATTAACATCTTTCGAGCCTGCGCGACTTGCAAAGCTTGGCACCAGTATGCCACTCGCCCCTGCTTGCGTCAGCCGTTCTGCCAGTGCCCACCCGAAAGGTGTACCGCCTTTGCTGGCAATATCCTCCCACGCGCAATCGAGTTCCTCAAGTGTAGTGCCAACGGCCACTTGCCCGCTGTGACTGGTCAGGTCGATCATGTTCTCGCAATCAACCTCATAGGCGCATAATGTCAGGGGTTGTGCCTTGAAGGCAAAGCCTGCCTGTACTTCAAGCCAGGCTGTTTCCGGTGTTAATGATGTGTAGAGACACGCAACGCCTTTCGGGTTAAACCTGCCGCCATGTCGTATCGCGCCCGCGCCTGACAATGGATCATATGCCCAACGCGGATCATGGCCGCGATAGACAATGCCTTGAAAACGCAAGAAAGGCAGCGTCAAGCGTAGCCGCCTTCGGCAATGCGACTCAGGTAGTTTTTCACATCTTCACTGCGCCCTTCCTGTACAAGGTCTTCAGCCGTCTTGCCCCCAAAGGAGGGCAAAGGCTGCGAGCGGTACCAGGCAAAAGCGGCGAGTTCTCCGCCGGTCCACGGCAGTATGCGGTTGATGATTTCAATCATGTCGCGCAGCCGCTTTTGCGTCGCACGTGAAGAGGCGCGCGCTTTTTTGGATACAGCATCACGCGATACGCCAAGCGCGAGCGCCAGTTCTGCTTTTGTAATGTGCAGCATGTCCGAAAGAGTGTCCGTAGAGACGTGATTCTCGGGCGTGATGACACTTTGCAAAAAGTCGCCGTGACTCATTAATGCCTCTTAAAATGACCTTATATGAGGTCAATATAAGTGGCACTTATGAAATTTTCAAGACCTTTGCCTATTTCCTGGCCTAGTTCGACTTCCGCTTCGGCAGTGTGCCCTCGAATTTTGCGATAATCCCCAGCATCACTTCGTCTGCGCCGCCGCCGATAGAGGCAAGGCGGCCGTCGCGATAGGCCCGGGCAATCGGGCTGTCAGCGGTGAAGCCCATGCCACCCCAATATTGCAAGCAGGCATCGGAAATTTCGCGCGCCAGCCGCCCGGCTTTCAGTTTGGCCATGGAGGCAAGGCGCGTCATATCTTCTCCGTTCACGTAGTTTTCAACGCAGCGATAAACGAGGGAGCGCAATAGCTCCACTTCCGTGCGCAACTCTGCCAGACGGAAATGCACCACCTGATTATTGATGATCGGCTGATCGAATGTATGCCGCTCTTTGGTGTAGTCGATGGTCATGTCGATCTGCTTGTCGAAACCCTTCAGGGCATTAGCTGCTGCCCAGATGCGCTCTGCCTGAAACTGCACCATCTGCAGCATGAAGCCGGTGCCTTCCTCGCCGATACGATTGCGCTGCGGCACGCGCACATCGTCGAAAAAGATCTGACCGGTATCAGAGGAGTGCATCCCCATCTTGTGGATTTTCTGCTTCTCGATACCCGGCGAGTCCATCGGCACCATGATAAGGGATTTATTGCGGTGCGGATGATCGTCGGAGGTGTTGCACAAGAGGCAAATCCAGTCTGCCTGAAGCGAATTGGTGATCCACATTTTTGACCCGGAGATCACATAATCATCGCCATCCTTACGCGCGGTGGTTTTAACTGATGCCACGTCAGACCCGGCCCCCGGCTCTGACACGCCAATACAGCCGACCATGTCACCGGCGATAGCGGGCGCGAGAAATTCCTTCTTCAACTCATCAGAGCCGAAATTGTGCAGGGCGGGGGTGCACATGTCTGTCTGCACGCCGATGGCCATGGGCACGCCACCACAGTTTATCATGCCCAGTTCTTCGGCGATCACGACATTATAGGTGTAATCCAGCCCGAGCCCGCCATACTCCTCGTCATAGGACACGCCGAGCAGGCCAAGATCGCCCATCTTCTTGAACACTTCATGGGCCGGGAAAATTTCTTCCTTTTCCCATTCATCAACGTAAGGGTTGATCTCCTTCTCGATGAATTTGGCTGTGGTCTCGCGCAGTTGCTCGTGCTCGGCGGTGAAAAGCATTTTGTTCTCCCAAACGGTTCTCTTTGGGAAGAATATATATTGGCTATGGCGCCGGGCACAGGCTCTTTAGCAGTCGCGACTGCAATTCGCGCAAAGCGAAATTGTGCGGTATCAGGCCGCTGTGCCGATGGTGCAGTTAATTTCCAGAGCCTTTCTGTATTTGTGACGGCGCTTGTAGACATAGGCGCAGAAGCGGGCTGCCCCGAATGTCCGCCAGCCGGCATCCAGTTCGATCCGATCTGTCCACAGGACCTTGTCACCCAGTGGCTGAACCGAGAGATTATGATCCCAGCGTTTAATGGCCGGATTATGCTCGCGGCTCTGGATGATGCGGACCTCGTAATCCAGCGTTTCGACATGCATCACATGCCCTCTGGTTTTCAGAAATCCCCACATGGTCACATCGACCGTGTAAGTCTCGCCTTCCCTGGCCGGTTCCTCTGGCAGTCCTTCATAAGTGGCGAGTCCGGACATGGCTTCAACCAGTTCCGAGAAATTCATCGCCTCACGGAAAATCGCATCTGCGTTGCCGTTATAGAGGGCTGTGACAGTGATGAGGGCGGTCAATTGATGTTCCTTTGTTCAGGCTTCGAGGTTTTTTCTTTCTGTATTACGGGCTCTATCGGAGATACAATCTCTACGCACTCGTCACCAGATAAAATCAGATATGACCATCCATCTTTAATGGCCGTATCAAATAAGCCGGGGCTTTCCTCAGTCCATGGATGTTGTCTAACTCTTGCCGTCGCGACGCTTTGTTCACGTTTAGCTGTATGCCTCGCCAAATATGCGAAACCAACTTCATCCATCATTCTATATCCACGTACATAAGAGAAGTTGATTGAATAAACTTCGCCGGATTTAGGAACAAGAAGCCGTACGACAAACGAGTAATCTTGTGCGACCGAAGATTTGAACGAGTAAACCCCAAAATCCTTATGCTGAAATTCAGCTTCGCTATGGGAATAAATGATCTCGAGAATATGTACTTCGTCGTTTTCGAAGGGTGTATTCCAGTCTGAAATCTGAAATTTCATCATTCAAGCTATCTCAAAAATGCCATCCACCTCAACGGCCGCGCCAAGGGGCAGGGAGGATGCGCCGACGGCGGCTCTCGCGTGTTTGCCGGCAGAGCCCATGGCGTTGACCATCAAGTCGGACGCGCCATTGATGACCTTCGGATGATCCGTGAACTCCGGCCCGCAATTGACGAAGCCGCCAAGGCGTACGCACCGCACGGCGCGGTCAAGGTCTCCCTCACAGGCTGCTTTCAACTGCGCCAGCAGGTTGATGGCGCAGGCCTCGGCTGCCTTCACGCCGTCTTCCAGAGAAAGATCATCGCCAACCTTGCCGGTGATAAGCCCATCAGGCCCGATTGAAACCTGCCCCGAGATCATGACCAGATTGCCGGTAACGACAAAGGGCACATAATTGGCAACCGGAGCCACAGGCTCTGGCAAGGTTATACCGTGGTCGGACAGGTTCTTCTCAATCAGGGACATGCGGCTCTCTCCTTCATTTCTTCTGGCGCAGATTACGCCCTGTACCAATGGCACTATCACCGAACTTTTCTCGCAGGGAGTCAACAGCATGTTCGCGCGCTGACAGGCGGGTCAGGTCATCCATGAACAAGTATGATTGGCCTGTTTCCCCGGCAACTTCAATCTCGGAGAAGCCGATCCCGATCAGCCTGTAGGCCTCTCGGGAGACGTCGCCGGGAATGACCTCGCGCAACAGGCTGCGACCGGTGTCAAAAGCCACGCGCGCAAGATTGGTAGGGTATTCCAGCGTCTTGCGCCGTGTCAGGGAGCGAAAACCAGACGTTTTCAGCTTCAGCGTAATGACACGCCCTGTGAAGCCTTTCTCCTTCATCCTTGCAGAGACTTTCTCGGAAAGCTGCCAGAGAATATCTTCCAGCTCCTTGTACGCCCGAATATCTGACTGAAACGTCGTTTCCGATGACAGGCTTTTTGTCTCCCGCGACGGGTTGACCGGGCGGTGGTCCTCACCGCGCGCCAACCTCGCCAGACGCAAGCCATGTTCGCCATATTGGTCTGCGAGCTTCTTTATATCTGTGGCCTGAAGGTCGCCAATGGTGTGATACCCATCGCGGGCCAGCTTGGCACCAAAAGACTTACCTACGCCCCAGATCAGACTGATCGGCTGTTTGGCAAGAAACGATTTTGTCTCCGCTTTGCCAATGATGAAAAATCCGCGCGGCTTGTCAAAGTCAGAGGCAAGTTTGGCGAGAAACTTGTTATGGCTGAGGCCAATGGAAACCGTGATCCCGACGTTTTCTTCAATGCGTGATGCGAGTTTTGCCAGTGTCAGGGCTGGCGGTGTGCCATGCAACTTCTCCGTACCCGAAAGGTCCATGAAGGCTTCATCAGAAGAGAGCGGCTGTACAAGCGGGGTCAAAGCCTCCATCTCTGCCCGGATCGCCCTGGATGCTTCGCGTATCTTTTCGCCATTCGGTTTCATGACAACAGCATGTGGGCACGCTTGCAGGGCCTTGAACATGGGCATGGCCGAGCGAATGCCATAGGTCCGGGCAATATAGCAGCAGGTCGAGACAACCCCGCGTTTGCCGCCGCCGATAATCAGCGGCTTGTCCGCAAGGGACGGGTCATCACGTTTCTCCAGTGCCGCAAAAAAGGCATCGCAATCAAGATGTGCCATGGAAAGAGTAGCCAGTTCTGTGTGCTTCAACAGGCGTGCACTCTTGCACGTGGGGCAAACTGGCGTGGGGGCGGGCAGCCATGAGTGACAGTCCCGGCAGAGCGCTGCAGGCTGCGACTGATCGGAAAGTGTTAGCAAATCGTTACCGAAATTTGCCATTTTCTTAACATCCGGTTAATGCGACTTAATAAATTATACCTCGAGATGCAGGTTTTTCTCAGCATAAACTGTCGATTAACTCCTTATGATGCATAACCGCCATGACTGTCAGGGGCTAAGAATGGCCGCAAGGAAGAAAGTATATCATGGCAAGTGTGGAGATGCTGGAGCTGTCGGACGTGCCTAAGACTGTC
>JALEGJ010000059.1 GCA_022763115.1 Aquisalinus sp.
CACATTTAGCAGACGAACTGCTGGGAACAATTTACCTGCCCAAGGGGCGGATATTTGTGAAGTCGCCAAGCTCAGTGGGGCAGGACTCGGCATTTACGGTCATCGTTGCCTGGATGGTCCATGTAAGAAACAAATCATCGTTGTTTCTGAATACGGATTACAGCGCAACAGATGTTCCGGTTCCGGAAGGTGTGGGGCCGGTAAATGGTTCGATTTACTTGACAAACTGATCAGTCAGTTTGTGCGTTTAGGGTCTGTACCTAATGGTTATTAACCATTCTTATGACCCGTTTGTTAAATTTTTATCTGTAAGTTCATATCCGACATGAGAGAGCTGATCCGTAAATTCTTGCGCGATACAGGTGGCAACTTTGTGATGATCGTTGCCCTCGCCTCGCCTGTGCTCATGCTTCTCAGCGCTGGTGCCATGGACATGGCCCGCTATCGCGGCTCCGTAGACGAACTACAGAACATTGCTGACTTTGCCGCCATTGCTGGCGCGCGCGAAATGATCCTCGCGAATGCCGACCAGAACAGTATTCAAGCCCAAGTCAACAGTGTGATTACCTCCAGAATGAATTCGAAATTCTCTGGCAAGAGCTTCACCAAGGTTGTTGAAGTGCGCATGGATGAGGCAGAAGTATTCGTTTCGCTCTCCATGCAGGTCAACGGGATGCTCGGCCAGAATCTGTTCCCTGATAATGGCCTTGTAAAAGCAGACAGCACGGCAATCGCCACGGCCTCATCAAAAATCTGTGCGATCTCGCTTGACCCTACGCATCAGAATAATGCTTTTCATGCAGAAAATAATACCCGGCTGGAAGCACTGGGGTGCAGTATCTATGCAAACTCAACGCATCCGAATGCTGCTGAAGTCAGTAATGGCGCGGAGGTTGTAGCGGATTTATTATGCGTGTCCGGTGGTTTCAAAGCAAACGGACAGACCAACAGTCCTGGCTTCATTGACGGCTGTCCGCAACTTGATGATCCGCTGAAAGACCGTGCTGCACCGACATTCTTCGCCGGGTGTGATCACCTTGATTTGGACATTAGCGAATATACAACGAGTGTACTAAATCCAGGTGTTTACTGCGACGGCCTCAAAATTAAACATGATGCGCAGGTCACCTTCATGCCGGGCACATATATTATCAAGGATGGCCCCTTTATTGTAGAACAGGAAGCTATCGTGGAGGGTAAGGAGGTTGCCTTTTATTTCACGGGGGATAATTCTTCGCTGAAGTTTGAGGACATGTCAGAAATTAACCTTTCTGCCCCCATCAATGGGGACATGGCCGGAATGCTGTTCATGGAAGATCGCGACAAGGATAATGTCGAGGACTTTGAAATTCTGACCAGTGGTGCTCGTGAACTTCTCGGCACGATCTATTTGCCTAAAGGTAAACTATATGTAGATACCAATAACTCTGTCGGACAGGACTCCGCCTTCACGGTCATTCTGGCAAACGAACTGCATCTGCATGGCAGTGCCTCCTTGTATCTCAACTCAGACTACGCCTCAACGCCCGTACCTGTGCCGGAAGGTGTCGGCCCTGTCGGTGGATCGGCCTACCTGAAAAACTGATAGCATCAAGCCGCTCCGCTAATGCTGTATTAACTACTCCTGTGAGCCGTTTCTTAAATCTTTAATTATAGAGTATTTTTGAAATGAGAGAGCTGATCCGTAAGTTTTTGCGTGAGACAGGTGGCAACTTTGTGATGATTGTTGCCCTCGCCTCACCTGTGCTCATGCTTCTCAGCGCCGGGGCCATGGACATGGCGCGTTATCGGGGCTCTGTAGACGAATTACAGAATATCGTTGACTTTGCAGCTATTGCCGGCGCCCGTGAAATGGTGCTCGCAAATTCTGATCAGGCCAGCATCCACACCACAGTGAATAATGTCATAACTTCCAGAATGACCTCCAAATTCGGGGGCCAAAGTTACTCGAAGAATATAGACGTGCGCATGGATGACGGTGAGGTTTATGTATTCCTCTCTATACAGGTGAACGGCATGCTGGGTCAGAACCTGTTTCCCGATAATGGCCTCATCAAGGCTGACAGTACAGCCATTGCGACATCCTCTACCAAGATTTGTGCCATATCGCTGGATGGTAATGATCCGCATACCTTTATGTTTAAGGACCAAGCAGAACTGAAAGCCGCTGGCTGCAGTCTTTATGCGAATTCATATTCCCCAAACGCGGTACAGCTGGATGCCAACGTAAAAGTTGACGCTGACCTTCTCTGTTCCTCCGGGGGTGCGGAAGATCAATCCAGAAAGAAACTCGTAACCATCATCACGGACTGTCCTGTCATTACCGACCCGTTGAAGGACCGTGAGCCACCAGGCTTTTCAGCCGGGTGCGATGAAGTGGATTTCAGCATTGGCCGTAAAGAGGACGATGAAGGTGATGATCGTGATGGCGATGATAACAGTGGCGGCGATCTGATCAGTGCTATATCGGACCTGGTATTCGAGGAACAGGTAACGCTGAGGCCTGGTGTTTACTGTGGTGGTATTCACATTGGCAAGCATGTGGAACTGAAATTCGATCCAGGTATCTATATCATCAAGGATGGCCCATTCATTGTGGAGAAACATTCATCCGTGAAAGGCGAAGGTGTCGGTTTCTATTTTACCGGTGATAACTCCCGTTTCGAATTCGAGAAAAATTCTGCCGTCAACTTCGCGGCCCCGGAAACGGGTGACATGGCTGGTATCCTGTTCATGGAGGATGCAAGCAAACTCCATGTGGAGGAGTTCAACATTTTCACGCATCTGGCAGACGAACTGCTTGGCACCATATACCTGCCCATGGGCAAACTTACGATAGATACAGAAAGGTCGGTCGGTGCAGATTCAGCTTTCACGGTGATTTTGGCAAAAGAGATTCATCTTGTCGGCAAGCCATCATTATATCTGAATACAGACTACAACGCAACATCGGTGCCTGTGCCAGAAGGTGTTGGGCCGATAGGTGGCTCCACTTATCTGAAAAACTGATAGCTGTCAGAACTCTGGGCAGCAGAACCAGCGTGGCTGAAATGCTGGTTTCTGCTGAATCAGGCCCAGGCTTTTGTCGTGCGCCTGACAATACGTGATGCAGGCAAGCTGGCCGTTACAGTGAGACCACCTTCAATGCCATTACTGAAGCGAACCTTGCCGCCATGCGCTTCGGCGATCAGGGAACAGATCTTCAATCCGGCCCCCATGCCTTCATTGGCACGCGAGAGGTCCATATCCATCTGCTCGAACATCTTGCCGATATGCGCGCGTTTTTCTTCCGGAATACCGGGGCCCTGATCACGTACAAAGAAGATCACCCTTCCGGTCTCTTCATGCACGGTAAAGCCGATAGTCACGGTTGACTGCTCGGGCGAGAACTTGATGGCGTTATCCACCAGTTTCGACAGCATCATGACCGTCAACTTCTGGTCCGCCAGAATGTTCATCTTGGCCGCTTCGCTGGCCACATGAATGGTAATGTTTTTCTCTTCCGCCTGCTCATCAAAAGTCGAAGCGACAGAGCGCAACGTGTCCTGAGGGCTAACCTCTGTCTCATCCAGACTGAGCCCATCCGTTTCAGCTGCGGCCAGAAACACCATGTCGGAGGTCAGCTTGAGCAGACGTTGCCCGCCATGGACAATGTGGTCTGCATACTGTTTCTCATCCGGATGGCCGCTCGCCCCCAGAAATTGACTGATCACCTGACCAAAACCGATAATATGGTTGAGCGGTGTACGCATCTCGTGATTGAGGTTCGCCAGGATCGCCTGTTTCAACTTTGCAGCAGATTCAGCCTCGTCACGGGCAACCCGCAAGGCTTTCTCACTCATCGCGGCATTATGCACGAAGCGAACAGATCTGGCGAACAGTTTCCAGTTCAAAGGTTTTGACAGGAATGATGTGGCGCCAGCTGCATAGGCCTCATCGACAGCTTCTGTCTGGTCCTTACCCGTCACAATCATCACCGGCAGGTTTTGTAATCTGGCATCAGCACGGATGGCGGCTGTCAATTCAAGGCCATTCATCACCGGCATTTCCAGGTCAGTCACTAGCATATCAAAATCGCTTTCGCGCAGTTTTGCCAGAGCTTCCTTGCCGTTTTCTGCAGTGACAACATCGTATCCTTCCGATGCAAGTGTCGCCTCACCCAGTTCCAGCAGAACCGGATCATCATCCGTCATCAGAATGCGTGATGGCTGTGTCGCGTCAGTCATGGTGTCGTCGATCTGTCCCTCATTAGCCGTCCGTTATAGTAAGCAAAACTTAAAAACAGATTGATGCGTCTTTTCAGTCAGTTTCACGCGACAGAGCACTTCAGGTCGCAACCATGACTTCCGGCATTAACCATATAATGACGCAAAAGCCCTATATTGACGGCCTGAGATACGCCCGGGAACCTGTGACCTATGAAATTTATCCAGACCTCGATTGCCCGAAAACTCACGGTCATGATCGTCGGTGTGCTGCTGCTGGCCGTTGGCATTTCCACAGGCGGCTCATTGCAGCGGGAACTTTCCGGTTACAGTAATGCCCGCAAGACCGAATTGACCGGTATTGCGCGCGTGCTCGCAACCTCCATCGCCGTTCCCATGGCCACGCAAAATCGCGGCGAGGCACAGAGCGTCCTGACCACGATTTCAACCATGCCGGATGTCATGTTTGTGCGTGTGCGTGATGCCAATGGCCGCCCCTTCGCCGAAATGGGCAGCGCCATCATCATGCCGAACCAGAATTTCACGGTGGAGGAAGACGCCGGCATTTTACTGCTTTTGCGATCGCGCTCGATGTCTGCCGAGGTTCCAATCGTCAAGGCTGGTGTACAGCTCGGCACCCTGACAGTTTACCGGGATGTGAACGCAGCACGTATACTGCTCATCAAGATCTTGCAGGAAGCGACGATCACCCTGCTGCTCACCACCTTTGCCGGTATTTTCGCGGCCTGGTTGATCCAGAAACAGGTCTCCACACCGGTGCAGAAACTGGCCGAGACAATGGGCCGTGTGCGTGAGACGGGCAACTTTGATGTGCTCGCAGAGCGGGTCAGTCAGGACGAGGTTGGCGACCTGGCCGATGCGTTCAATGACATGCTGGTCAACATCCGGGAGCGCGATGATAAACTCGCGACGTACAGGCGAAACCTGGAAAAAACGGTCCAGAAAAGGACCCTGCAATTCCGCAAGGCGCGCGACGAAGCCGTCAGCGCCAATGCGGCGAAGTCAGAATTCCTGGCCACTATGAGTCATGAAATCCGTACACCAATGAATGGCATCATGGTCATGGCAGAACTTCTGTCCAATGCAGACCTCGCCGCGCGCTACAAGCGCTATGCCAATGTTATTGTGAACTCGGGACAAAGCCTCCTCTCCATCATCAACGACATTCTCGACCTGTCCAAGATCGAGGCTGGCAAGATGGACCTTGAGACAATCGCCTGGAGTCCGATGCGCAAAGTGGGTGATGTGATCAATCTGTTTGAAGAGAAAGCCACTTCAAACGGTCTCGAAATTACAGCTTATGTATCACCGGATGTGCCCGAAATGGTGATGGGGGACCCGGTTCGCCTCAACCAGATTGTCAGCAATCTCGTCAGTAACGCGATCAAATTTACCCATGAAGGCCATGTTGCCATTGAGGTTCTCAGGGAAGCGGGTACGCAAGACATGCTGCGCTTCAACATCACGGATACAGGGATCGGTATTCCTGAAGATAAGCTCGCCAGAGTATTCGAGAGCTTCTCCCAAGCTGACCAGTCCACGACCCGCGAATATGGTGGCACCGGTCTTGGCCTTTCCATCTGCCAGAAACTTGTGCGCCTGATGGGCGGTGAAATTGGTGTGACAAGCGAAGAAGGCAAAGGCTCCTGTTTCTGGTTCACCATCAAGGCAGAAGCGGCAGATATCGAAACGACCTTGCCAGACCTGACAGGCAGGCAAATTCAGGTCGCCATGAAAGGGCAGGCTGTTCAGGCAAACCTTGTGCGCACACTGCAGGACTATGGTGCGACCGTCTTTACCCAGAATGACGCCCCTGAATCCACGCAAACGCTGGACTTTATCATTGCCGATGCTGCCGTGATTCAGCAACTGCCAGATACACTTCTGCCACAAGGGCGCATTTGCCTTGCCGCTATCGGCGACCATGCTCCGGAGCAGCTTGTTCAGCAACACAAGGCCCATGATCTTCTGTTCCAGCCGATCCTGCCGGACGATATTGTCACTCTGGCAGAGCGAATGGCAGCTGGTCAGCTACTCGGCCTCACGGCACTTGAAGGCAGCGCCAGCAACGCGCCAACTTACACAACATTCTCCGGCAAGCGCATCCTTGTGGCAGATGACAGCGCCGTGAATCGCGAAGTGATCATCGAGGCCATGAACTGTCTTTGCACAGAAGTTGAAACGGTTGCCAATGGACAGGAAGCCGTAGATCGCTTCCGGGAAGAGAAATTCGATCTCGTGTTTATGGATTGCTCCATGCCGGTCATGGACGGGTACGAAGCAACCCGCCAGATCCGTGCTTACGAAAATGAGATTGCAGCAATGGCAACCCCGGTCATCGCCCTTACCGCCCAGATGGCAGGTGCCGCCACAGACGCCTGGAAAGACGCCGGCATGGATGCGTTCCTGACAAAACCGTTCACGCTGGAAGGCATATCTGCCATGATGGCCCAGCACATCGAGGGGGATGCGGAGCCACAGAAAGCTATCCGTCAGGATGAAGACCATACTGACCCGGCTGTCGTTGCCCCGGCAGGTGCACCTGCCCCTGCGACAGATGTAACCAGCATGCTCAACCCGGATGTTCTTGCCGAATTGAAACAGATGGGTGAAATCTCAGGCCGTGATATGGTTGCCCGTGCCTTGACGATATTCAATGATAGTGCGCCTGCCGCCTTGCGCAATGTCGCAGAGAGCCTGAACAGTGGAGATGTCTCCGCCCTTGGCAAAGCGGCCCACGCGCTCAAGTCAATGAGCTATAACATTGGCGCGCAAGCGCTGGGTGATGCCTGCGCCCGCATTGAAGAACGCGCTGCTGCCGGTGAAAAAGCTGATGCTCAAACAATGCAGCAGCTCACTGATAGTTTCCAGGCGACTGTCAACGAGACAACTGCCCGCCTCACAGGCTGATAGTTGCCTGCCAACTGGCAACAAAAAAGCCCGGCCAAAAGCCGGGCTTTTATCACTCAATGTAATGACTTTTATTCGCCTTCTGGCGCGGTATGCGTGACCGTCAGGCCAAGAACATCAGGCAGTGTCTGTGGCGCAGTTTGACCAGCCTCTGCCAGTGTTGCAACTGCGACGGGAGCTTCCGGTGCAACCGCAATTTCAATCGCGCCGCCAGTGCCAACCCAGTTGGAAATTGCAGCGAGATAAGCCGGGAAAGCCGGATTCATCTGGGCAAATTGCTGACCGCCCATATTGATCATCAATGGTGCGCTGGCACGTAACTGTGCTCCATCCTGCCCCATTTGTGATCCGGCTACGGCGAAAATAACGTCAAGAAGCTTCTCATCTTCAATGCGGATTTTCATGCCATCAATAGCAACATTCTGGAATGCTGCGCCTTCATCTTCTGTTGCCGATGTGTGCAATGTTTCCAGCACTGCCTCGGAGGCGTTGAAGGAAATATCAAAATTGGCAAACCCTTCTGTCTGCGTATTGATGACAAGGCTGGCATCACCCGCCGCGTCATCATAGGTCCAGAGCATTTCGCTCTCCCCCGTCAGATTATCAAGACCATTTTCCTTGAACAGGGTCAGCATTTCCGGCTGCTCATCCGGTACATAAGCTGTCAGGTCTGTGACAACATCCGTTGAATAGGATTTGATCCGTGTCGGCACCAGCCAGGCAAAGTCAATTGGCTCCATGACCGAATAGCCTGTGGTGGAAGCCAGCTTGTCATTGACGTAAACTTCAGCGTCACGCGCTTCCAATTTGCCGACGGACAACAGATTATCAGCACTCAGCGGTGCGCTCTCACCACTTTCCAGATAAGGAAGAAGACCGGCAAAGCTGAAGCCATCAAATGTCATGCTGCCAATCGTAGCGCGCTGTTTTTCCGGCATGATGATATTACCAAGGGGACCGGAAAGAATGGCTTTCATCTGCGGGTCAGCCGCTTCAATAAGCGCAGCTTTCGCTTCATCAGACTGGGTGATCGTGTAATCCATATTCTCCAGAGAGATCGGACCAAACTTGCCCGCGCTGATGCCGCCAAAGCGCATATCGGTCACAGCCATGCTGATGCCGGTGCCTTCAGTTTCAATGCCCTGCATGGAAAGACCGTCAATATAGATGGCTCCCAGATCAAAGGCTTTCATGGCCGCTGCGAATTCTTGACCATCGCCCAGCGCTTCTGAGTCATCAGGGCTCATGCCGCCAAGACGCAGGCCATCAATTTCAAGCCCGTCAATCGTCACGATGCCGCCAGCGTCTTCCTCGCCATTGCCGGCGACTGTCACATCAAACATGCGCACCTTGCGGAAGACTTCGTCTTTTGCTGCCGCCCCGTCAGTATCCTTCAATGCCTGAATGTGCGCTTCGTTGACGCCATAAAGTTCCATACGGCCCACGGTGAAAGTGCTGTCTTCATCAGTGGTTGTGAGCTGCTCAATCACAGTCGCGCCGATGCTTTCGTCAAAATTTGCCGAATTATAGCTGACATTGGCAGGATCATTCTCATCGCCCATCATGGCAAAGAATGCGTCCACATCCAGGGCGCTCGCCCCTGTCAGCTTGTAAGGCTCATAAATAGGGCTTTCGCCGCCCAGCTCAACCTCAGCTGGTTTCGTCGCAGGTGATGGTGCATCAAGTGATTCCGTTTCACCACCACCGCCACAGGCTGTGAGCAGCAAGGCAGAAGCTGCTGTAGCAGCCATGAGTTTCAATTTCAGTGAGTTTTGTCGGGTCATCCTATCCTCCTCGTGACAGTTAACTGCGCCCTCAATAGGTCAAATGGCACTTATTTGCCCGTTCTGCAATGAAACCAAGGCAGATAAGCGAACGCGTCTTGAATTTTTTGTGACGCCGGTCTGGGAAACCAGTCTCAGGAAATGTCCTGACCGGCCATCACGGCCTTAATCAATGCCTGAGCTTCCGGGCTGTTCCAGTCTGCGCCCTCATTCAGGCGACCCACCTCGCGCCCCCGCGCATCATAAAGGATTGAGACAGGCAATGTCGGATTGGCGCCAAGGGTTGTATTGACAAATTCGAGGCGCGGATCGTGATAAAGCCCGAGATTCTCAACGCCAAGACGCGCCAGAAATGGCGGGCCGCGCTCCTCCATGCGGGGCTCGGCGGCAATCGCCACGACCACAAAATCTTCGCTGTCTATCCCGGCCTGCAAGGCGTCTAGCGACGGTAATTCGTCGACGCAAGGCGGGCACCATGTCGCCCAGAGATTGACCAGCACCGTCTTGCCCTTGAAGCTCGCAAGTTCTGTCTCTCCGTCTGGTCCCTGAAACCGTGTCAGCGGCGCGCCGCGCGGCGGAAAGGCCAGTTCAAAGTCTGCCATCTCGCCAACCAGAAGGTCGCGGTCAATTTCGGTCACCTGTCCGGGCTTGCCTTGCGGGATCATGGCGGAAACGCTGACCCATAACACGATCAGAGCACCGACGCCGCCCCAGATCATGAGCATCATGCGCGGCTGAAAAAGCTGTGAAATGAAGGACTTGGGCGAGGGATCAGGAGAATTTTGCATTGCGGAAATCTGGTTCGGCTCTATCACTATTGCTGTTAGTGACCCTTAGATAAGAGCATGCGCGAAAAAAAAACAGGCAATGAGATGTGGGGCGGGCGATTTTCTGCCGGACCGTCAGCGATCATGGAGGAAATCAACGCCTCCATCGACATCGACAGGCGTCTCTGGCGAGAGGACATCGCTGGCTCGCGCGCCCACGCACAGATGCTCGCCGCCAAAGGCATCATCTCTGACGCTGATGTCGCCGAGATTGATCGCGGCCTGACACAGATCGAGAGTGAAATAGAGAGCGGCAGCTTTTCATTCTCTGCGGCGCTGGAAGATATTCACATGAATATCGAGGCCCGCCTGAAAGAAATCATCGGTGCCCCGGCTGGCCGGCTGCACACTGCCCGCTCCCGCAACGATCAGGTCGCCACTGACTTCCGTCTCTGGTGCCGTCAGGCCTGTGATGATCTGGACACGGCCCTTGGTGCCCTGCAACGCGCCCTTGCAACACGCGCCGGGCAACACGCTGACACCATCATGCCGGGCTTCACCCATTTGCAGTCAGCCCAGCCGGTAACATTCGGCCATCACTGCCTTGCCTATGTCGAAATGTTCGCCCGCGACAGGGGCCGCTTTCAGGATGCGCGCAAACGCCTCAATGCAAGCCCGCTCGGCGCCGCCGCCCTCGCCGGCACATCCTTTCCGATTGATCGCGACGCGACAGCACGGGCACTAGGCTTCGACGCCCCCATGGCCAATTCCCTTGATGCCGTTTCCGCGCGGGATTTTGCCGCCGAACTGCTCGGTGCTGCCGCCATTTGCGCAACGCATATCTCGCGTCTGGCAGAAGAAATCGTAATCTGGTCATCAGCACAATTTTCTTTCGTCACCTTGTCGGATGATTTCTCGACCGGCTCTTCCATCATGCCGCAGAAAAAGAACCCGGATGCAGCGGAGCTTTGCCGGGCCAAGGCGGGCCGCATCATCGGCGACCTGAACGGCCTTCTCATCATGCTCAAGGGCCTGCCCCTCGCCTATTCCAAGGACATGCAGGAAGACAAGGAACAGACATTCGACGCGATTGATGCTCTCGCCCTGTGCCTGGCCGCCATGACCGGCATGATTGAAAGCCTGACAGTCAACAAACCCGCGATGCGCGACGCAGCAGCCAGCGGTTTCGCAACTGCCACGGACCTCGCCGACTGGCTCGTGCGGGCGCTCGGCCTGCCATTCCGGGAAGCCCACCACGTGACAGGCGCGCTTGTCGCGATGGCCGAGAAGAAAGGGTGCGACCTGCCCGACCTGACTTTGGAAGAGATACAATCCGTACACGCTGACGTGAGCGGCGATATTTTCTCTGTCCTCAGTGTCGAAAACTCGGTAGCGTCCCGCATATCATTTGGCGGCACAGCACCGGAAAATGTCCGGCAGCAGGCAGAGCGCTGGCTGAAAGAACTGGAAGGAACCGGATCATGAAACTACTGACCCTCACACTGCTCGCCTGTTTCGTGCTGACAGCCTGTGGCAAGAAAACCGATCTGGTCCGCCCGCCTTTGCCGGGTGAACAGCAGGAACAACAGGACAATCAGGACGGCTGATCCGAATGCATCATTTCGAATACCGCGCCAGTCATCTCCATGCGGAAGATGTCTCTCTCGACGTCATTGCGCGCGATGTGGGCACGCCGTTCTATTGCTATTCGGCGGCGACCTTGCGGCGCCATTACCGTGTCTTTGCCGACTCATTTCACGATTGCGACACATTGGTCGCCTTCTCGGTCAAATCCCTTTCCAACCTTGCGGTACTGACCCTCCTGCAAAAGGAAGGCGCCGGTGCCGATGTTGTCTCGGGCGGGGAACTGGCACGCGCCCTGAAAGCGGGCATCCCGGCTGACAAGATCGTCTTTTCCGGCGTCGGCAAAACCCGCGATGAAATGGCCGCCGCGCTCAAGACAGGTATTCATCAGTTTAACGTGGAATCCGTACCCGAATTACAGGTTCTGAATGATGTTGCCCTGAGCCACAACACATCCGCCTCGATTGCCTTGCGCATCAACCCCGATGTTGCCGCTGGCACTCATGACAAGATTTCCACTGGCCGGGCCGAAGACAAATTCGGCATCCCCTGGGCACAGGCAAGAGAGGTCTATAATCTGGCGGGCAGTCTTCAAGGGATCTCCATAAAAGGCGTCGATGTCCATATCGGCTCACAGATCACGGACCTTGCCCCTTTTGAAAAAGCGTTCAACCGCACCGCAGACCTTGTGCGCACCTTGCGCGAGGATGGTCACCAGATCACCCGGCTGGACCTCGGCGGTGGCCTTGGTGTGCCTTATCAGCATGGGGACGATAAAAGCACTCCGCCTCATCCGGAACACTACGCCGAAATGATAAAACGCATTGCCGGGCCTCTGGATGTGCAACTGATTTTTGAACCCGGACGGATGATTACTGGCAATGCGGGGCTTCTGGTCTCCCGCATCATCTACAACAAGGAAGGCGAAAGTCGCCGCTTCCTGATTCTTGATGCGGCCATGAATGACCTGATCCGGCCTGCCCTTTATGATGCCTGGCACGACGTGATCCCAATCCGCGAACCTGCCAAACAGCAAGAAAAGGTCAGCTATGATCTGGTGGGGCCAGTATGTGAAACCGGTGACACTTTTGCCCGCCAGCGACAGCTACCCCCTTTGGAGGAAGGCGATCTTGTCGCATTCCTCACCGCCGGAGCTTATGGGGCGGTGCAGGCATCACAATACAACACACGTCCGCTGGTGCCGGAGGTGCTGGTGGATGGCGACAAATACGCGGTCATCCGCAAACGCCCCACTACGGAAGAAATTCTGGCCATGGAGTCAGTTCCGGACTGGCTTTGATTGTCAGGCAAGCAACCTTGAAATGCTTTATAAAAGAAAACCAGCCAGCGATGTCGCTGGCTGGCTTCTTAAACACTGATTAAAGCCTGACCTACTCAGCCGAGTATGGCAGGGAGGAATGGTGAAGGTTTATTTTCAGGTCGCCTTCGTCGTCCACGACATAGCCGAATGTATATTCAACCTTGGTTTCTGACCCGTCAGGGCCCGTGAAGAAGTAGTTGCCCATGGCCATGGCTGAATCCTTGTCTGTATAGACAGCATTGTTTTCCCAGCGCACATTCGTCCAGCCCTTGATCGCAAAGCCACCATCTTCTGTGCCTTCCCGGCCAATAAAGTAGGAAAGGGCTTCGTCAAAGGTTTCGCGGAACTGGTCTTCCGCTGCGAGTGTTGGCTTGAACATCACAGCTGTATCGCCATAGGCATAAAGCGTGTTGATATGCTCGGTTGCGCGAGCTTCATAATCGCCACCACTGCTGTGCACAGAGGAAATAGCAACGATACCGTTGCCCCACTCTGTTTGGGCAGCAATAACGTCATCTTTGGTAATGTCTTTCATGGAACCTGCGCTGGCGCAGCCGATAGTTCCCACCATGGCAATGACAGCAACGCTGCTGATACTCGTGAAACGCTTGGTATTCATGATAAATCCTTTTTCTGGACGTTGCGGAGATTATCTCCATAACTCGTACGGTCGAGAAATATGTGTCCGAATCGGAATTACAATGAAAACGATTGATTCCCATCAAATCAATAGCTAAAAGCTATCAATGACTTAAAACATTCCTGCGATCTGCAAATTATTCCAGACCACCATCGCCGTCACGGCGACGGGCACGGTAAAGATCATCAGCACCAGCCGATGCGGGAACCACAGGATCATCACGGTGACCAGCAGTTGAAGTGCCAGCTTCGCCAGGATCCAGCCATTGGCGAGATTATCCATGAGAAGCCGCACAAACGGGTTGGCTTCCTCGCCTAACTGCGCTTGCAGACCTGCCACGGTAGAAATAATGTCCAGCGCCCCGACCAGATTATAGACCACCGCAAGGATTGCCGAGGCCAGAAAGAGCTGCCTGTCGGCCCGTGCCGCTTTGGCAAATTCCCGAATCCGGGACCATCTGCGACGAATGGTGTTCGACTTTGGGGCATGAGGCGCGGCTGTGGGGGCAGTAGAGCTCATAAAGGGCGTCCGGTGTTATCCTGTTAATGTTTCCTTCATAAAGTCTGCAAGAGCCGGGCCTAAATGAGGCCCGTTAATGTTAACCGCTCGGCTTGCCTTGCAAGGGGAAAGGTCGACGGCATGACGGAAAAGAAAATCGACGCCGCATGGCCGACACGCTAAGTAAGTCCTCTATGGTAAACCCAGTGCCTGCAGATAACAGTCAGATACAACCGGCCCACCGCTGGAAGATACGGCGTGCACAGATAACGCTGTTTGCCGAGAAGTTCTGGCCTGCCCTGTTGCCAGCGCTGGGGGCCATCAGCCTGTTCCTGCTCATCAGCCTGTTTGATCTATGGCAGGTGATGCCGGGCGTGATGCATTATGCCGTGCTTGGGGCTTTGATCGGTTTCACCGTCTACAGCCTGGTGCGGGATCTCTCAGGCCTTACCTGGCCGACAGAGGCCTACGCCCTGCACCGCCTGGAACTGGACAGCAATCTGCCACACGCGCCGCTGCAATCCCTGAAAGATCGCCCTTTCAGCGGCACCGCCTCGGCAGATAACCCGCTCTGGCAGGCGCACCTCGCGCGGATGCGGGACCTCGGGCAGGATGTGCGTGTCGGCAAGGCGCGCAGCATCACGGCTGACCAGCGCGACCCATGGGGTTTGCGCTACGCCATCATCCTGCTGATGGCATTCGGGCTCTTTATCTCCTGGGGCGATATGGCCCCGCGCCTTGCCATGGGGCTATCGCCGCAAATGAACAAAAATGCGCCGGTCAGTGTTGATCTGTGGATTGACCCGCCCGGCTATACCGGCAAGGCACCCGTGGTTCTGCTGCAATCCGCCAGCCCGCCACAAGGCAATGGTGACCAGATCAACGTGCCCCAGGGCTCTGTCCTCCACGCGCGGATCGCCGGCAGCCGGGGCTTCAGTCGAGGCCGCATTGATATTCATACCACGGACGGGCGCACACGCACCCGTCTGGAAGACACCGACAACACCCTGATCGGGGAAACAGAACTGACCGCAAACAGCGCCATCGTTCTGTCTGTTCAGGGACGCAAAAGCAGCTGGCCGGTTGTCGTCACGCCGGACCGCCCGCCAAGCGTTGTCTTTCGCGAAGCACCATCTGTCACGGAAGAAAACCGTGTACTCATGGTTGTGGAAATCCGCGATGATTACGGCATCACTGCCGCCACCGCCAAAATGACCCTGGACCCCGAACAACCCCGGCCACTTGATGCCCCGGCACTTTCGCGCGAGGCACTGACAAGCGCCGAGCGCGTCTCCGTCACGACGGTCACCGGCATCGAAGGGCCGCGCACCGTGGACATTGATCTCACCGACCACCCATGGGCTGGACTGGATGTACTGATCCGGCTGGAAGTGACGGATGGCGCTGGCAATGTCGGCGAAACCTTAAGCGAAAAAATCACGCTGCCGGAGCGGGAGTTTTTCAACCCGCTTGCGCAAGCCGTCATCTTTGAACGCCGTAACCTTGCCGTGGCACCAGAGCACTGGCGCAATGCAACGCGTGCGCTTGGCGCGCTCACCCTTGCCCCGGACCGCTTTTTTGACCGGCCAGTGGACTACCTGCTCTTGCGCACCGCCTATTGGGACATGTTACAGCAATCCACTGACCTCAATGTCGGCATGACCAGCGGGACTGGCAGCGGCGATGCAGCGACGCTGACGGAAGTTCGCGGCGTTGTGGACAGCTTCTGGCCACTGGCCCTGCAACTGGAAGATCAGGCGCTGGAACTTGCCCGTCGCGCCCTTGAAGCAGCCCAATCCGCCTTGCGCGAGGCACTGGAGCGCGGCGCGCCTCCCGGTGAAATCGCCAGCCTGGTCGAGGATTTGCGCCTTGCCATGCAGAACTACATTCAGGCCCTAGCAGAGTCCGGACAGGCAGTCGCCGATCAATCAGCCCCGAGTGAGGAACTCGGCCAGAGCGATCTTGATGAGATGCTCGATTCCATCAACGATCTGACACAATCAGGGGCCAATAATGCCGCGCGTCAGATGCTCTCCTCGCTGGAGCAGATGCTGGAAAACCTCCAGATCAGCGGCCAAAGTTCCGGTGACGGATCAACTGGCCGCAGTGGTCAGCAGGGCCAAAGTGGAGACGGTGAAGCCGGTAGTGGCGAGCCCGGTAACGGCGCCGCAGGTGGCGGTCCCGGCAGCCAGAGCATGGGCGCAGCGGGTGAACTGATCGGACGCCAGCGGGAACTGGCGGACGAAACATTCGATGCCTTGCGCGAGCAGTTTGGCCTTGATGGCACTGGCACTGGTGCCCGCTCACCGGGTGACTTGCGGCGCGACCAGCAGGCGCTGGCTGACGAATTGTCAGACGTGTTGGAAGACCTGGGCGATGTTGACGCGAGCGAAAATGGCGAGGACATTCGCCGCGCCTTTGAAGAAGCGCGGGACTTCATGAACGAAGCCGTGGAAGGTCTTTCTGCTGATAATCCGAATATGGCGAGCCAGGCGCAGGAAGGTGCGCTCGACGCCCTGCGGCGCGGCGCTGAAGGGATTGCCGAGGAAGTCATGCGGGCACAGTATGAAGGCGAGGACGGACAGAACGAGCAGGGCTTTGCCGAAAATGTTGACGGCACACCAGCCGAGGTTGACCCTCTTGGTCGCCCTTACGGCGCAGCCGTGCCCGGTAATGCCATCGGCATTCCTGATCTCAGCGATCCGGAGCGCGCCCGGGAACTGGTCGAACGCTTGCGCCAGCGCCTGTCAGAGCCCGGACTTTCTCGCGACGAAATTGAATATCTGGAACGCCTGCTTCAGCGCTTCTAGTGAAGCGCTGCTACTCGCCTCGAAAATAAGATTCATCCGTCAGCAACTCGGCGTTTTTAAGGCTGCCAATGAGCAGACCGAGATCAGCGGTGCCCTCAAGGCCCTTGCTCTCTGCAGGCTGATTATCAATCTTGGACGGCACCAAAGGTTCAAAGTCTTTTATCGCAGAAGCGGCCACAACCCGGTTCTGCGAGGCATACCACTCAATAAACGAGGACGCATAGCCCATGAAAGTACCAATCTCGCCAGCGAGACCACCTGCCGTTACGCCATTGAATGTGGTGATCAGCCGCTGAATGCCTATCTCGCCAGTGTCTGGCGCATATCCCGCATTTCCCTGTGGGCGCTGTGCGTTGAAACCGTTAAAGTCTATTGTCGCGGGGTCCGTGCCCTGTCCATCAATGAGGGCCACAAAATGCAACCCCGGGCAGACACCGCCATCACAGCCAAATGTCGTGGCAAAGAACTGGCCACCGGCACCGGCGTCAAAGATAACAATTTCTCCGAAGTCAGTCTGTTCGATCCGGGCAGTGGCGATACCGGAAACATTAGCAACCTGAACAACCTGGCTCAGATCAACGCCGTTTCGCATGATGATGTCATCCGGCTGAATGGCAGCGCCCGGCATGGCATTGGATGTGCCCTGCGCATAGGCACCCGCTGAGCCCATCACAAGTGCACTGACAAACGCGGTAAGAAACTGTTTTTTCACGACCTTAAACTCCAAACGAGTTTGAAGCTTGGTCGATAAAGAACAGGCGGTCAACCTGGTCCCGCAAGTGTCACGCGAGACGATCATTGATACCTCAAGCGGCGGCCCTGCCACCGGAACGGTGTCGACCACGCGCAGGCGAGGAAGATTTCCCTGATCCTGGCTTGCCGCCTTTTGCTCTGGTTGACCCCGGCTTTGCCGACTTTGGCTTGCCCGAGCCGGATTTGGCGAAACGTGACGTGTTTGCCTTGGCGTTGGATCTGGTCTTGCCTGCAGAAGCCTTCTTGCCCTTTGAAGGCTTATGACGAGCAGACTCCCCATGCCCGGCGGTATCGCCTTCCATGACCGGTTCGTACTTGCCTGTTTCTGCGGCGCCCTTCTTCGGCGCTGCACTCTTTTTGCTCCAGTCCGGCTTGCCGGCATTTCTGTTGCGCTTGGGACGACTGCGTTTTTTAGCCGTGGCAGTCGCAGGCATTTCAGCGGGGACCTCACCGCTCGCGATGCTGATCTCCAGACCCATCAGCTTTTCGACATTGCGCAAGAGATGTATGTCCTCCGGCTTGCAGAACGCGATCGCCTGCCCGGATGCGCCCGCCCGTGCCGTCCGGCCAATACGATGCACATAATTCTCGGCAACTTCCGGCAAGTCAAAATTATAGACATACCGAACGCCGGGAATATCAATCCCGCGTGCTGCAACATCTGTTGCGACCAGCACACGGATATTCCCGTTACGGAATGCCTTGATGGCCCGTTCGCGTTGGTTCTGGCTTTTATTGCCATGCACAGAGCCAGCGGCAAAACCGGCCGCAACAAGCTGCTTCATCAGTTTCTCTGCCCCATGCTTGGTGCGGGCAAAAACAAGTGAACTCTCATCCGGGGAGCGCGCCAGCAGGGATTTCAGAAGATCTGCCTTGCCGCGCTGATCGACAAAATGGACAACCTGACGCACCTTGTCTGCGGCCTTGCCGGGGCGCGCCGTTTCAACACGCACCGGGTCTGTCAGATAGGTCTTGGCCAGTTCCGCCATCTGTTTCGGCATCGTGGCAGAAAACAGCAATGTCTGTCGCGGTGTCCCCAAAAGCGCAGCAATCTTGCGCAAGGCATGGATGAACCCGAGATCAAGCATCTGATCTGCCTCATCAAGAACCAGAAATCGTGTGTCAGATAAAGTCAGGGCACGCCGGTCAAGCAGGTCCAGAAGGCGCCCCGGCGTTGCCACCAGAATGTCCGTCCCGCGCGACAGGTTCCTGACCTGCACACCGATGGATGCACCACCAACCACGCATTGAACCTTGATGTGGCCGCCGCGCACATAATCGCGCAGATTACCGGCGATCTGGTTGACCAGTTCACGGGTTGGCGCAAGAATCAGGGCACGAACAGACTTTGGCTTTCGCTTATCGTGATTATCCATCAGGTGCTGAACAAGGGGCAGCCCGAAAGCCGCTGTTTTGCCCGTGCCGGTTTGGGCAAGGCCCATGATGTCACAGCCCTGCAGAACAAGCGGAATCGCTTCCTGCTGGATGGGCGTAGGCTCGGAAAAGCCAAGCTGTTTAATGGCTTTGAGGATAGATGGCTCAAGGCCAAGGTCGGCAAAATTGTTTTTACTCTGTGTCAAAATAATATCTTTCATTTCGGCGTGAAAAACGCCGGTACAAATCGTATAACCTGCTGAAGGTCAGCCAGGTTACGGAACGGTTGCGGTTACGATGCTGATTCACCCCGGACCTGATTGTCCTGTGGGCCATCTCATCGTCAGAACCCCGCGTGAATTGGGAAACTTTTGTTTGCCTCTCGCATATCAAAAAGCGAGGCAGGCGATGTTCTCTGGCTATCTTGCCCTTGAGGACCTTAAGGATGTCTGAAGACCCTGTTGTCTCTGCTTTGGCGGGCCGCTCACGCGTCGACCGGATAATCTTGACCTCTACATCGTTGTGCACCGCAACAATGTCAAGGCTTCTTTTATAGATCAGAATTTGCCGTGCCGCCCCTTACCGCCGGCAAAAGCGCTGGCCCCGGCCAAAGTCTCGCCGGAACTGATGGTGTTAAGGCCATGGCGCATCTCGTTGCGGATCGCCTCAGCCTCTGACAGATCCCACTGTTCGTACATTGATTGGCGATCATGACGCAGGCACAGTTGCGGGAAAGCCGAAATTTCCGTGGCAAGCTGAACAGCAGCAGCGCGCGCCTGACCGTCCGGCACCAGCCGGTTCGCAAGGCCAAAGTCTAGCGCTTCAGCCCCCCTCACCTCCCGCCCGGTCAGGATCATGTCAGCAGCACGCGACTGGCCAATCAGCCGGGGCAAGCGGATCGTACCAAGATCAATCAATGGCACCCCAAACCGGCGGCAGAATACGCCGAACACGGCAGAGTTTCCAGCAACGCGCATATCGGCCCATAACGCCAGTTCAAGACCGCCAGCCACGGCAAACCCTTCCACTGCCGCAATAACCGGCTTTGACAGGCGCATCCGCGACGGCCCCATCGGCGCAAAACTCCCTTCTTCAGTGACAGTCTTGCGCTCCCCTTCTGAGAGCGCCTTCAGATCAGCCCCGGCACAAAATGTACCACCAGCGCCAGTAAACACCGCCACGGACAGGTCAGGATCTGCGTCAAACCGCTCAAAAGCCGCAACCAGTTCCTCCGCCGTCTGCTGATCGACCGCATTGCGGCGCTCGGGCCTGTTGATCGTCACAATCGCCACAGGGCCTGCCGCTTCGTATGTCACTTGCATACCATGCTCCCAATACATTCCTGGCACACAAGGCAATACTATTCCTTACCCTGGCAAGAGAATAATTCGCCCGGTGCACTCATTTTCGGCTGGATGATACTATGCTAGAGGGTGCGCTCAAATAAGCATCAGCAGTGAGCACAGCCATGAAACGCATAGGCCTGATCGGCGGCGTCAGCCCGGAAGCAACCATTCTATACTATCGCCACCTCAATGCTGCCGCGCGGCAAAAACATGGCGGGCAGCACTCTGCCAATGTCCTGTATTACATGCTCGACTATGGCGTGATGATTCATCATTACCACAATAATAACTGGGCGGATTTTATCGCCGAAGTCGTCAAGGGGGCCGAGACCCTCAAGGCTGGCGGGGCGGAGGCCCTCGCTATCACGTCCGGCACCACACATGTGGGCGCAGCAACCGTTGCAGAGGCAACCGGCCTGCCGGTCATCCATATGCATGACAGCCTGACCCGGGCTATGCAGGAGAAAGCTGTCCGCCAGCCCCTGCTAACTGGCACGCCATGGGTCATGAGTGGAGACTTTTTCCAGCCCGAACTGGCAAAACGCCATGACGGCCAGATCATAACACCCTCTACTGAGGATCGGGACATGATCGGCACCATCATCTTTGACGAACTTGTCGAAGGCATCGTGAAGCCGGAATCACGCGCCGATATGGCCGCCATGGTCGGGCGCTATCAGGCTGAAGGCGCTGACGGTGTTATCCTCGGGTGTACGGAACTCTGCATGATCCTTGAGCAGGCAGATTGCACGATCCCCGTGCTGGACGCCACCGCCATCCATGCCAGCGACATCGCCAAGGTGATGCTGGGAAAAAAATAACAGCATACAAACTTATCTTTCAAAGCCATGACGAAGATACTTCAACGCGCCATCCCGTGCGCGGCGCGGCACGTCAGTGATGCGCTGCAGACACGGGATGACGATAAAAGAAATGGAAAACTCAGAGCAGCAAGCATGCGCCCGTCAGTCTTCCTGCACTTCCTCAAGCCCAAGGCTGGCCAGCGCCGCCAGGGCGGACATGATCGCCATCACCACAAGCACGCTCTCTGCCCCGGCAACGGCGGCGAGCACGCCGAATAGCCCGCCAGCCAGCAGGACGACACCAATCACGGTGTTTGACAGCGCCGTGTAGGCTGCGCGTGTGTCTTCTGTTGCCATGTCCACAAGATGCGTGGAGCGCCCCAGCCGCACGCCCTGATAGGCAATCATCAGTACAAACAGCAATGCCGGCAGCAGAAGGCCATTTGCCAGCCAGCCTGCAAAACCGGACAGCGCTGTCCCGCCAAGCGCAATCGCGCCGACTATTCCTGTAAAGAGCAGCACCTTGCGGCTGGAGCGATCAGCCAGCCGCCCCCAGATATAAGAGCTGACAAGGGAGGCCAAAGCCGACGCCAGCAACAGGTAACCCAGCACGTCAAAATTCTGCCCGTCGCTCTGGCCCGCCGCCGCGGCCAGCATGAAAGGCGGCGCCAGCGCCGTGCCTGTCAGCAATCCGCGCACCAGAATGAACAACTGCAGCTGCCTGTCTTCCTTCAAGAGAGAAAGGTTCTCCAATGCCGCCCCGAAAGCAGCCTTGCCGCCTTCCGTGGCCCCGGCATGTTCCTGCAATCCGGCAAAAAGCACTGCCCCGGAAATCCAGAACCCGCCAGCCACGAACAGGGCCCCAACCACGAGCGAAAAACGCTCGCCAATTTCAAAAGTCAGCATGAGGCCGAAAATGATAATCGCTGCGGCAGAAAGCGACCCCGCCAAACCCGTTGCCTTGCCGCGCCGCGATTTGGAAACTGTCTTGCCCAGAACATCCTTGTACGACACAGAGCAGGCACTGCGCGCCACCGCCAGCAGCGCCAGAAACCCGACAATCACCCATCCAGCCGGCGCGCCCTCCAGAAACAGCGCAGCAAGACCAATCGCCATGGCCGACAGCCCTTGAAGAAACGCCCCTGCCGCCCAGACGAATTTGCGCCTCGGCAAGCGGCGAATGGCCCCGGCGGTAAACAGTTGTGGCAGCAGGGCACCGGCCTCGCGCACCGGCACCAGCAGCCCGAGCAGATAGGCGGGTGCCCCCAGAGCCGTCATCAGCCAGCTGAGGACCAGCTTCGGGTCGATCAACCCGTCAGCAGATTTGGAAAGCGATAGCGCGCCCACATGGGTCAGAAAGTTGCGCGGCTCTTCCCGGCAGGCACTGTCCGGAATGTCGCGGCAGGCGCGCCCCTCATCGTCAATCGCGACAGTCTCATAAATCTGCTCAATGGTGGATGACCGCCCCATGATCGACCTTTCACAACTCTTGTGCGTCGCACAATCCCGCTTAACGCGATACCGTCCCTCGGGTTCAACTATAGTGTAGATAATATCGCCATTTTGACGCGGCCAGCAGGCTGTCAGCCGCAAAATTTCTACTTTTGGAACTATGAAAAGCCCCTCCCGTTCCTGTATGGTTAACGCAAGGTAAAGGAGCGCGGGACCCATGATTTCAGAAATCTTCAACGACATCTTCAATTCGGTTGGCTATATCTTTCAGGGCTCGTCCCTCGTGGTGTTACTGCCCATCATCGCCATTTCCATCTTTGCCGGTTTACGGATGCAGAAAGTCACCGCGATTTTTGGCTGGCTGTTTGAGGCGACCATCCTTCTCGGCCTGTTTGTCTATCTCTGGAACTGGCTGACAGCCCCCGGCTGGCTCTCTCTCGGGGTCTGGGAAGCACAGACCATTGAATCCTGGAACGCCGTCATGCGCATGTCCTTGCAGGAACTGATCGGCTATTTCGCTGTGTTCTTCCTGCTCATCATGCTGATCTTTGTCGTCAAACGCTTCGCCAGAGGCTGAGGTGACGGGCTGGCTGTAAAAGACTTCGACTCTGTGGTGGCTGTTCGGATTATTTATTCTGCAAACCATCGGGTTGGGTATCATCATGCTGGTCTGGCAATTCGAGGTGATTGACGAGTTCAGCGACCCCGATTTCATTCGGGCTCATATTGATGCCATGAGCGAAACGCAGCGGCGGGTCCATGTCTGGACCACCGCAACGCTCGATGTGGCTTATCCGTTGACCTACGGGGCGCTGTTTTTCGGTCTGGCCTTGCGTTTTCTCGGGCCTCTTTTCACCCTGCCAGCCATCGCCGTCATTGTCACAGACCTGACGGAAGGTTTCGTCCAGGTGCAGTTGCTGACTGGCAATCTGGATCTCCTCTGGACCAAAGCCTATCTCACGCCCGCCAAGCTCACGCTCTTTTACATCTGCGCGCTTCTCAGCCTCATCACGCTGGTCGTTGCCTGGCGTCGACGGGGCCGGAAAGCCGGGTAAACCACACCGCCTTTCGCCTCTTGAAACAGCCTGCCCCTCGCGGTAAAGGCCTCTTTTCCTGATCTGAACCCGACAACCAAAAGAGGCGCGGCATGGCCGGACATTCCAAATGGGCAAACATCCAACACCGTAAAGGCCGGCAGGACAAAGCCCGCTCCAAACTGTTTTCCCGCCTGTCCAAGGAAATCACGGTTGCCGCCAAGATGGGGATGCCCGATCCGGACATGAACCCGCGCCTGCGCCTTGCGGTGCAGAACGCCAAATCCCAGTCCATGCCGAAGGACAACATCGAGCGCGCCATCAACAAGGCGAGCGCCGCAGACGGCGAAGATTACGAGGAAATCCGCTATGAAGGCTTCGGCCCGGAAGGCGTCGGCATCATCGTCGAGGCCCTGACCGACAACCGCAACCGCTCCGCCTCAGACATTCGCTCCACCTTCTCCAAAAACGGCGGCAATATGGGCGAGACCGGCGCTGTTTCCTTCGGCTTCGACCGTGTAGGCGAGATCATCTATCCGGCCGACAAGGCCTCCGAAGACGAGATGATGGAAGCCGCCATTGAGGCCGGCGCAGATGACGTGGAGAGCTCAGAAGACGGCCACACGGTTTACACTGCCGACACAGATCTCATGGATGTGGCCAAAGCCCTTGAAGACAGGTTCGAGGATGCCGAGAGCACCAAGCTGATCTGGAAGCCACAGAACCTGATCGAAGTCTCGGGCGAAAAAGTCGGTACACTCATGAAACTCATGAACGCCCTCGAAGACCTCGATGATGTCCAGAATATCTACGCCAATTTCGATGTCTCAGACGAAGACATGGAACAATACGGCGGTTAGTGATCCAACCCACCCAATTTGTGGTTTTTACTTGAGGTACAGCAATATTAATCAAGAAAAACTTATTGGGCAAAAATAAAACCCCATAGCCACTTGACTTTTTTCGTGTTACGCCGGGTGTGACTTAATGGAGGTCACCATGGCAGATATTACTGGTACAAATCAGGACGACATCCTTACAGGTACAGATGAGGATGATGTTATCCGCGGCCTTGGAGGCAACGACACAATAGATGGCGGCGCGGGCGATGATCTGATTTTCGGCAATTTCGGTGAGGACAGACTGTCAGGCGGCGACGGTAACGATATTATCCGTGGCGGCGGCAGTGACGACGTTATTTTTGGCGATGCCGGGGATGACCGCCTTGTTGGCGCAAGTGGCAATGATACGCTAATCGGCGGCAGCGGTGCAGATGTGCTCAACGGTCAGGATGGTATTGATACAGCCTCATACTTCACATCACTTTCCGGAGTCTCAATTGATTTGACAACAAACACCTTAACCGGTGGCGATGCTGAAGGTGACAGACTCGTCAGCATTGAGAGCATTACAGGATCAGACTTCGATGATGTTGTTGATGGCGCAGACACTATTCGCCGGTTTATCGGTCTGGATGGTGACGACCTGTTCAAGAGCAGTCGCACCGATGTAAATTTTGATGGCAGAGACGGCACAGACACTTTTGATGTCTCCGACCGGGAAGGAGATGTGGTCTTCGACAGCCTGTTCCTCAGTCAAGTCGAGCACTTTACCGGGAACGGAAATGCTGTCATCGGCACAAACGGCGATGACGGTATAATTTTTGGCAGCGCTGACCTTACCGGAGTTACCAGCATAAATGGTGGCGATGGTAACGATATCATTGCAGGTGGCATTTCGGATGACATCATAATTGGTGGTGCCGGGTTTGATGATCTGTTTGGTGCCGATGGCAACGATACCTTCATGCTGAACATTACTGGTGATGAGCGCACCAATATAAATGGTGGTAACGGGACTGACACAATACAATTGATAGAAAGCAGTGGCGCATTTCTTTTCGATCGTTTCTTTACGCAAGATGTCGAATTTTTCATTGGGAATGGTGACGCACTGCGAGCTGCGGCCTCTAATGCGGTATTGAACCTGACGGGGGTTACCGTCAGTAACGTGAATAATATTGATTTTCTGACAGCCGGACGATTCCTTGGTTCCCTGAGTGATGATATCGTTCGCGGCACATCATCCCGTGACATTTTTGATGGCGCAGAGGGTAACGACTTTCTCTTTGGCTTTGGCGGCAGAGACGATCTGATTGGCGGTGAAGGAAACGACATTATCTCCGCAGGCGGCGGCGATGATTTTCTTTCCGGTGGCAATGGCGCTGATCAGCTTATGGCCGGAAGCGGCGATGATACACTTTTGGGTGGCGCCGGCAGCGACCTGCTCAAAGGCTTCAAAGGTGATGACACCCTGAATGGCAATGCCGGTAACGACGAATTACGTGGCAATGATGGAGCCGACCAGATTTTCGGCGACACGGGTAATGACAGCCTCTTCGGCGGCAACGGTAATGATAGTCTCGATGGCGGCATTGGCCAGGATATCATGTTTGGCGGTCGGGGCGCTGATACGTTCATCTTCAATGTCGGTGATGAAGAAGCAGAGATTGGCGATTTCGTGACAACTGGTACCGATACTGATTTTCTCGATCTGTCCTCTTTCGGTTTTGCAAATGTGACTGAAGCAACTGCACTTATGACGGAAAGCGGCGGAGATGTCATTTTCACCTCTGGTGACGATCAACTGGTAATCCGGGATGTAACCATTTTAGGGCTTGATGATTTTATCGTGATCTGATCGTGTCGCGTAGGCTCAACTCAACGATCACGCCCTTGGGTAACGCGATACGTGCAGCGTCGGGCACCCCGTAGAATGTGTTCTTCGCGCGCCACGGTCACTTCAGGCCCGAGCACATCCTGAAACACTTTCAGTTCATTGGCGCACAGGCCAGTGCATGCCTTCGCCGCGGAACAGACCGGGCAATGGTTTTCGATCAGCAACCAGTCACGGCCCTCTCGCACAGCCTCCGCCATGTACCCTTCGTCAGTGCGTGCCTTTGCCAGTCTTTTGACACGCTCAGCCGTGGTTTTGGCGCTGGATACCAGAGCAGTATACGCCTTGCGCTGACTGTCAGAATGGCGGTCCACCACTTTCTGCAAGCCTTCCGGCCCAAATATGCTCTGCACGGAGTTGATTAACTCAACGGCCAATCCCTGATGAGCATCCGGAAACAACCGGGCCGCCTCTTGCGTCAACTGCCAGCGTTTTGTGGGGCGTCCGCGCCCAGCAGCAACAGAGCGCGCCTCAACCAGTCCCTCTTCCGCCAGATCATAAAGCTGCAAGCGCACCGCCATCGGCGTCAGCGAGAGTTGCAGGGCAAGGTCAGCTGCTGACTGCTCGCCCTCTCGCTTCAGGCGATCCAGAATGGCACTGCGCGTCGAGGCAGGCGCGGATGGGGTGGAGACATCATCATGCATGATTTTTTATAAAAGCTATTGCTTTATAAAACAAGTCCCATTAAAGAAAGAAATACCTTTTCTAAATAGGAGGAACGACATGCCGAAACTCGAACACATCAATCTGGCCGTCAGAAACATGGAACCCACATTGGGCTTCCTGAAAGCCGCCTTCCCAGGCTGGCGCGTGCGCGGTGAAGGCTCCCGCCCCTGGTATGGCCACCCTCAAAACTGGCTGCATTTCGGTGATGATGATTTCTATCTCACCCTGAACGATAATGCCGTCGGTGAACAGCGCGACCTGAAAGGTCACGCGCCGGGCCTTGCTCATATCGGCTTCGAGGTCCCGTCCCTTGACCGGCTGATTGAGCGTCTGCGCGCTGCCGGCTTTGAGCCTGACCATATGGGTGAGGATCATCCGCATCGCCGCAATGTCTATTATCTTGACGGAGAAGGGCTGGAGTTTGAGTTCGTCGAATACTTCAGTGACATCCCCGAAGAGAAGAATCTCTATGTCTGAGGCAGAAGAGAAGGTCCTATTCCTGCTCGGCACCAGCAGCCAGCAGGGCAACACACATGCCCTCGTGGAGGCTGTCCGTGAGTACCTGCCCGCAAGCAACCTTCTGGATTTGGGCACATTATCCATCGCGCCTTATGATTATGAACATCGTCACGAGGCGGATGACTTTCAGCATGTGGCAGTAGCCATGGACAAGGCACAAGTCATCATCTTTGTCACACCCGTTTACTGGTATAGCATGAGCGCACAGCTCAAGCTCACTTTCGACCGCCTGACAGACCTGACGGAAACCGGAAAAGCCATTGGCAAAAGGCTCGCTGGCAAATCGGCCTTCGCGCTCATTAATGGTGATCCGTTACCGGAAGGCTTTCTCGTGCCCTTCTCGGGCACGGCCGGGTATTTCAACATGGCCTGGGGCGGCAGCCTCAATCTTGCGATCAGTGACCGGCAACTTCGGGAAGATCAGCAACCCCCCATAAAAAACTTCGCCGCCCGGATCATCCAGGCGGCGAAGCAGTAAAGATAACTCTGTGAAACAGGTTTAGAAGTTCGACCCGGTATCCCCGCCAAACGCATCTTCCTGATTGTTCGGGCACTCACCCGGACATGGCTTGCGGCCAGGACCGCCTGGAGGTGGCGGGCGACGCAAGTCACGCAGATCAGGCGTATCGCGAATAACAGGCCTCAAATCCCGTGGCGGGCGCTGACTGTCACCGCTGACTTCCGTCCCTACGTCACCGGCCACAGAGAAGAACAGGCCGTCATCGAAACGGAACGGGCCAAACACCTGACCGCCGGAACGCGGTACAAACACTGCCGTTCCACTTTTCCACAAGGTCACCGTGTTGCCGCCAGAGGTGACGGAAGCACCGCCATCCTTGTTCAGACCGGACTGTTCACGGCCCGGCCCACGCAACACCACCAGCGTTGCGCCATCACCGGCTGCCGCCGCATCAATGCCACTCTGCCGGGCGGCGTCGAGCGCTTCCGTGCCGACCACAACATCCAGCACGGTGCCTCGCACCCCGATATTGGCTGTTGGCGTCACCAGCGTCACGTCTTCCGGGTTGGCCTGTGCAATCTTGCCGGACATGAACCGGAAGGCGCCCTTCTTCACGGTCGCGGCCAGAGAACCGCTCTGTGCAGATGGGTCGTACACGAACTCATCAATGGTCATGTCTACATTGGCGCCAACCGTGAACACGGTTTCGTCCTTGAGCAGGATCTGCAAGGCAGAATCTGCGCCAGAAACAACCGCATCGCCAAGAAACACACTTTGCGCAGGCACCGCAGGCCGGGCCGCCTCCGCGCCGCTTTGCAACGTGACCTGATTACGCACCGCTGCGTTCACGCCAACATCGACGCCTTGCGCAAGTGCAGACGTGGACATCAGCAACACGGAGCCAAGGCTCGCAAGAGCGAATTTACCAAAAGCTGTTTTCATCGTCTCTCTCATTGGCCGAACCCCCATACGAAGCGCAACTGCGCGCCGGTGTTGTCATACTCAAAGAACTGCGCCCCGAACGGTGCGTCAGCATCGCGTCGCTCATGAAAGATCGAGCCTTCCACGGTCAGCGCTTCAAGCTCCTGCAAGGTTGCACCGTCACCACCGCCAAGAATTGTTTTAAGCGGCGCACCGAGGCTGGCCCGGATATAGTGGAGGTCTTCCTCACGCTGAACAAACTGGCCGGAATAATCCCGCTGCTGATAGGCATAATCGACTTCCGAGTATGTGCCACGGCCCCATTCCCGGTCCAGCGACACACCAGCGCTCCAGCCGTCATATTCAAATGCCTGCTGGTCCGCTTTGCGCTCGATCAGGCCAAGCTGCGCACCCACCGCAAGACGCGGCGTATATCTGTGCTCGAGACTGACGACCCCGGCAATCTCCTCGCCGCTGCGTCCGGTCTCACCGAAGGTCTGGAAGCCATTGACCTCGATATTATCGAAATCAAGATCATCATAAACCAGCTCAAGGCCGATGGTCGTCACCGCCGAAACATCGCGGCTGATCCGTCCACGCACACCAGTTGCAGTCAGATATTGATCTCCATCCACGTAAGTGGTCCGCGCCGTCACGGCGCCGCCAACATCATAGCTGCCAAGCGTGCCTTCCAGCCCGACATTACCGGCCAGGATCGAATAGCTGAACTGGTCGAAGTCGAAATACTGTTTCGTGAACGCCTGCACGCCCGCCACGAACCGCACATCGCGCACATCGCTCAGGTCCTTTTCGAACTGAACGCTGCCGCTGAAAATACCGGACATATCGCTCTCGGCATTCACGAAGCCGAAAAAGTCACTCAGCGTACCGAGCACCGTGTCATCGTACCCAAGACCGGCGACAAACTGTCCGGAGAAGCGTGAGGTCTGCCGCCCCTCGCTCACCCGGGCGCGGTAGTAATCATAATCCGCCGCCAGATCAGCTGACAGGTTTGCCCCTTCCAGCTGCGACAATTCCCGGTCCGC
>JALEGJ010000060.1 GCA_022763115.1 Aquisalinus sp.
TCCAGCTGACATGAAGCGCGATGCCGATGAAGAAGACGATCACGCCGGATACAGGCCCGAGGTCCATCCTTGAGAAGATCTGTCCGAAGCTTTCCAGCGGTGTAGGATGAATGATGATCTTGCCGTAATAGGCAATGGCTTGAAAACTCAGTATCCACATATAATTGCGGCGTAGGCGACGGCCAAGCGCGCGCCAGAAGCCGATATGATATTGCGGGGCCAGATAGTCTCGTGCCAAAACATCCTGCCACTCGCCTGGCTCCGGCGTTGAGGAACGCAGCAACATGGGCGCATAGAAATTGGTCTCGATCCAGCGGGCCCGGGCGCGCCAGACATTGAAATAGCGATAGCGGCGCGCTTCCAGTATCAGGAACATGAAAATCAGGATACCGACGAGCAGCAGGGGCAGGGGGGAGGCTTCCGGGCTGGCATAGCTGATCGACATGGCAAGCCCCAGCGTGACCACGGACCAGTTGGTCGTTGTGTCAAGACGGGTGCGCCAGATGGTCGAGCGGTAGACCTCGCCGCGATAGAGATGGGCGAGGGCACCAATGGCGGCGGAGTCGAGATTGTTCCCGGTGCCGCCAGGCGGCGTCTGCCAGTCTTTCCAGTCATTCTCCATGGTGCTTTTGTCGTCAGTTTCTGATGGCTTTGCAAGGTTGCTTTTCAAAGCCGGATGGCAGGCAGATATGGCTCTCCAAAGACGACAAGCGAAAAGCCGATGCTGAGCCCGAGCCAGGCATACAAGATGTATATCCAGCCGGGTTTGACCGTGCGGGCACTGAGTATCATCAGGACGAGTAATGACCCGGCGATGATGGCAGGAAGCGTCCATTGCCCGAGGCCAAGATCAAGGCTGATCCGCATCTCGTCATTGGGGTTATTGACGCTGACAATCGCGGCGAAGACACGCTGGAAGGCTGCAACCATGACAAGATGCAGGCCAATCATGGAGGCGCCGGAGCGCGCCATCAGGAAGCCTATGATGCCCTGGGCGTAAGTGAGGGCAGGGCCTGCGGCGGCGATCAACAGCGCGTGGCCGGGCTCAACAGGGCCGACCGTCCGCACATGGTTGATGGTGGCGGTGGCCTCATATCCGAGGGCAAGGGCCATGGCGAAGTGGGCAGCCTCATGCACGATAAAGCTGAGTAAAACGATGATAACAATGGACATGATCGTTTTCATGAAAGTCCTCCTCTGCGCCCTTGATCGCAGGGTATGCAGTCAGGTCGCGCAGGGCAAGGCCCGGCTTTAGAGGGCTTTGGAGAGGGAGGGGGTTGACTTTATCCGCTACATTTGTAGCATCGCGACAAATGTAGCGCTTTGAGGTTCGACCATGCTTGACCATCTGCCGCCGCGGGAACGCGAAATCGTGACGCTTCTTTATGAGCGCGGGGCCATGAGCCCGTCGGCGATCAGTGAAGGGTTGTCTGAAACCGTCAGTGCACAGGCTGTGCGCTCCATGCTCTCGCGGCTGGAAGGCAAGGGCTATGTCAGCCGCAAACGCGAGGGACGGGGTTTTGTTTATGCGCCAAAGATCCCCGAAGATACGGCGCGGCAGACGGCGTTGCAGAAAATCGTGGGCACGTTTTTTGGTGGCTCGGCAGTGAATGCGGCCTCGGCCCTGATCGGCATGTCGGACAGACTGGAAGATGGCGAGATTGAACAACTGGAAGAGATGATTGCGCGAGCGCGCGCCAGTAATGATCCGGGTGGTGATCCGTCCAGTGACGAAAAAGGGGGCAAGTCATGATGTTGTGGGCTTTGGAACTGGCCGTGAAATCTGTCGTCGTGGCAGCGCTGGTGATGTTTGTCCTGTGGCTGTTGCGGATGCGTTCTGCGGCTGATCGCTCTTTCATGGTGCATAGTGGGTTTGTTGCATTGCTACTGCTCGTGCCGGCAAGCCTGTTGCTGCCGGGGCTTTCCGTGATGCCGCTGAGCGAGGGCGGCGCGTCCGGGGCCGCCGTGCTGACAGAGGAAGACCGGCAGATCCGGGACCTCGTCACGGAAGTGGACTTGTTAGGGGCCGGGCAGACTGCGTCTGGCGCAACGGATAGCGCAGAGCCAGCAGGCAGGATGTTGCCGTTTCTCAGTGAAGAAATTATTGCGGCATGGGGGCCACAGCTTTTACTGGTGGTTTATGTTATCCCCGCAGCGCTGATGCTGTTGATGATCCTGTTCAACCTGACAGGGCTCGTGCGTATTCGCCAGTCTTCGGATGTGGTGCAGTCCCCGGAATGGCTGAGCGCGCTGGCCAAGGCACAGGCAGACTTCCACTTTCGCGAAGGGGCCGCTTTGCTGATAAGTGATAAAGTCAGTTCACCGATCAGCTGGGGTTTTATTCGCCCGGTGATCGTGATTGACCGGCAGACAGCAGACGCCAGCAGCGATCAGGCGGCGGGTATTATCTCTCATGAGCTGGCCCATGTGATCCGGGGCGACTGGTTGAAGCTGCTGGTCTCGCGTGCGGCAGTTGCCGTTTTCTGGTTCAACCCGCTGGTCTGGCATCTGGCGCGCGCCGCGCATCAGTTGCGCGAGGAAGCAACCGATGATGCTGTACTGATGAATGGCGCGAGCCGCACGGGCTATGCCAAATTGCTGGTTGATGCGGTGCGCCATGATAATTCACACGAGGTTGCTGCCGCCCATGGCGTGGCCGCTGGCAAAAATTCCCTGCGCCAGCGCGTCGAGCGTGTTCTGGACGAAAATGCCCGCCGTCAGGCCATGACGTTGCCAGCTGGTATCGGGGCCTTGTGCCTGATGCTGCTTTTTGCCGCGCCCGTCGCAGCGCTTACAGTGCAGGCGGAGGCGCCTGACTATCCGCCGCTTCTGGCGGAGCGTACAGCCGCGGCGGAAGCACCATTGCCTGCTTCGGGGCCGACGCCAGTTTCTGCACCAACGCCAGCCACAAGGCCGGAAAGCGCGCCAGAGGTTGCCGTGATACCGGATGTCTCTGTGCGGATTGAAAGTGCCGTTGCGCCTGATATTGCGCGTTTGCATAGCCGAGATATTGACCAGCTGGTCGAGGCAAAAATTCATGGTGTCACGCAGGAATATGCCGAGGAAATTGCCACGGCCTATCCCGGCCTTGACGCCCTGTCGCTCGATCAACTGATTGAGTTCAGGATACACGGTATTGATGCTGACTGGTTACGCGGCTTGCAGGGCGCCGGTTTCGGGACATTGCAGCCGCACAAGCTCGTCGAGGCGCGCATCCATGGCATTAGTGTGGCGTACACAGAGGAGATCGCTGCCGCAGGGTTTCCGGGCCTGGCGTTCGAGGATTTGCTTGAGTTTCGCATCATGGGCGTGACGCCTGACTACATCCGGTCTTTCCGGGAAGTCGGCTATGACGATCTTGATGCAGATGACCTGATTGAAATGCGCGTGCACGGTGTCGATGTGCGTGATTTGGAAAAACTGTCAAACCGGTGAGGATAAGAGATATGCGCATTGTACGAAAAATAATGACGGGTGCTGCGACAGGCGGTGTGATGCTGCTGGCTGCAACGGGTCTTGCCATGGCCGATGATGGCCCGATTGACTGGCGCATCACGCAGGCAACAGACAAGACCCCGGAGGGTTATGTCAAGTTGCATCTGCGGCGCATCACGGACAGCGGTGGCCAGATGAATACAAACGATCATTACCCACTGGAGGTGCTGGAAGGGTTGAGTGAAGCTGCTCTCAATGCGGACAATCGCGGTGATGTTGCCTTTGCGATCCGCCGGGAAGCGGGGGACCTGTCCTGCGACGGGCAGGCAAGCAGGGGAACGGGTCTGGGCCTGTGTGACTTTACGCCTTCTTCAGCGTTTTCAGAGGCGCTGGTTGCTCGTGGTCTTGGCACCCCGAAGGAAAGTGAGATGTTTCTGCTGGCCATGCAGGACGCGAGAATTTCGCTGCTGGATGACATGAACGCTGCCGGATATGACGTGCCCGAACTGGATGATTTCATGGCGCTGGTCATACACGGGGTTGATGGTGACTATGTTCGGGACCTCGCCTCGGTTGATGTGCGCCCGGATGATCTTGATGATCTGGTCGGATTTCGTATTCATGGCGTGACGGCAGATTTTGCCAGGGCTGTCCGCGAGATGGGGCCGGGCTTTGCTGATCTCGACAGTGAAGACCTGATGGCGATGCGCATTCACGGCGTCACCCCTGTTGTGGCAGAAGAATATACCGCGCTCGGGTTTGATGGTCTTGACCCGGAGGAACTGATTGCGTTTCGCATTCACGGGGTGACGCCTGCATTCATCCGCGATATGCGCGAAATCGGCTATTCTGATATCAGCGCGGATGATCTGCTCTCCTTCCGTATCCACGGGGTGAGTGTCAGCTATCTGGAGGCCTTTACCAGCCGTGGCTATGCGCTGCCAACAGCGGAAAAGGTTGTCTCCATGAAGATCGCCGGGTTTGATCCGCGCCGCATGAAAATGAGCGGGGAGTAAGGTCCATATTTTAGTTCAGGATGCTTCGACACGCCCGCTGAGGCTGGCGGCCCAGCATGAGGGGTAAGCCGCGTTTCGGCGGCTGTGTCTCTCCAGCCTTGACCCGTCGCCGGAGCATCAGTAGCGTCCGCCAAAACCACATCGGAAAGATTTATGGCGATGGCCGACGGCGAAACAAAAGACCAGTCCTTTCAGGGGCTTATCATGACGTTGCAGCAATACTGGGCGCGGCATGGCTGTGTGATCCTGCAACCTTATGACATGGAAATGGGGGCGGGCACGTTCCACCCGGCAACCACCCTGCGCTCGCTGGGCCCCAAGCCGTGGAAGGCGGCCTATGTGCAGCCCTGTCGGCGACCGACTGACGGGCGCTATGGCGCGAACCCCAACCGCTTTCAGCATTACTATCAGTTTCAGGTGGTATTGAAACCGTCCCCGGATGATATTCAGGAACTGTACCTTGGCAGCCTCGATGCACTGGGGATTGATCGCGCCGTGCATGACATTCGTTTTGTGGAGGATGACTGGGAGAGCCCGACACTGGGGGCCTGGGGGCTTGGCTGGGAAGTCTGGTGTGACGGGATGGAAGTTTCTCAGTTTACGTATTTTCAGCAGGTTGGCGGCTTTGACTGCAAACCGGTGACGGGTGAGTTGACTTACGGGCTTGAGCGGCTGGCGATGTATGTGCAGGGGGTCGATAATGGTTATGACCTCGACTTCAATGGTGCTGGCGTGACCTATGGCGATGTATTCCACCAGCAGGAAGTGGAATTTTCCGGCTATAATTTCGAACTTGCGAACACAGATGATCTGCTGGACCAGTTCA
>JALEGJ010000061.1 GCA_022763115.1 Aquisalinus sp.
AGGTCAAGAACGTCCTTTTCCCGCTCTTCAATCGAGATCGCGAAGCGACGCTCGCAATGTTTGAAATCATCAAAAACCAATCGGGGTATTGATGGGTGAAGTGATCGAAATTGGCGATCTGGCCATCGACGTAACCCGGAAGGACGTCAAGAACGTCCATCTCTCGGTCCATCCCCCCGATGGGCGCGTGACACTCGTTGCACCGACGTCCACCAGGATCGATGTTGCCCGCGCATATGCGATCACCAGAATTGGATGGATCCGACAACAGCAAGAACAATTTCGCTCGCAAGCAAGAGAAGCCCCACGCGCATTCGTCGGTCGGGAAACCCACTACCTTTGGGGTCGCCACCATCTCCTCCGTGTGACGGCGCTTGATGCGAAGCCTGAGGTAAGGCTAGATCACCGTACGATCCATCTCCAAGTGCGTCCCGGGACTACTCGAGACGGACGCGCTAAGGTGATCCACTCTTGGCACCTTAAGCTCCTTCATAGCGCGGTCCCGGCCATCATCGAAAAATGGGAATGCCACATCGGAGTCAAGGTTCGCCGTTACTTCTTGCAGCGGATGACAACCAAGTGGGGCAGTTGCAATTCCAAGGCTGGCACAATTCGGCTGAACACCGAGCTCGTGAAGAAGCCTCGGGACTTACTGGAATATGTTATCGTTCACGAGATGGTCCATATTTTAGAGCCAGCGCACAGTCCTCGGTTTTTTGCTCTGCTTTCTGAATACTATCCTAGTTGGCGGGAAGCCCGGCGAGAACTCAATGAATTGCCCGTACCTCAGCTAACTGAGAAGTGAAATGATGACGGGTACCTTGTTACACATGACTTTCGCAGGAGTACGCACATTGGGAGAAGTTGGCTGATACGAACCAGAACTGTTTGTTAGCGACACGACACAACGAATTACGTCGCGTCCCCTTACCGGGACATCTGGCGCATGACGGTTGGATTGCTGAATAATTTTCCTGCTTATATCACTTGGAAAGATTATTATATGAAATTCGATTGTGGGAATTATTGTGGGAACAAATTCTTATTCATTGGAAAAATAATATTGATATCAAGTGCTTAATCTAAAAAACTGGCGGAGACGAAGGGATTCGAACCCTCGATACGGTTTAAGCCGCATACTCCCTTAGCAGGGGAGCGCCTTCGACCACTCGGCCACGTCTCCACCGGCGAAACTGCCAGATTTCGACAAAGATGCAAGCAAGAACATGACTTTTATCGGGAAAGGTTGGAAGAAACATCACGAAGCGGTGTAACCAGGGGTAGAGGAGCTGTGACAGATTGCCCTGATACACCTGCTCTACGGGGGCACGCGATCAGAATCATCTTTCAAGCGCCCCGATGGTTTTCTGCTGGTCAAGTTCATCCGCTAGGCGCAGATATTTCAGTACGGCCCTAACAGTCTTCGCCGGACAGCTGTTGATTATTCAGATCATCAGCTTCGAGATACACGCTCTGGTCGCCCACTTTGCAATCGTCAATAAAGGCATCGTCAGTTTCCTGAGCCGATAGATTGTCATTACTGTCGTAAAATGCGGAACCGGACATTAGCTGATCAATCATCAACCTGTCGGCAATTGACTGATCTTTCAGAGCGGATTGTCCGGCAACCGGCTGGCGGAGCATGTCTTCCGCTGACATGTCTGCTGCAATCAGAAAAGCTGCCGGTCGTGATGTGTTTCTATCGCCCGGAAGCATTGCTGTGGCTGAGTTTACTGCCGGAGTGATCGCCTTGGTAGGCGGGGTAATGCCAATAGCCGTCGTGGTGCCGCCACCGCGCACAAGATCACGTGACAATTGCCCTGGAATAGGCTGATTATTGAGCCGGGCACGGTATATCTGCACATTTTCCATGACACGCTGGACGTAATTTCTGGTCTCCCCGAATGGGATCAGTTCCACCCAGTCAACCGGATCGACATCCGGCTGACGTGGGTCGCCATAGGTCTCGACCCACTGGTCAACGCGGTGAGGGCCAGCATTATAGCCAGCCAGTGTCATGATGTAGGAGCCGTCAAATCTCTCCTGCAAGTGCTTCAAGTGTGCTGACCCTATAATCATGTTGTAGGAAGGGTCATCCAGCAGGCGCGAGCGGTAATAGGGGAGGCCCTCCTTGCGGGCCGTAATCTGTGCTGTTGAAGCCAGTAGCTGCATGATACCGCGCGCTTTGGCGGAGGAGAACGCTTGCGCATTGAATTCGCTCTCCTGCCGTGACAGGCCGAGGATCAGCGCATGTTCTGCATAGGCTTTTGCTTCATCGGGGACGGCGACAAGCGGGTAAGAGACGCTTGGCGCATCAGCATTGCGGCGTACAGCGACTTTTCCGGCCCTGACAGAGAGGAACACCATGCCCTGTTCGAACATAAATTCTTCGTAAGCGGCATATTCTTCCGGTGATTGCAACTGATCGTCCAACTGGCGTGCAAAAAAGATAAACTCGCGATCCCGGTCCAATTCGGCCAGGATACGCATGGCGTAGACGACAGGTCTGGCATCGAAAATGACTTGCGCGTCTTCTGTCAGTTCTGTCACCGGCGGAAAAGAAGGAGCGCTGACACTGTCTTGCACTTTTTCCCAGGCAAGCTGGCCGTAATATGTCAGCGGGTATTTAGCCGCCACCTGATAATGAAGGCTGGCCCGCGCAGGATCACCTGCAGCCTCGAAAGTTCTACCCAGCCAGTATTGCGCACGGGCAAGACTGATCGGAGCTGTCACGCCGGCATTCAGATAAGCGAAATGAGGACGTGCGCGCTCAGGATCATTCAGGAAGCGCAAAGCGATCCAGCCTGCTTCGAATTCTGCGGCAGCAAAACTGGCCCCCTCGATCAGGCCTGTGAATGCCGTCATCGCATAGGCGTCTTCGTAAAAGCCGTTCTTCAGCGCCCAGCGCGCCAGCAGTCGTTTCTCAGTCCACCAGCGCTCTTTGTTTCGGATGTCTTTCTCGGCAAAAGGCGCTTGCCTTGCATAGCCGATCGCGGTCAGTTCTTCGCCTTTCCGTCGGTAGTAGCGGGTCACAGCATGAAGGACGCCTGAATCTGCTTTTTCCTCCGGTGTCAGACGATTGAAAAGGGATATGGCGTTGCCATCGGAGCGCAGAAGAGCAATGCGTGCCTCGGCTTTGCGTTTCTCGCTTGCTGACAGGTAGGGAAGGAGGCGCCTTGTGTTCGTCGCAACAATTTCGAAAAGCTGGCGATCGGCTTTACGGGCATGATCCTCTTCGGAAAGGTATGTTCCGTAATACCTGACAATTTCGCGTTCATTGGTTGAGCCCCAATCATATTCAATCCAGGCCTTGCGCAAGTGAACCGCTGCCTTGTCTGTATCGCCTGTAGCCAGGAGAGCCTGCGCCAGTCGTAAATGGCCGGTGCCGGTGCGCGGTGTCTTGTTGGCAAAAAAGCTGAGGACCGGGGCAGGATCAGCATCTTCCGAAATGCTTTTCTCGGCCAGTTGCTGAATATAGCCGATGCTGGGCCAATCCTGATGGCTATCGATAAAACGACCAGCAGTGGTGAAGTCGAGGCTGGGTGGGTTCTTTCTCAGCCATGCCCATTGCGCGAGGCTTTGCGCAACCGGGTCGGTCAGATTAGCCTGTTGTTGACGTGCTCTTGACCATTGCCGTGTGTCGAGTGCCTCAAAATAGGCAGAAAGAGTGTTGTAATCCGAAGATGAAAGATAAACCGGCTCCGGCGGTGCGGGTTTGACCCGGGGAAGTGGGGCTGCTGTCGCGGTTGTGAAAAGTGTTAGCGCGAGAGGTATGACAAAAACAAGGATATGCTGTCTCGATAAAGGCATGATCTTCAATTTGTTCTACTCCGTCGAAACGGTTCATGTCGCCGTCATGGTGACAATATTTGCGTGCAACCTGGAAAGGCATGATAAACACACATCGCCGACCACCAAAAGAGGCTTTAGGGCAAGATCACGGATGGTTGTCCCCTGGCAATCCAGAGGCTTGTCGCACAGTTTAAGAGGATGAAGCATGACCCCCATGACGCTTGAGCGCCTGAATGGTTCGATTACAGCACTCGTAACACCTTTCCAGCATGGCACCATAGATGAGGATGCGTTCGTCAAGCTCGTCCACCGTCAGATTGAGGCCGGAACACATGGCCTCGTACCGGTCGGCACGACAGGGGAGTCCCCAACCCTCACCAGCGATGAGCATTGCCGCGTCGTCTCCCTTTGCATTGAGGCTGCAGCCGGACAGGTGCCGGTTATCGCCGGGGCAGGATCCAACAATACCGCAGAGGCTGTCTATTATGCCGAGGCAGCTGAAAAGGCTGGCGCTGATGCCCTGTTATGCGTCACAGGCTACTACAATAAACCCTCCCAGGAAGGTTTGTGGTTGCACTTCAAGGCCGTGCACGACGCGGTGGGTTTACCGATCGTTCTTTATAATATCCCCGGGCGGACGAATGTTGATATTCAGCCTGCGACAATGGAGAGATTGTCGCAGCTTGACCGGGTTGTGGCAGTAAAGGATGCCACGGGAGATCTTGCGCGTGTTGCGCGGCAGCGCATTCTGTGTGGCACAGATTTTATCCAGTTGTCCGGGGAGGACATGACCGCAGTTGGCTTCAATGCCATGGGGGGGCGTGGCTGCATCTCGGTCACGGCCAATGTCGTGCCGGAGCTATGCGCTCGAATGCAAAATGCCTGTCTGGCAGGCAACTGGGAAGACGCACTGGAAGTTCAGGATAAGCTTGCCCCATTGCATGATGCGCTGTTTTCGGATACCAGCCCGGGTCCTGTTAAATATGCACTTTCCAGAATGGGACTATGTGCGCCGGAGACAAGGTTGCCGGTTGCACCGGTTTCAGATGTGGCGCGGCAGAAAGTCGATCTGGCGCTGGAAGGTCTGAAACTACTGTGATGAAAAATGGCTAAGGCAATTTCAGCTGGTGGCAAATCGGTGGCAGAGAACCGCAAGGCCCGGCACGAATATGAGATTGAGGAAGAGTTTGAAGCCGGACTTGTGCTGACAGGGACCGAAGTGAAGTCTTTGCGCACCGGCAAAGCGAACATAGCGGAAAGCTATGCCTCACCCGAGGCCGTGGAGGCTGGTGTCGAGATCTGGCTCATCAATTCTAATATTCCCGAGTATCGTCAGGGTAACCGCGAAAACCACGAACCCAAACGGAAGCGGAAGCTGCTGCTCCATAAACGAGAAGCAAACAAGCTTATCGGTGCGGTCGAGCGCAAGGGCTATACGATTGTGCCCCTCAGACTCTACTTCAATGACCGAGGTATGGCGAAGCTGAAAATCGGTCTCGGCAAGGGCAAGGCCTTGCACGATAAACGCGCTACAGAAAAGAACCGGGATTGGGGTCGGCAAAAGCAACGCCTGCTGAGGGATAGGGGCTAAATGGGAGTTGCCATCTGCCTCAGTTCAAGCTTAATACGGCCTTCTCAAATACATCCTCAAACATGCTTTCGGTCAGTCGGCCTGTATTCGTATTGTACCGGGAGCAGTGGTAGCTATCAATCATCGTGATCGTTCTGCCTTCAACCGAAAGAATATGCTCTGCACCATGAGCGAACTTGTAATCAGCACGTTTATGATCAAGAGCGCTCAGCGTGTTTTCGTGGGCAATACGTCCCAGGCAGAGGATAACCTGCAAATTTGGTAGAGAAGTGATGCGTGCCGCCAGGAATGGACGGCAATTCTTCATTTCAGCACCCACGGGTTTGTTCTGCGGTGGTACGCATCGAACAGCGTTCGTAATCATGGTGTCTTTCAAAGACAGTCCATCATTTGGATGCGCGGCGTATGTCCCTTCGGCGAAGCCGAATTTCAGCAATGTGGCATAGAGGAGGTCGCCGGCCCAATCGCCGGTAAACGGGCGGCCTGTTTTGTTCGCACCCTGAAGGCCGGGTGCCAACCCGACAATTAACAGACGCGTGCTATCTGCGCCAGCTGCTGGCAGGAATGACGGTACGGCACCGTTAAACCAGTCCGGATATTTGTGCTGATTGTCTTCTCGAAAGGCAACAAGTCTCGGACAGAGTTCACATTCCGCTTTCGGCTCTGCCAAACCATGCAGATCTGTCATCAATCTTCGAACTCGTCCTCGAAGTCGTCTTCATAGGCATTGTCTTTGCGTGGAGGGGCACCCTTGCGTCCGATCACTGATTGAAGATCAACAAGATCAATAAAATGATCCGCCTGACGACGAATATCATCCCCGGCCATGGGCGGAGAAGTTTTGACTGTTGAAACGAGCGTAACTTTTACTCCTTTGGCCTGGACAGCCTCGATAGCATACCTGAAGTCGCCATTACCGGTGAAAATCACGGCAGCATCAAGTGAGTCTGACAAGGTCATCAGATCAACAGCCAGTTCGATGTCAATGGAGCCCTTGAAGCGTTTCTTGCCCTGACTATCCGTAAATTCGCGGGCAATCTTGGTAACCATGGTGTAGCCATTATAGTCAAGCCAATCGACGAGCGGGCGCAGCGGCGAGTAATCCTGATCGCGATCTTCCTGCATGGCAGTATAGTAATACGCCCGAATGAGCCTGCTTTCATTCCGGGTTTTACTGAGCAGAGTTTTGTAATCGATGTCGAAACCCAGCGTCCGTGCTGTCTTGTAGAGGTTGGCGCCGTCTATAAAAATTGCACATTTGTCGTCTTCATCCAGACCGAGCCAGTTCATAAATATGATCCTTCGAATTATAAGTGGCTATTATTATTGCCTCTTTGACAATCGTCGCAGACTATAGATGTTCCTGTTTCAAATCAAATCTGCAGAGGGTATGCGTGATAATTATTGGTTTGGGCGCTAATTTGCCCTGGTTGGGCAGGACGCCAGCAGACAACGTGACTCTTGCTATCGCTGCTGTCGCCCGATTGGGCTCGTTTTACAGGCAGTCCAGTCTCTACAAAAGCAGGGCCTGGCCAGACCCGTCAGACCCGCCATACGTTAATGCAGTTATGGCGTTGAGTGATACTGACATTGCACCACGACAATTTCTCGAGGCGCTGCATGCGATTGAAGCAAGTTTCGGTCGCCATCGGAGCGAGTCGCAGAGATATGCACCGCGTTCCCTGGATCTTGATCTTCTCGCTTTTCACGACACTACGTGTAAGCCTGCAAAACCCGGAGCGTTCGCTCTGCCGCATCCTGCCATACAAGACAGAAGTTTTGTTTTGATGCCGATTGCCGAAATTCTGCCTGACTGGCGACATCCGCGAACCGGTTTGAACTGCGATGAAATGCTCAAGGCAGTCGACCCGGAGGGCACAGAAATTCTGGATGGCATCATTAAACCTTGGTAAGATTTCTTGCATATTTTGCGCAGGCTCGATAGAAGACGCTCTGCCTTAATATCAGGAGAATTTAATGGCCCGTGTTACTGTCGAAGATTGTGTAGACAAGGTCGAAAACCGCTTCAATCTGGTGCTTCTCGCTGCCCATCGGGCACGAACAATTTCAGCCGGAGCGCCTGTAACAGTAGACCGCGATAACGATAAAAACCCTGTCGTTGCATTACGCGAAATCGCCGATGAAACTGTTGAAGTACCTGCCATTGAAGATGACCTGGTTACTTCCATGCAAAAGCAGCTTGAAATCGACGAGCCGGAAGAAGCCGAAGGCGCAGCAGCCGAGAAGGCTGACCTGCCAGAGCACGATACTGTCAGCGAGGATGATTTGCTGCGGGCATTGCAGAACTCAGGCATGACACCGGTACAGCCTGGCAATCGCAGCTGACCTGAATTACCTGTCCTGATGTGATAGGCAAACCCGGTCGTTCAGGTTTAAAACATGGGTGCAGACAATATCGGTACAGAGCAAACGGATGGCGCGGAAACACCTGTTCCGAACAACGCACAGAAGGAATCTGCGCAAGCGACAGAGCAGGGTTCTGGCGCAAAGAAGACTGTCTCGAAACAAAACCATCATGATCGACACCAGACGACGTCTCAAAAGGCAAGGTCTGGTGCTGTCTTCCATGTTGAAGAAACGTCGGGTTCAACAGAGAATAAGACGGACGACACCGGAAGCTATGCTGAAGCGAAAACTCCGAATCAGGAGGCTGAGGCGTTAGAACCAGCGCACGCGCACCCTGTCGGGTTTATTCGACAGTATGAGCTGATTGAACGGGTCAAAACCTATGACCCGAAGTGTAATGAAAGCCAGATTAACAAGGCTTATGTTTACTCCATGAAGGCTCATGGTGGGCAGACGCGCAAAAATGGTGATCCATATTTCACCCATCCTATTTCCGTTGCTGCCATTCTCACGGAACTCAAAGCCGACCCTGAAACCATTATTACAGCCCTTCTTCACGACACAGTCGAAGATACGGACGCCACCATTGAGGAAATAGAGGCGCTTTTCGGACCGTCCGTTGCGCATCTTGTCGATGGTGTGACGAAACTGTCTCAGTATGAAATGTCCTCGGAAGCCACCAAGGAGGCTGAGAATTTTCGCAAGTTTGTCCTGGCCATGTCTCGGGATGTGCGTGTGCTGCTCGTAAAATTGGCCGATCGTCTGCATAACATGCGTACACTGCATTATATACCTAAAGAGGCTAAAAGGCACCGCATAGCCCTTGAGACAATGCAGATATATGTGCCCTTGGCTGGGCGTATTGGTGTGCAGAAATTCAGGGAAGAGCTGGAAGATCTGTCATTCAAATATATGAACCCGGAAGGTTATCAGACCATTCAGACGAACCTCGAACGGCTGGGTAATGATAATGTGCGTGCAGTGGTTCATCTTGGACAGACTTTACGTAACAGCCTGATGGCAGAGCATATCACAGCTGAGGTCCACAGCCGGGAAAAGCGCCCCTTTTCCATATGGCGCAAGATGCAGCGTAAAAATCAGGGGTTTGACGAACTCGCTGATATCTACGCTTTTCGAATTCTGGTCGAGACGGAAGAAGATTGCTACAGGGCACTTGGCGTTATTCACCGCAACTTCACGATGATTCCAGGTGAGTTCGATGACTATATATCGGTGCCCAAACCAAACAATTATCGTTCTATTCACACAGCTGTATTGGCGCCGGTTGATCACACGCAGATAAAACAACGTGTCGAGGTTCAGATCAGAACCAAGGAAATGCATGAATCCGCAGAGCGAGGTATTGCCGCCCACTGGCGCTATAAGGATGCATCCAGTCAAACGGATAAGGACCATGCCGGGGTGATCGAGATCACGAACGCAGGCACTTATGATCCATATGACTGGGCAAGAAACGCTGTTGAAATGCTGCAGCAGGGCGAGACTGCTGACGAGTTCCTTGCGAATGCAAAACTCGAACTGTTTCAGGATCAAGTCTTCTGCTTTACCCCGAAAGGGCGTGTCATTGCGCTTCCTTCTGGCGCAACCCCGATAGACTTTGCCTATGCACTTCATACCGAGGTTGGTGAATCTTGCGTAGGGGTACGGATAAATGGCGCAAACAGGCCGCTTCGTACGCCCCTGAAAAATGGTGATGTTGTGCGGATACTGCGCTCCGAAAACGCACCGATCCCGCAAAACTGGGAATCTCTCGTTGTCACTGGCCGCGCTCGTTCAGCCATCAGGCGCCGCATCAAGGAACTCAAACGCAAGGAGCAGGTGACTCTGGGAAGACGTATTCTGGAGTCGGAATTCTCCGCACACGGATTCGCCTTGACTGATAGTTCTATTGAAACGGTTCTGGCCAGATTGAACAGCAAAAAAGTCAAAGATGTTTATCAGGCAGTTGGTGCCTTGAAGTTAAACCCGTCTGAGGTCCGTGAGATTGTCTATCCTGGAACATCCGCAAGTGCTGATGGCGAGGATGCGTTGCGCCCCGTCACAACCAGACAGAAACTTCGTGAGGCGATCTCGGTAGAAGGCCTCACCCGCGGGGTCTCCTTCAGGCTATCCCAATGTTGCTCACCGTTGCCGGGGGAGCGAATAATCGGTTTGCCAGCTGATGATGATATGGTCGCAATTCATCGTATTGATTGTGACAGTGTTGCGGCCACAACTATCGCCGAAGAAAAATGGCTGGATATGCGGTGGCGGGACAATCTTGAGGGCGGGTTCGTTGCGCCAATCAGTATTAATGTAAACAATCGCATTGGAGCGCTGGCGCACGTTTCATCCATCATGGCGCATTATGAAGTTGATATCGTTGACATCAAACTGGTGAACCGGGAAGTCGAATTTAACGAAATCCAGATGGACATCTTGATCCGTGATATTCGTCATTTAGGTAATGTCCTGACCGGCCTGCGCGCTTCTGAACATGTTATCGGCGCAGACAGGCGATACGAGGCACAGGACAGGAAATCCGGAACCTGGGAGATTTGATAATGACAATGACGACCGAAGATGTATTGGCCGAGTTTCGCGAATGTGGCGCTTTGCTGAAAGGGCACTTCATACTCTCGTCTGGCCGTCACAGCGATACCTATCTGAACAAGTCCATTGTTTCGATGTACCCTGATCGCACGGAACGTTTATGCCGGGCCCTTGCAGAAAAAGCCGCCGGAAGTTTGCCTACGGCGCCGGAATATATCATCTCGCCAGCGATGGGTGGGATTATCTATGGCTACGAAACTGCACGGGCGATGGCCCTACCGTTTATGTACACGGAGCGTGTTGAAGGAGAGTTTCAGTTACGGCGCGGATTTGCGGTGCCCGAAGGTGCAGCGGTTCTGATTGTTGAGGATATTATTTCAACAGGACTATCCGCGCGCGAATGTGTGTATGCCGTCAAGGCAAATGGCGGCAACCCGGTTTCGGTTGCCTGTCTGATTGACCGGTCGGCGGGCGTTGCGGATGTTGGTGTGCCTGTCATCTCGCTGGCTTCGCTGGAAGTCGACTCATGGCCGGCGGATGATTTGCCTGCACACCTTATTGATGTACCGGCTGTAAAGCCTGGCAGCAGGGGGCTTGCCTGATGACTGCTGAGGAGGGCTGCCGTCTTGGCGTCAACATTGATCACGTTGCAACTCTAAGAAACGCCAGAGGCGGGTCTCTTCCGGATCCCGTCCGGGCAGCGCAGCTTGCAATGTTAGCGGGGGCTGACGGCATTACAGCGCATTTGCGGGAAGATCGGCGCCACATCATTGATACGGACATGTACAGGTTAAAGGAAGAAGTTGACCTGCCTCTGAACTTCGAGATGGCCGCGACCGAAGAGATGCTGGCCATTGCATTGGATGTGATGCCTCATGCTGTCTGCCTGGTGCCGGAAAATCGGGCTGAAAGAACGACGGAGGGGGGACTGGATGTGGCATCCCTGAAGCAGACACTTTCATCCTTTGTCGACCGTCTCTCCTCGGCAGGTATTCGTGTGTCTCTCTTTATCGATCCCGAGATATCACAGGTGCAGGCCGCTCAAGATATCGGTGCTGCAGTCGTAGAGCTGCATACAGGCACGTATCATGAGGTTGTGCTGGCAACGCGCCCTGACCTTATCAAGCAGGAGCACGCCAAAATTCAGGCAAGTGCAGAAGAGGGGGACAGGTTGGGTCTGGAAATCCATGCGGGGCACGGCTTGACCTTCGATAATGTTCAACCGATCGCCGGCATCAAGCAGATCAGGGAGTTGAATATCGGCCATTTCCTTATCGGCGAGGCGGTTTTCATGGGGTTGGACCGATCCGTCAGGGAAATGAAGCGGCTGATAGCTGACGCGAGAACAGGGATGTTGGTATGATCCTCGGCATTGGTAATGATCTGATCGATATCAGAAGGATTGAGAACAGTCTGGAACGGTTTGGCGAGCGTTTCGTCAACAGGGTTTTCACGCAGACTGAGCAACAGAAGTCAGACAAACGCCTGAACAGGGCTGCGTCTTATGCCAAGCGTTTTGCGGCAAAAGAGGCCTGCGCCAAGGCTTTGGGCACAGGTCTGTCACGCGGTGTCTTCTGGCGGGATATGGGGGTCGTAAACTTGCCTGGGGGTAAACCAACGATACACCTGCAAGGGGGGGCTTTGGCGCGTTTGAACAGCCTCACACCAGCGGGCATGGAAGCCGAAATCCATTTGACCATCACCGATGATTTTCCGTTGGCGCAGGCCTTCGTCATCATTTACGGTGTCCGAAAAGCAGACGAGCCGGTGTAAGAAATCATGTTGAGTATAGACAGCCTGAAGCGTTTTTTTTCAGCTCGGAATCCTGAAAGCAAACAAGCCGGTAAGCTCGAAAAAAAACAGGCTGCAGAAATGACAGCAGCTGAAGAAGCTTGGGATATTCTCAAGACAATTCTGTTGGCTGTCGCGATCACACTGGTTTTTAGAATGGTTGCCTGGCAGCCATTCAATATCCCGTCCGGCTCCATGCGCCCCAATTTGCTGGTGGGTGATTTCCTTGTCGTGTCCAAGTTTGAGTACGGATACTCGAAAGCGTCACTTGTTTATCCCTTAACCCGCCTCCCCCTGGAAGGGCGCATTTTCGGCAGTGACCCTGAGCGTGGGGATGTTGTCGTTTTCAAGAATACGCGCGATGGCAATAAAGACTACATCAAGCGTGTGGTCGGTTTACCAGGAGATGAAATCCGCGTTGTGCAGGGAACGGTCTACATCAATAACGAGCCGATACCCAGAGAGCTTGTTTCTACGGATACCATTGCCTGTTCTGGTATAAGGTCACAGGCAGCTACCTTTCGGGAGACGTTACCGAATGGTGTCAGTTATCTGATACAGGAATGTTACGGCAATAACTTCAAATGGGATAATTACGGCCCGCGTACGGTGCCAGCCGGTCACTTCTTCATGATGGGTGACAACAGGGATAACTCACAGGACAGTCGGACCCCCACCGTAGATTTTGTGCCCGCAGATCAGATCGTAGGTAAAGCGCAGCGGCTGGTGTTCTCGGTTGACGGTTCGGAGTCCAGGATTTGGCAGATATGGAACTGGCCCTCAGCTATCCGCTACAGCCGGGTGTTCAATCCTGTAGAATGACCAGAACTCCTGCCGAAGAACTGGACTGGATACAGCAAAGGCTGGGGTACCGCTTTAGCGATTTGTCACTGTTGCAGCGTGCCGTCACCCATGCCAGCCTCTCTGGTGATACCGAAAATACGCGCAGTCTGGAGCGCCTTGAATTTCTCGGTGACAGGGTTCTGGGTTTACTGACGGCAGAGAATCTCTGGCGACGCTATCCTCAGTATTCTGAAGGTGAAATGGCGCCACGCCTGAATGCACTGGTCAGGAAAGATACCTGTGCAAAAGCTGCCAAAGTCATCGGTCTCGATCAGGTCATTCGTCTATCGCAAGCAGAGGAAGAAAATGGCGGTCGTCAGAAGCCGGCAATATTGGGAGATGCATGCGAAGCATTGCTCGGCGCTTTATACATAGATGGCGGTCTTGCTGCGGCGAACAAGGCATATGAGATGTATTGGCTGGAAGATTTTGACCATTTGGCTGAAAGATACAAGGACAGCAAAACGACATTGCAGGAATGGGCACAGGCTGAGCATAAAGTCACGCCAAAATACACGGTTCTGAAGAATAGTGGTCCGGCGCATGAACCGGTTTTCACGGTAGAAGTCTCCGTGCAGGGACTTTCCCCCGAAAGCGCTTCAGGAAATTCCAAACGTGCTGCCCAGACATTGGCGGCACAAAAACTGCTCCTGCGAGAAAAAATCTGGACTGAAGATGACATCAACTGAAATGCCAGCCACCAAATGCGCCTTTGTCGCCGTGATAGGGGCGCCAAACGCCGGCAAGTCCACTTTTGTCAATCATATGGTCGGCGCGAAGGTGTCGATTGTCACTCATAAGGTGCAGACAACAAGAACCAGTATTCGCGGTGTAGCCATTCATGGGGAGACGCAGCTGATTTATGTGGATACGCCAGGTATTTTCAAACCACGGCGCAGGCTTGATGAAGCCATGGTTTCTGCCGCCTGGGAGGGGGCAGATGATGTGGATTTTACATTGCTGCTCGTTGACGCCCGGGCATACAGCGCTGTCTTGCGAGATGTTGATGCCTCCAGAGCGGATCACAAGGCGGCGGAGGATACAGATCTCATTGTGCAAAATTTGCAAGAGGCAGAGCGGAAAGCGATACTGGTACTGAATAAGATAGACTTGTTGCCTGCTGAGAATTTACTGCCGCTGATCGAGCATTTTTCAGAAACCGGTTTGTTCCAGGAAACATTCATGATTTCGGCGGATAAAGGGCGTGGCACACAAGAGGTGCAGTCCTATTTATCCGGGAATGCCCCGAATGGCGTCTGGTTGTATCCGGAAGACCAGCTTTCTGATATTTCGGATCGGCTCATGGCTGCTGAAATAACCCGCGAAAAACTTTTTCTGAGATTGCATCAGGAATTGCCCTACAGCCTGACAGTTGAAACTGAAAGCTGGACACGGACCAAGAGGAAAGAACTTCGTATAGAACAGGTCATCTATGTCGAGCGCGATGGACAGAAAGCCCTTGTTCTCGGACAGAAAGGCAAGTCGATTAAAGTTATCGGGCAGGCCGCACGTGAAGAGATGGAAAGTCTCTTTGGTGAGAAGGTCCACTTGTTTCTTTTTGTGAAGGTTCGGGAAAACTGGACTGATAATCGGGCCCGGTTGCGTGAAATGGGGTTGAATGTGACCTGATCAGTATACTGATGGTTGGATCATGGAAAGTATCCCGATGGAATGGACTGACGAGGCAATAATCCTTGAAGCCAGACCGCATGGTGAAAACCATGCGGTAGTGAATGTTTTCACGCCATCGGCAGGCAGGGTGGCGGCGCTCGTGCATGGTGGGCAAGGCCGGCAAAAGAAGCCTCTGTTGCAAGCTGGCAATAGCGTTAAGGCAACCTGGAAAGGCCGGTCAGAAGATAGTCTCGGGCATTTTGCAATGGAATTGATAACGCCAAGAGCCGCCACCCTGATGTATAATCAGTTGGGGTTGACTGCGCTTAATGCAGTGACATCTGTTTTGCGACTTTGCCTGCCTGAGCGACAATCCCTGCCCAACCTGTATGACGGCACGGTGATCCTGCTTGATTTGCTCGAAGAGAAAGACATCTGGCCCATTGTTTTTGCCAAATGGGAAGTCGGATTGTTGAAAGAGCTTGGCTTTGGTCTGGTGCTCGATCAATGTGCCGCGACGGGCAATCGGCTTGAAGATGGTGCGGAGCTTGTATTTGTGTCGCCCAAATCTGGCAATGCAGTATCCTATGCTGCTGGTCTTCCCTATAAGGATAAAATGTTGCCACTGCCACCTTTCCTGATTGATCAGGGAGAACCGCTCAGACAGGATATCGCGGCTGCCTTGCGTATGACCGCCTATTTTCTCGAAGAACGCATACTTCTGCCTGCCAATACCGAACTACCCGATGCGCGCAAGCGATTACAGGATCGACTTTTCCGCGGTTGAGAAAACAGCCTCTTGCAAGGGCTGCCCGAAGAGCCGTAAATCAACATTATGAGTGATCTAAGCGAAGAAATTTTCCTTGAGCCATTGTCTGATGCGTTGTCCAGGCGCTATCTGGCCTATGCTCTTTCGACCATTACATCCCGCGCCTTGCCGGATGTGCGTGATGGCCTGAAACCCGTTCAGCGCCGTATCATCTATGCGATGCTTCAGATGAAACTGAATCCTGGTGGCGCCCACAAGAAGTCTGCACGTGTTGTGGGCGATGTCATTGGTAAATATCATCCGCATGGTGATCAGTCTATCTATGATGCCCTTGTGAGGCTTGCTCAGGGCTTTGCGGTTCGTTATCCGCTTGTCGACGGTCAGGGTAATTTCGGCAACATCGACGGCGATAACGCTGCGGCGATGCGGTACACGGAAAGCCGTATGACAGAAGCGGCGACCCTGCTACTTGAGGGTATAAGCGACAACACCGTAGACTTCCGCGAGAATTACGACGGAAATGATACTGAGCCGGCTGTTTTGCCAGCAGCATTTCCCAATCTGTTGGCAAATGGTGCCACTGGCATTGCCGTTGGTATGGCGACATCCATTCCGCCGCATAATGTTGCTGAACTGATCGACGCTTCGATCCACATTATCAAATATCCAAACGCATCAGCGAAAACCCTCGTAGAAAAATACGTCAAGGGCCCGGACTTTCCGACGGGTGCTGTCTGTGTGGAAGATCAGGAAAGTATCATAGAAGCCTATGCGACAGGCAAGGGCGGGTTCCGTGTTCGGGCCAAATGGTCTTCGGAGGATTTGCCGCGTGGTCGTTATCAGATAGTGGTCACAGAAATTCCGTATCAGGTGCAAAAGTCGAAACTGATAGAGAAAATTGCCGAGCTGATACAAAATCGCAAGTTGCCTCTACTGGCGGATATTCGCGATGAGTCTGCTGAAGATATCCGTCTTATTCTGGAACCAAAGTCACAGAATGTTGACCCGGCAGTGTTGATGGAAACATTGTTCAAGCAGACTGACCTTGAGACACGTGTTTCCCTGAACCTCAATGTTCTGGATGCCAAGGGTACGCCGCGTGTTATGTCCTTGCGCGAGTCTCTGCAGGCGTTCCTTACACACAGAAAAGAAGTACTGGTTCGTCGAACTGAATTCCGGCTTGATAAGATAGCGCACCGGCTGGAAGTTCTTGAAGGCTATCTTATTGCGTATCTTAATCTGGATGAAGTCATCCGGATTATTCGGTATGAGGATGAGCCGAAAACAGAATTGATGAAAGCCTTCGACCTGACTGATACACAGGCTGAAGCAATCCTGAATATGCGATTGCGCTCTCTGCGGAAGCTGGAAGAGCTTGAACTTAAGAAAGAGCACAAGGAACTCCGCAAGGAACAGAAAGATTTGCGTGCATTGCTTAAATCTGATGAAGCGCAGTGGAAAAAAATCACTGATCAGCTTCGAGAGGCCAAGAAAGCCTTTGATCCCAGGAGTGACTTGGGCAAAAGGCGTACGCTGATCGAAGGCGCACCTGCAGAAATCCTGGTTGATCTTGATGAACTGGTCGAAAAAGAACCTGTCACCATCATTTTATCTGAAAAGGGCTGGGTGCGCACCATGCGTGGCCATGTCGAAAATACGGCAGAGATCAAATACAAGGATGGAGACCGCGAAGGGCATGTACTTCATGCCATGACGAATGAAAAACTGATGCTGTTTGGCACCAACGGAAAGTTCTACACACTAGATGTGCGGGATCTGCCTGGCGGACGAGGGCACGGGGAACCGGTGCGGCTCATGGTCGATTTGGGCAATGATCATGATGTCTCAGCCATGTTCATTTATGAAGGTGAGCGGACATTGCTTGTTGCGTCCACGGCTGGCCACGGATTTTTTGTTGCAGAGTCTGACTGTCTTGCGACAACCAAGAAGGGCAAACAGATTCTGAACGTGACAGGTGACGTTGAGGCAAAGGTCTGTCGCCTGATGAATATGGCACCTGATAAGGATACCATGCTTGCCGCTGTTGGGAGCAATCGCAAGCTTCTCATCTTCCCGGCACAGGAATTACCGGTAATGTCTCGCGGCAAGGGCGTGGTCTTGCAGAAATTCTCGGGTGGAATTTTGTCCGATGCCACAGTGTTTCAGAAAAAGGATGGTTTAAGCTGGAAGGACCGGGCAGGTCGTGTACAATCCGAGAGTAAGTGGAAAGACTGGCTCGGTAAACGTGCTCAGGCTGGCAAGATTGTTCCAAAAGGTTTCCCAAAAGCGCTCAACTTCGGGAAGGATTGAGTTACCCTTGCAAGATAATCTGTTCTTGCCTTTAAGGTATTTCCAACAGACCTGTGGTATAAGGCGCAGAATTACACGAAAGAGGTCATCATGGGCACTACGTTAGTTTTACTTGGCATCATTGCCGTTCTCGCGTTCATCTTCATCGGCATTTACAACCGTATTGTCATGCTCAACCAGCGATGCGATCAGGCTTTTGCTGATGTTGATGTGCAGTTGAAACAACGACACGATTTGGTGCCTAACCTGGTGGAGACGGTCAAGGGTTATGCGTCACACGAAAAAGACACACTCGAAGCTGTGATTGCTGCGCGTAATTCAGCTGTGTCCGCAAACGGTCCTGCGGCTCAAGGGGCGGCAGAGGGTGTACTGGGTGCAGCGTTGGGTCGGCTTTTTGCACTTGCAGAAGCTTATCCGGAATTGAAGGCGAATACCAACTTCCTGGAGTTGCAGCGCGAATTGTCTGACATCGAAAATAAGATTGCTGCAGCACGCCGGTTCTTCAACAATTCCGTGCAGGAATATAATACGCAGATTCAACAGATACCAGGTAATTTCATTGCGCCGATGGGTAATTTTGAAACCCGCGAATTTTTTGAAATACCTGAAGCAAGCAGAGCCGCTGTGGAGAAAGCGCCGGAAGTCAAGTTTTAGGACCCTGCGCCATGGGTGCTTACGGCCTGCAAAGTCACATCTGGAACAACAATCTGAAGTCTGTCCTGTTAATGGCAGGCTTTCCACTGCTTCTTTGCGTCCTTCTATACGGCTTGATCCTGTTATTCAGCGGTGTTTCGGGGGGCGCGTCTTCCCTGCCAGTGGCGTTGTCAGATGCGGGTGATACCTTCGCCCGTTATTGGCCTTTTGCGCTGATTGGTGCCGCTGTCTGGTTCCTGATCGCATGGATGTTTCATCAGAAGATGATCAACGCTGCGACAGGCGCAAAGCCCGTCAGCCGTAAAGAAGCGCCGGAAATCTACAACATGCTGGAAAATCTTTGCATTGAGCGCGGTATGACAATGCCAAAACTTTGCGTAATCCAGTCACCTGCGCTCAATGCCTATGCCAGCGGTATAGATGACACTAACTACACGGTGACACTCACCAGCGGTCTGATTAAGGCCCTGGACCCGCCGGAACTCAGGGCTGTGATCGCACATGAGTTGACGCATATACGCAATCGCGACGTGCGTCTGCTGATTATATCAGTTATTTTTGTTGGTATTTTTTCTTTTATTGGCGAGTTGATTTTCCGCAACTTCTTCAGGATTGGCCGTCACTCAGGCGGGTATTCAAGGGGGCGGAACGGTGACAGCAGAGGCGGTGGAGCGGTTATTCTCATCGCTGTTGCGATCATCGTGATTGCGTACCTGCTGGCTTCGGTTATTCGCTTTGCCATATCCAGGCGTCGGGAATATCTCGCCGATGCCGGGGCCGTGGATCTGACACGTGATCCTGATGCCATGATTTCAGCACTCAAGAAGATCAGTGGACGGTCCAGTCTGGAAGTCCCCAATGATGTGCAGCAGATGTGTATCGATAATGACCAGCCATTTGCGGGTATATTTCTAACCCACCCGAAAATAGAAAAACGTATTGCAGCTCTTGTCGATTATGCTGGCGGGCAGGACTGAGCCGGCATTGCACTTAAGCCTGATCATGTCAGGGACTTCGACTGCACGTGATGGAGGCTGAGAATGAACAAAGGCTGCCATGCATTTCTACACCCTTTGTTCCGATTGTTAAATCGCACAGCTTGTTGAATGGCTAGGGTCAGGCCCCATTAATGTCGCCATTTTGGCGCAGTGAGGATTTGCGATGATTAGGAGAGTGAAGACAGACCGTTTGCCAAGCAAACGCAGCTGTGTGAATGCAGGAATGGGTTCAGCATTCAAAAAGGTCCCCCAGACCTTTTTGCCAGCCTTTCGGCTGACCATGCCTCACCCCTTTCAAAAGTCTTCGACGACATTCATCGTAAATCCTCGCTGCGTCCCGAAGGGATCGGGTCAAATGGCCTTCTCACATCGTTGCAAGCTCTTGAAAGTAGCAACACTTCCTGCGTCCTTGCGCCTTTTGAGAAGGCCATTTGACCTCGACCAAGAAGGTGAGGTTAATGGGTCCCGACCCTAGTTTGGCAAGTAGCTTTCCAGGTCCGGTGTATCATTCACGGTATAAATTTCACCATCATCATCCAGGAACAGGTCTTCCATCTCGGGGCGGGTGAACGGCCTGGAGCCAAGGCGTCCGAAGACCGCCATCTGATGCCCCGTTTCATCTACAGCCCGATCACGATCCAGACCTTTGGCCAGAGCAAGTGCTGCAGACCTTGTTCTCTTCCAGGCGATAAGCTCCGGGTTGGGCGCAGGTGAGAAGCCATAGAAGTTAGGCTGTAGTGTAGGACTTGTCAGCTGCAGCAGTTTGAAGCCGTTAACACCGTCAGCCACATAGGCGAAAAGCGAGGCATTTGTCGTGGCGACCATGACATCACGTGCGTCGGAAAGTTGCCCATCCAGTGTCACCTGTTTGAAGATCTCCGGTGCTTCGGGTTTCTCGATGTCAACGATTACGAGACCTTCGCTTCCGGCTGCCACATATGCATATGTTCTGGCCAGATAGACCTTGTGAGCATCTGCAAATGGCACTGTTGCAGACGGGATATGCACCGGCGCATCCAGCGTCGTGATATCCATAAGCTCCAGACCGTTGGCCGTCGTTACCCAGAGGTAGCGGAACTGGACAGCTGTCGCTCGGGCATCGTCAAGAGGGATAGTGCCTTTATGTTCTGGCTGAAGAGGATTGTTAAGATCAATCACGGTCAGACCGGCATCCGTGGTGATATAGGCGATATAACCAGCAAGCGTAATGTGACGCGCACCATCAAGGACGTTCCCGGCATTCCAGGTAAGGTCACGATCAAGGAAGTTATTTCGTGGCTCACCATCAGCCAGCGTATTCACATCAACCAGGATCAGTCCTTCTTCAGAGTCGACAACAACGGCATAATTGTAGATCGGGTGGAAGGGCTGTTCCTGATTATCCACGCGCATCAGGTCGCCAACATTCCTGTCTGGCGCAATTGGCTGATTGGTCGGCAATGCCATACAGGTAGCGTTCTTCGTCTTGACATGAGTGTCATGACCAAGCGGTGAGAACGGTGCTGTGATTGAGCGCTCCGAGAAGCCTTTATTGCCGATGCTGGCAATATCATAAACGCGGAATCCGCCTTTTCCTTCGGCAACAAACAGATACTCACCGCGGTGTTGCAGACAATTCACGGCCCCTTGGGTGTCCTGCCGAACATTGGCGATCTCTTCGAGGGCGCCGGTTTCACCAGAGCCTTTATTGTCGAGGTCGAAGATACGCCCACGAATCCAGTTTATCAGTTCGCGGTCATTCTGCTCCACATGCTTCTCGAAATAATCGGGGTAAGCATATTTGTGCAGATACGAGCCAAAGACGGCTTGAGGTTCATCCCACTCTGTTACGCGAATAGCCTCGTAGGCGTCAGCTGTACCAACCCAGGTATGCAATCCAACAAAATTCACGAAGTTGGTTCCCAGCAGCAGCAACTGCGCCATGATAGCATTGTTGTCATTCTCATCAGAGATGTGACAGTCCGTGCATGTCTTGGTTTCCGTCAGCCGAACGGTATGCGGAAAGTGTGGCGCAAAAGCCTGTGACGAATAACCAGAGGCGGCAATCGGTGGCTGCTGTACATAAATCCGTTCGCGGTTGACGTTAGTTGATGACAGTACGAGTGCAGAAGACGACCGCACCGGCGCAATGATATTGTCCTTTGTCGTCTGGTGCTTGCCCAGCTGGAACATCTGGTCACGGGCAACCTGCGGATTATAAGTCGCATAGTTCCGCGTCATCTCACCTTCAAACTTGTGCGCTGTCGTTTTCCAGTTGGCTTCAATTGGCAGGTGACAGCCACCACAGGATGTCGTCCACGACAGGTGACAGGTGTAACAGGCCATATCATCATCATTGTGGGCACGTTCTTCCTTGGAAACACCAGCCCCCCAGAGGAAGTCGCCACTGGAAGATTTGGCATCCGTGACCGTCTTGGCGCGTGCTGATTTCTCATTGAAGTCAGGATGGCCCCGCGTCACAGAGTCTTTCACTAGTGACATTTCCCACTCAACGGTTGGGTCAAGCAGGGAGCGCTGTATTAGTGTGCGTTTGCCGTCACGTGTGATCCATTCAAAGCGGCGGCGGCCATCCGGGTTGCGCAGCGCGGACAAGTCTGTCCCGCCCGGGCGTGCAGCCACGTTGGAAGTCTTGAGTGTGGGATAGGCATCTGCCGTACCATGACAATCCCGACAGCGGATTTCCACTGCGTTCGCAACTTCACCGTGGATATAGCCATTACCATGGCTGTCCTGCGCGAAGTGACAGTCTGCACATTGCATCCCGACTTCGGCATGAATGGACATCATGTGAACTGTCTTGCCAGGGTTCGTACCAGGGGGGACAAACTTTGGCTCGCCTTCCTTGCGCCATTTCTCGGGATCATCATTCTCGACGATATTGCCTTCGGCATCGAGCAGATTGCCATAACGGTCACGCTTGAAAATAGCACGGAAGTTCCAGCCGTGACCGTGATAGTCAGCAAACTGTGTGTCTTTCAGTTGCGGGTTGAGATCATAGACATCCCGCAGGAATTCCGGATCCCCCCAAAGTCCCCGTACAGACGCGCCTTCAGGGTTGCGATCCAGTATTTCTCGCTGCTCGGCGATTGTCGGGTAGCGCTGTTCCTCGGGCCACATGAATGGTGCGTCCGATTCATAATCCCACATTGTGTAACCATAATAAGTGTTCAGAAACATATTTGGCTGGTGCATGTGGCAGTTCATGCAGAGTGACGTGGGAATGGCGCGTGTAAATTCGTGGCGTAAGGGATGCCCGCTCACATCATGCGGGATCGTGGGGTCCTTGGTGACGGATGTACCGTCCCGGCCATATTGTGCATAGATCATCGAATGCCGGATCTCCCGGTCATTGGCGTAGATCACATGGCAGGAAGCGCAGCCGGAACTGCGATAATCCCCTTGCTGGTCATTCGTCCCGAAGAACCAGGTGAACGGGTCGTTCAGACGTGTTTTATGAATATTCAGAACAGGAATGGCCACACGCAAGCCGGTGCCGGGCCCACGGTTGGACTGACGCAAATCTGGGCGGCCCGGCTCTTCGAGTCGCTGGATAAGGCCCAGCGAATTGGGCAGACCAACCTCGGCAAACTGGGTAATGACGTTCCGGCCGCCGCGTTCAAAGACGCGGAAGACGTCTGCAGGGGGCATAACATGCCAGGTCGGCAATGTACCCAACGCTGGCAGGGCACCACGCGCAAGTGCATTTTCCGGTGGCATTTTGTCGCAACCGATCAGGTCGAGAATGGCGTTAGGCTCCGTGCGCTCCTCGCCAGGGGAGCATAGACCAGCGGGTTTGCCGTCACGGGTATAGGCTTCACCAATGACATAATTTTTGAATGGCAGGATGCCATTATTATAGGCCGCACCACCCCATAGCATCGCGCCGGTTGCCATCAGGGAGCGTTCCGCGGCCTGAATGATTTCCATATGACAGGCGCCGCAGGCCTCGCGTGCAACACGATAGTCAGACGGGTTGACGAACCGGATATATTCAGGTGCTTCCTTGTTGAGGATTGTATAGCTCTGTTTCGGGTTTGCTGCTGAAGGCCAGTTCCAGCTTTCAGGGTAGGTTGGCAGAACGTGAGCAGCGTTACGATATTTCTCAAACTCGTTTTTCGGCGCGAAGTAATCACCCTCCTTGCCACCACCATGGCCAGCGTCGTGATCACTATCTCCATGACCGTCACCATGACTGTTCTTGCCATATCCGCTGGCGTACTCGCCGCCATGGCTGATATTTTCACGTGTCAGGTGTGCAGGCCATTCCACATCTTCGGGCAGGAATACGGTTGCATCGCCGCCATGGCAGTCCGTACAGCCCAAATTGACACCGGGTGTGGCATGCATTGAAGGCTCGTCAGTTTCAAGGTGACAGCTCTGGCAACCATCACTTTTGGCGCGCACCATTTCAATCGTTTGCGATTTCGGCGCATTGGGTGCGGTAACATATGTGACCTTCTGCGGTTTTTCCTTTTCGCCAGCAGCATAAGCGGAAGACAAGCCGACAAGGCAGAGGGTGCCAGCTGCCAGAACCATAAGTCTGGTTAAATTAAGCGTGCTTCCAGTAAGCATACGGATGAGTCCCCTAGTAAGTCACAGTGCCGTTGAACAGGACGGAATAATAATAATCATCACGTTCCTTGTTGTCGAACAGGTCATCAAATCCATCACCAGGCAGCAGAGCTGCACCTGACAGACGGAAAACAAAATTCTGAATGAAGCGCGGGCGATAGATCGTGGATACGGAAACGTCCCAGCCGATTTCTTCCGCTATATTGCCCTGTATCCGGAGAGCCTCCAGTGAACTTGTGTCCTCAAACCACAAGTGGTTTGCATTCAGGGAGACCCGCAGCGGCGGCGTCACATCAAAGTCAGCGCCAGCGCCGAGTAATATTGTGCCGGGGTTGGTGAAGTTCGATTGTCCCTGTTCCTTGGAAGAGCGCAGAGAGTTCAGGATGCCGTTGCGGCCATTGATACTGATGACGCGGCCGCCACCGGCGAAAGGAATGGTCTGGCGGATCCAGTAGCTTGTATCGGCACCGGCAAATTGCGGGTTTTCGAAAATGGCGTCAAAGCCTTTTTCTTCATCATCATACGGATCGTCATCACCACTGGCAAACATGCCGGAAAGCCGCAGGCGGATCCAGTTGTAATCGACCGATGGTTCAACGGCGACAAAGTAAGCGTTGATGTCAGCGGGCTGATTCGTGAAGATGCTGTTCCGGTTTTCTCCAAGCGCATAATAAACTGATGAAGTCCAGTTCATGCGTTTCCAGCGACCATCCATGTTGTAGCCGAGATAGACAGCGTCGTAGTCTCTGCCGCGCAGGCTGCCAAGCAAGGCAGGGCGTACAGGAAAGCCGTTATCGTCAATCTGAACGTCATCTTTTTCCCGGTTCATATTGTAGACGACAGTGCCCTGACTGGTCATCCCGGGGAACGGGAAGTCCTGACGATAGGCATTGGCAGCGAAGATGTAATCATCCCGTATGGCAGATGTTACGTCATTCAAACCGGAGTTCGTATCTTTCTCAAGCCTTGCAAAGGCGGCAAGGTTGTATTGCCAGCGGTTATTGTCCCGGTTGCCGAAGAATCGGATGCCAAACTGGTTGTCCTGAAACAGGAAGCCGCGGAAATCTGTGTTGAAAGGCTGAATGCCGAAGCGCAGGGAATCAAAATCATATCGCTCGGACACATTGCGGATGTGATAATCAACAAAAGCTTCCTGAATGCCGATCCAGCCATCGCGACGTGTTGATCCTTTGCTCGGTTCAACAAACAGGACGCGCTTCTCGTTGATATCGACGTAGTTATAGTTGAATGCCGCAGTTATACGATATTCGTAATCCTGTGGCTTGAAGGCGGTAGAGCCTTTGATCAGGGCGGCCTGGGCAATGAAAGTTTGTGCCGCAACGAAACTGTAGGCGTCGCCGAACACATCAAGCCGCCCTGGCAGTTCAGTTGTCTGTACGCCGACGGGAACAGGGAATGTACGCGGTTCGATGATGGTGTCAGAAATCCCGCTCAGGGCTAAAAACCAGTCTTTCGTGCCCTTGATTGGGCGGTCGCCCTTCAGGGTATTCTGGCCATAGGGATTCAGCAGATTGTGATTTACAAGACCAAGGTTGGACGCGAGCCGCCAACGGTCAGGGATCGGGGCAGGGTCGCCAACAAGGTCATAAGCGGTTGGTGGCTGAATGCCATCCAGATTGGCTGGTGGCACCCGGTTTTCCTCGCCAATTCGGGCCGGACGTCCCGGGCGGCGGCGTGTACCGCCATTGATTGTATCTCTGGCAGAAGGATCGTACTCGTCTTCATCCTGACTATAGTAAACCTGCGTGGCCATGTTGAGCTGCAAGGGGGACCGGACCAGGGAACGATTGATGTCAGCAACGATGCTGTCCGCGTTCCACTCATCAGTCTCGATATAAAGGGCCGTGCCGTCGTCGACTCCGCCTTCAAGCGCAGCTTCGAGGTCGGAAATCAGGGTGTCCTCCACCTGGTCACCGCGGTCACCGGATTGACTGTCCCGGCGCGGTGGCTGCATCAACGCCAGGGCGATAATGGCTTCGTCATAGACCGGAACACCATAAGCATCGGGCGCCCCTGTGCCAGGTTCCGCGGCATCTGCAGGTGCACTTACCACTCCCGGATTTCTTTTCTCTGCCCACGTATCATGTATTTCAAATTCTACTGAGGCATAGCGGGCGACCGGGGTCATATCCAGTTGTAATGGATTTGTACTCAAGTTGTCATTCAGGTCGGCCAGGAGCGCGTCTGCACTTAGTGTTGTTTCGTCAGTTGAGGCAGATGCTGACAACAAAACATCACCTTGAGGTGTGTAGCTGCAGCCACAGACTAATGCCGCGAGGCTGGCTGAGGCGAGAAGGCGAGAGGTGTTTATTTGGTCACGCATCATGAGGCCCTCACTTACCCTGGCAAACATTTTGAGCGTCAGAGTCGACAAATGGCGTAAATGGACAGTTAATATACCGTAGGCGAATTTCTTCTCCGTTAACTGGTACAACGATGTTATCAGCGCGGATTTCCGGCGGGGCATTATTGATTGTCCCGAGGCGCAGTCCTGCATTGTGAAGACCAAGGAAGGAAATCATGTCGTCCTGATCAATCCCGTCCCCGGATACACCAATGCCGCCAACCAGTTCACCGTCACGGTAGATCGGCACACTGCCGGGGAAAATCTGAATACCATTCTGCAATCTGTTTTCGCCGACAGCGGAAGGGTTATCCGCTTCCGGCAGGAAGGTGCAGACGGGGGCTGTGTCAGTCGTGGTAATGCCAAGCAGGAATGCTGCGTGTTCGATGACATTATCAAGCACAAGATCAATCTGCAGGCCGGTGGCGAATGGGCTCCAGACATCGATTGGCAGCGAAAGCGGACCATTTACTGTGTTAACTTCGCCATCCGGGAAATACGGCCTTGATAAGTTGCCGCCAGAGCGGTCAGCAAAAGCAAAGGTGCCTGTCAGCGCCGTCTGGTCGTCAAGAAAATCACGGACGATCTGAACGTAATCACGTTCAAGCGGGTCGGGAATAAACTGATCAGCCACAGCATCCGGATTTGCCCGTGCAAAGTCACCAACCGGGCTGGTTGTTGTGTTCTGTAAATCGTCTGCGGCACTTGGCCCTGAGAAGAAAGCTGCCGTACGCGCCTTTTGCAGGGAAACGTCAGTACCAAAAATAGGTGCGTCAGGTCCGCGAATAACGCCCAGAATTTCGCCATTGGTATCAACAATGGAGATCGTCACCTGAGCCAGGCTGTTCAAAGGCTGGCGAATTTGTCCCCGTGCCTGTGCCATGATGCCAAATGACTCTTCCAGCAGCACACTGACTTCGTTCGCTGTGAGCGGCGCAGAGACATTGGCACCATCGGTACCGGCTCTGGCGGGATAGCGGTTATTACCGAAGCCATCGCTCAGAACATATGCATCAGCATTGGAGAATTCTGCCGATGTCGCAGGCCTAAACCCCGAGGCTTCCGAGCCATAAGCGGTTCCTGCTCGCACTGTTACGCCTGAGGTGTCTTCGTAGTAACTGGCAACAGGGGTCAGTTGTCCTTCAATGCCGTTAATTGAGGCAAAAGATGGCGCCGCAGTCGGGTCTGTCATCAAATCGTTTTCTGTCGCATCGGAGAAACGTAAAAAAGTGCCGTCTACGGAAATACGGTTCGCGCGAATTTCCACGGGGGCAGAAAAGCCGACAGCTCCGGCAATCGCGATCAACTCCTCAATATCAGTGTCGCGGTCCAGGGTGTTGGTATCAAACCCATAATCATTGTCTGCAGAGACCCCGATAGCGCCGACAACGACGCCATTTTTGTAAAGCGGGATGCCGCCCGGGTCAGCCGAGAGGCCGAGAGGGGAGCGTTTTGGGCCAATCAGGGGGCCACCAAAGCCGGTCGCGCCAAATTGCGACTGTGTATCAAGGCGGCGCGTATTGAGGTCAGAACAGGGCAACTGGCTGAACTGCACACCAAACAATGGGCCGCTTTCAAGGCCAATGGTTGTCGGGGCAGGCGGAAAGTGCTCCTGAACGATCTGGCTCGCCGTGCGGGTTGTGAACGCGTTGCCCTGGGATGACAGGTAAGCGCCTGTCACAGCCTTGGCGATTGCCGTCACCGGCCGTGGCACGATGGAAATGCCCTGTACGCCGCGATTATCTTCAGGGTTTACAGCGAAATCCACATTCGGCCCCGAACGTAAAGGTTCGACCGAGTTTTCAAAGGTGCTGAGGTCCGTGACAGTATTGTCGCTCGGGTCGCTGTCAATGGTCCCGTTCATGGAGAAAACAGCGAGCACATTGCCCACGCGGTCAACAACAGCGATCGTGGCAGGAATATTCCGGGCAGAAGCCTCCGCCACGGCCTGAGCCAGCACTGTTTCGACATCACTCACAGTAAGATTTTCCTGCACAGGAACATCAAACGTCGCTTTCGGGCTGGGTGGGGTGCCATTGTTTGGCGCGGGAGCAGGATCACTTCCGCCGCCGCTGCATGCGACTACGAACAATCCTGCGGACCCCAAAAGTAAGGATTTCAAACTTGACCTTACTGTCATTTCAAATACCTCCCCCAATGCCTGACGGCTCAGGAACTCCAGTCAAATTAGCGCATTCAATCCCGGACGCGGATTGAATGACAGGTTCTCATCGTCAGAGCTGTTGCAACTGACTTTGCACACGTCGAATCGCATTGCGCATCCGCGCGAAATCATAGCGGTTCGGATCATCTACAGCCTCGTAAGCGTCATCCAGCGCGGGCATGATATTATCCACGACCTCAGACCCGAGCATTTGCTCTGTCTCGAGGGCATCAAGGAATGTACCAATCGCAATAACGGCCTGTTCTGCAGCCGCATACTCGGTGTAAGTGGAAGAAAGACTGTCATTCACGATATTGTCCATGATTTCCAGCATCTCACTGCGTCCGAATTCGGCTTGGCTCATCGTGGCTGACAGTTTAGCCGCTATCGCTGCAAGATTTTCGGTTGCCGCAGCATAATTACCGCCGGTTTCGGACACCGTTCGATGGAAGCGCAGACCTGCCTGACGCAGTTCACGGTCCATATCCGGGGCCACAACCTTTACAGCCGCGCGCAGCATAATCATGTTTGAGTCGTTGAAGACAGGTACGCCAGGCCCAAGCTGACGATTTGGATTTGGCCGCCAGGTTGGTCGATAATCCGGGTCATTGGAGAATGTCACGTGACAGGCATGGCAATCAAAGAAGACCAACTCGGGGAAAGCACCATTACGACCGAGATCAGGGTCGGCAAAGAGCTTCAACTGGTTCTCAAGCGCGATTGCTTGCCCGACAGCCCAAACCTTGGCGCCATTAGAATAGGCTTTACGCTCCCGATAATCAGCATCCTCATCATGGTGCTCCTGCAGGCTGGTAAAGAGATCCAGTTCAAATGAAATCCGGGGATGACCTGCGCCCATAATGCGATGGGTGATAAACTGATTGGGCTTGTCAGAGCCGAGGTGACAGCTTAGGCATAGCTGGGCACGCGCCGCCGGGTCTTCTGTGGGATAAAGCCCGTCAGCAATGTTCTGTGCATGCGTGCGTCCGGGGGCATAATGGCTGGTCAGCCAGTTTTCAGCACCGCCATGACAGGCTTCACAGCCAACACCCTCGGTAATATCAAACCGTTCGCCCCGTTGTGCTTCCGGGACAAAGTCCGCGTGACAGGCAAGGCACTCTTCCGCTTCATGAGCAGGTCCAATGCCAAGGTTTCTGGCGATGGTGCGGGATTTCTGATTCAGCAGTACTTTATAAGCGCGGGAGTGCGCACCGGTTATGCTGGATTGATCCTGCCAGATAACAAATTCATCCTGACGCACGGTCGTGCCGGTCGGAGAGGGGCGGCTATGGCAAGTGGAGCCGTTACAGGAGAAGACTCCTTCATGGACAAGCCCGTCCACATAAGGTGTCGTGATTTCCTGTGCGTTTACCCCACTGCTGAGCATGGCAGCGAGGAAACCCAACATCAAAATGCGCAGTTTCATGAAGAGCCCCCCTTCGAACCTCTGCGCAACATATCCCAGAGTTCGAACTTTGTTAACACCGCATTTGACGTTTTAAGTGATATTATCCCAAAGTTTTTCCGGGTGAGGCTATTTCAAACCTGATCTGTTTTGGCTATAGTAATTTTGAACGAAGGGGAGACATCGAGTGGGGCAACTCTATAAGATTGCAATCGTTGGCTCTGGTCCAGCAGGCCTGAGCGCGGCTGTGCACGCGGCAAAACTCGGCGTGTCACACGTCCTGCTGGAAAAGACAGACCACCTTTCCGATACGATCTACAAGTATCAGAAAGGCAAATATGTTATGGCAACGCCGGACATTCTTGTTCTGCGTTCTGATATTTCATTTCAGGCTGGTACACGCGAGGAAATTCTGGGTACGTGGGACAGTGAGGCCAATTTTCACCAGACCAATGTTCAGTACAATGCGGACGTGCAGAAAATCACGGGTGAGCGCGGTAATTTCAAGATTGAAACCGCCGCCGGTGATACGATCATGGCTGAGCATGTTGTGCTGGCGATTGGCACGCAAGGGAACCCGAACAAGCTGAGATGCCCTGGCGGCGACCTGCCATTTGTGCAGTATCAGCTTGATGACCCAAAGGAATATTTTGACGAGAATATTATCGTGGTTGGCGGTGGGGACGCTGGCATCGAGAACGCTCTCGGCCTTTCGGAAGATGTCAGCCAGGGCAACAATGTTGTGCTTCTCCAGCGGAGCAACGGCTTTCCGCGCTCAAAGCCTGCCAACGTCTCCTTGCTGGAAGACGCCAAGGCGCAAGGCAAGCTGGACTTCCTGATTGGCACCACGCCAGTCAAGCTCGAGCCGGGCGTGATGACCGTTGAAACGCCGGATGGTCAGGCCGAATTGCCGGTTGACCGTGTTATCGCCCGTTTGGGCAGTGCGCCGCCGCGGCGTTTTGTCGAGGAAATCGGCATTGAGTTTACCGGCCCGGATCGGGATGCCTTGCCCATCCTGTCAGAGGTATTTGAATCAACCGTACCCGGCATTTTCGTTGTCGGAGCGCTTGCCGGTTATCCGCTGATTAAACACTGCGCGAACCAGGGGTATGACGTTGTCGAATTCATCAACGGCAATACTGAACTGAAACCGGCTGACGAGCCGATTCTCCGGGACATATTCAAGGATCTGCCCGGTGGGTACGAGGTTTCCGAATGGCTGGAAATCCTTCGCAACAAGGTCGATATCTTCCGTGATGTCTCCATCCTTCAGCTGCGTGAATTCATGCTTGAATCCACCATGCACTACAAGAAGAAGGGCGAGGTCGTCTTTAAGCGAAACGAACTGGGTGATTCCCTGTTTGCTGTGGTTGGCGGCACCGTCAATGTGGAAATCAATCCGAATGATCCGAGTATCGTTGTGCCGCTTGGTGACGGTGAGATATTTGGGGAAATTGGCCTGATTTCCGGTCGCCGTCGTGGCGCAACGATTCGCTCTGACGCACCGTCAATTCTGGTGGAAATGCCAGCGCGTGCGGCCAAGAAACTGATCGCAACGATCCCGGCGGTGAAACGTGCGGTGGATGAAATCGCCACTGAACGCCAGATCAAGCAGATCTTCGGTAATGACATTTCCCCTGAGTGGGTAGACCGCCTGAAAGAAACTTCAGAGATGCTGGAGCTGAAATCAGGCGAAACCATCATTCAGGAAGGTGAGGTCAGTACGGATGTTTTCATCATCCGCTCCGGCAGTGTGATCGTCGAGAAGAATATTGGCGGCAAGGAGATTTTCATCTCCTATGTGGCAGCGGGTGCATTGATCGGCGAAATGGCGCTGTTCGAGGAAGGCAAGCGGACGGCGACAGTTCGCACAACGATCAAGTCGGAAATCATCAAGCTGCAAGGGGATATTTTCAGCGCGATGATGGAAGAGCGTCCGATGATCCGCAAGCGGATTGAGGAAACCATTGCCGCGCGGCGTGAGGTCAATTCATTCATCGAATCGCAAAAAAGCGGTTTTGGGTCAGTTGTCGATATGTATTCTTCCGTTGCCAACTTTCTGCTGGAAGAAGGTCTGGGGGAGGCGACCGATGCCCTTCTGATCGATGAGAGCCTGTGCGTCGGTTGCGACAACTGCGAAGTCGCCTGTGCGGAGACCCATCAGGGTATTTCGCGTCTCGACCGCGAAGCCGGCAAGACCTACGCTAACATTCACGTGCCCACTTCGTGTCGTCACTGTGAACACCCGCATTGCATGGGCGATTGTCCGCCAGATGCGATTCGCCGCGCACCTGATGGCGAAGTTTTCATCAATGAGAGCTGCATCGGCTGTGGTAACTGCCAGCGGAACTGTCCTTATGGCGTGATCCAGATGGAGCGCGTACCGCCGAAGAAGCCAGGCCTCCTGCAGTGGCTGCTGTTTGGTGCAGGCCCGGGGCCGGGGCAGCCAAGCAAGTCATGGGTCAACAAGGTTTCTTCCGAGGAAGAGAAAACCGGCATGAAAGTCGCGGTGAAGTGCGACATGTGCAAGGGAATCAAGGGGGGGCCTGCCTGTGTCAGGGCGTGCCCGACAGGCGCTGCGATCCGGGTTTCTCCGGAGCAATATCTCAACGTCGCGCAGCGTAAGGGGTAATCTGAAATGGCTCGGAAAAACGGTAATAAACGAACACACCGCGACGATGCCCAACATGAGAGCTTCCTGCGTCACAAGAATTTCATGTATTTGAAATGGGCGCTGTTCATCTGCCTCATTTCCATTGTTGCCTATTTCCTGATTGATCCGACGCCCCGTCATAATGGCGGGACATGGTACGGCTACACGCTGGGTACCATCGGGGCACTGTTAATCGTCTGGCTGACCATGCTCGGCATTCGCAAGCGCGCCATCACTGCCGGGAAGTGGAGCCTCAAGGGCTGGACATCGGCGCATGTCTATCTGGGGCTTTCCCTGACAGTTATTGCGACCCTGCATACCGGCTTCCAGTTTGGCTGGAATATTCACACGCTGGCTTATGCTCTGATGATGCTCGTGATCATATCCGGCGCCTTTGGTATTTATTTCTATGCTAACATACCGCGTGCCATGAGTGAAAACCGGGCCGAGACCACACAGGCTGAAATGATCCAACTGCTCAACTCTCTGGATGACCAGCTTGAAGACGCAGCGCGTCCTCTCTCTGCCCAGTATGTTGCAGCTGTGCAGAGTGCCATCAACGACACGAAAATTACGGGCGGCCTGTTCACGCGTCTTTCCGGGCGCGTCAACAAATGTGCAACCGCGCGGGCACTGGCGAAGTTGCGCGATGCTGCAGAGGGGTCGGGATCAGCCATGGTCGATCAGTATGGTGAAGACCTGAGTTCCGCAATCAGTATTCTTGATCGGAAGTCGGTCATGCTGAATCGCGTACGACGACATATCAGATATAAATCATTACTAGAGTTGTGGCTCTACATTCACGTGCCGGCCACGATTTTCCTTCTGGCTGCACTGACAGCCCATATTCTCAGCGTATTCTTCTACTGGTAGGGCGATCATGACTTTTATCATCAGAAAAATTCGACGTCGCCCTAATGGTCAGGAAGTTGTCCGCGATCAGCCTGTGAATAAAACAGAGCTAACCGTTGGCCGCGCAACCGAGTGCGATATTTACCTGCCGGACCTGACCGTCAGCCTTAATCACGCGACGATTGAAGCTGCCGGGAACAGCATTCGCGTGCAGGCGACAAGCGACCGTCCCGTGAAGGCAAAGGGCAAGTTCGGCACACGCTTTGTTTTCCCTGCCAAAGACGAGAATACGATCGGGATCGGTCCTTACCAGATCAAGATCTACAAGGAAGATGACTCCATTGTTGTAGCTACGGAGCGTACAGAAGAAAAAACCCAGATGCTCCAGCCAGAGGATGAAGAAAAAATCTTTAGCCTCAAGAAAGCTGTTATTGGCAAGCGCTCTCATGCCTGGTTTTGGGCACTCGTGACGGTATTCGTCGCGATCGCGGCCCCGTTATATTATTTCTATTCTGACCGTAAGGCTGATGTTGCCAATCCCATTGAGATCAGGGCAGATCAGGAGCTGATTGGTACACGCGTTGATCAGCTATGGCTGTCAGGGCCCATGTCACTGGCCCATACAAGTCTGGCTGATAATTGTAATGCCTGTCACCTCAATGCGTTTGAATCCGTGCAGGATGTAACCTGTCTGTCTTCAGGCTGTCATGACGGCATTCGCAATCACGCAGAACAGGATGATCTCTGGGCCTCGAAGCCACCGCTTTCTGCTGGCGAAGAAATCCTGCGCTCAGTCGCTCAGTTTACCGGCAAAAACGAAATGGCCTGTGGTTCCTGCCATATGGAGCATAATGGACGCGAGGGAGTCATTCTGACGTCGGAAGGCACCTGTAACGATTGTCATGCCGACATGGATACAAGATTGACTGATACCGACCTGATTAACGTCAGTCACTTTGATGTGGATCACCCGAATTTCCGTCCGACGGTCATTACAGAACCACATTTTGATAACCCGGTGACAGCGCGTATCAGCCTTGATGATAATCCGAAGTCTTATTCCGGTCTGAAGTTCCCGCATGATATCCATCTCGAAGCTGATGGTGCCGTTGCCAAACAGGCAATGGATCTGGCTGATGAGTGGGGTTTTGACGAGGTGCTCGGCTGCGAGGATTGTCACCAGACAAATGCTGCCGGTGCATTGTTCCTGCCCGTCAACATGGAGCAGAATTGCGGCATGTGTCACTCGCTCGCTTTCGATCAGGATCCTGAAACCGGTTATATCCGTACACTGCGCCATGGCGAGCCACAGGATGTGATTGCCAGCATGCAGGATTTCTACAATTCCTCCGCGGCCCGTTTGTTCGATGAATCCAACACTGGTGGCTCAACACGTCGCCGCCCAGGTGATGTCGCACAACTGCGCGAGGATAATCGCCTCGTTGACTCTCTGCTGTTCGCCAGTGATCGCGCCAGGCAACGTGTCGCAGAAATCTTCAATGAGGGCGGTGCCTGTTACGATTGTCACGTGATTGTTGAGCCTGAGGACGGTGACCCTCTGAAATATGATATTTCCCACGTGTCACTCGAAGAGCAGTTTATGCCGAAAACAGTCTTTCATCATGAAAGCCATGATTTCATGAACTGTCTCGATTGCCATGAGGCTGAAACTTCAGACAGTGCAACTGATGTGCTCTTGCCAGGCATCGACAATTGTCTGGATTGCCACCGCAGTGAGACCACGGTCAATTTCATCCCGTCGAATTGCCTGATGTGCCATGAGTATCATGATGACACGCATCAGCCATTCATGACACCGGATGACTCCTCCCGGACACGTCATGCGTCAGTCTGGCCGAAGCGGGATGATGAAATCTCTGTTGCAGGCAGCAGCTTGCCACAGGCAGTTACTGTCACCGCCGAGGCTACAAACATCCTTCAGGATCAATAGGATTACCCCGTCAAATCGGTTACCGATTGACTGGGTATATCAGCCAGTTAGATAATTGAATTATGATTACTGAAATAGGTCATTATGCACTGGTGCTTGCCCTCGTAGTGGCTTTGGGCCAGACGGTTATCCCACTGCGTGCAGCACACATTGGTGACGAGCGGGGTATGTCTTTCGCCAAGAATGCGAGCATGGCGCAATTTGTTCTTGTGCTTGTCGCTTTTCTGGCCCTGATGCATGCATATGTGACGTCTGACTTCAGCGTCGAGAACGTCTATCAGAACAGTCATTCAGAAAAGCCGATGATCTATAAGATTGCAGGTGTCTGGGGTAATCATGAAGGCTCCATGATCCTCTGGATACTCATGCTGGCATTTCTGGGTGCCCTTGTCGGGTTGTTCGGTGGCAACCTGCCACCATCCCTTCAGGCGAGAGTGCTGGGCATACAGGCTCTTATTGCAGCCTGTTTTCTGGCCTTTTCCCTTTTTACCTCGAATCCGTTTCTGCGCATGGACCCGGTGCCGATCAACGGCACGGACCTCAATCCGTTGCTGCAGGATCCCGGGCTCGCGTTTCACCCGCCATTTCTCTATCTCGGCTATGTCGGCATGTCAGTCGCGTTTTCGTTCAGCGTTGCCGCACTTCTTGAAGGCAAGGTTGACCCTGCATGGGCCCGCTGGGTCCGTCCATGGACGCTGCTTGCCTGGTCCAGTCTCACGCTTGGCATCGCCATGGGGTCCTGGTGGGCCTATTACGAGCTTGGCTGGGGCGGCTACTGGTTCTGGGACCCGGTTGAGAATGCGTCCCTGATGCCGTGGCTCGCTGGCACGGCGCTCTTGCACAGCGCTATTGTTGTCGAAAAGCGTAACACGCTGAAGCTGTGGACAATCCTGATGGCAATCACTGCTTTCTCCACGTCCCTGCTTGGCACCTTCGTCGTGCGCTCAGGGGTGCTGACAAGTGTGCATTCATTCGCCAATGATCCTGATCGCGGTGTGCTGTTACTGGCGATCTGCATTATTCTGACGGGTGGAGCCTTTGTTCTCTATGCATGGCGCGGTCAGGCCATGAAGGCCGGGGGCACCTTCCAGACCGTCAGCCGCGAGTCAGCGCTTATTCTGAATAATCTATTACTCTCGGTCATTCTCTTCATCGTCCTGATTGGCACTTTCTGGCCGACGATTGCAGAACTGATGACCGGTGAGCGAATTACGGTTGGCCCACCATATTATAATATCCTGACAATTCCTCTGATGATGCTGCTCGCGGCTGTCATGGCGTATGGCATTTTGCTGCCATGGAAACGGGGCGAGATGAAAACGGTTTCAGGGCGCCTGAAATGGGCAGGGGGCCTGACTGTTCTCTTTACGATTGTGGCGTTTTATCTGTCAGGGTTCCGTAACATTCTCGCTGTCGTTGGCTGCCTCATCGCGTTCTGGATTATGTTGAGCACACTGACGGATATTGCCCTGCGCATGAAACTCTTTCAGATACCGCTCAAAACCAGCCTTAACCGGGCTGCCGGGTTCCCGCGTGCCTTCTGGGGCGGCTCTCTGGCACATTTCGGTATTGGGGTCTGTATCCTCGGCATGGTCGGCACGTCGCTTTGGGTCACCGAAGAGCAGACTATCATGAAGCCCGGTGATGTCATTGATGTCGCCGACTATCAGCTCCGGATGGAACGTATCGAAATACTGAATATTGCCAACTACGAGACCGAGATGGCAACATTCAGCCTGCTGAAAAATGGCAGCGTCGTCAGTATTGTCCAGCCGGAACGCCGCTGGTACCCGGTTGCCCAGCAACAGACAGTTGAAGCGGCCATTCAACCCCGCTGGACCTCGGACGTTTATGTCGCGATCGGCGAGCCGCGCGGTGAAAACAACGAGGCTCGCATTGTCCGCGCTTACTATCATCCGCTTGTCATGTATCTGTGGAGCGGCTCCCTGCTGATGGCTTTTGGCGGCATTGTCTCCCTGACAGACAGGCGTTACCGCGTCGGTGCACCAAAGCCGAAACAGGCCAGCTCCAAACCCGCATCATCCAGCACAGCACCTGATGCTATTCCGGCAGAGTAGATTGGATAAATACATGAGAAAGCTCCTGATTGCTGCAGTCGTCGCGTGTCTTTCTCTCTCTCCGGCACTGGCGATTGATCCGGAGGAGGTTCTGGAGGACCCTGTACTGGAAGAACGCGCCCGTGAAATTTCGAAAGGTCTTCGCTGCATCGTCTGTAAAAATCAGTCTATTGATGAGTCTGATGCCATGCTCGCCAAGGACTTGCGCATTCTTGTGCGCCAACGCGTGGCTGCTGGCGATAGCAACGAAGAAGTAACAGATTACGTTGTCGATCGTTACGGAGAGTTCGTACTTTTACGACCCCGTTTTTCTACCCAAAACCTGCTGCTCTGGATTTCTCCGATCTTTATGCTGGTCATTGGAGCCGGGCTGGCTGTTTATTTCCTGCGCCTGCAAAAGCAGCCGGAGGTCAAGGTCGCGCCGCTAAGCGAAGACGAGAAAAAAGAGCTTGATCGCCTGACCAGCGAGAGCTGATAAATAATTGCCCCATCTCAATTTATTGCCCAAGCGCCGCTCGTGCATCAGGGTCATTTGGCGCGAGCCGCAGTACCTCTTGATAAGCCCGACGCGCTTCTTCAGTTTGTCCAAGTGTGGTGTATGACCTGGCCAACATCCGCCAGCCGGCAAGATCATCCGGGTTTTCCTCAAGACGAGCAGCAAGGCCAGCAACCATGCCTTCAATCATCTGGCTTTGCTGATCGGCGGTCATTTGCTGCGCAGCCTGAATATCTGCCGCCGTTGGCCCACGCCGCACAGGGGGCTCTTCCACAGGTGCCGGGTCAGGTAAAGAAGACTGCTGAGGGCTTATCACAGAACTGAGTTCACCGCCTGATGCCGCGGCTACTTGCTGGCGAACAACCGGCAGCCATGGTGCGTCAGGGGGGGAAATGCTGATAAGACGCTCCCAGTCAGCCACCGCAGCAGGAATATTACCTTCCTGCGCCTTCGCCAGGGCAAGGTAATAAACTGCCTGTGGATCATCCGGGTTTTCTGACAGGAAAACCTCAAAGATCGACTTTGCTTCCTGGCTGACCATACCACCATTTCCGACCACGAGCGTTTCTGCGTACTCGGCCGCAAGTTGTCGATCCCGGCCGCCAACGACGCGGTTAGCTTCACGATACGCCTCAATCGCTTCATCATAACGATTGAGATTGATCAGGGACCGGGCAAGCAAGGCCCATCCCTCTGCATCTTCGGGATTATCGGCGAGGCGCTGACGCAACGACCCGATCATGTCGTTCATCCCGGCATGCATACCGTCAGCGGCGCTGGGCGCACTGGCCAGATCAGTGCGTTCCGCAAAAGGCGACGCGGGCTGATCCGGGCTGCCATTGGCGAAGTAAACAATGCCAGCCAGCACAGGCATCAGCCCGGCAAAGCTGAACAGCAGAATCGGAGAGCTACCCTGTTTGGCAGTTTTCTGCTCGTTGGCGGCTCTTGCCTCAAGCAGCATACGCCGTTCGATTTCCAGCCTGGCAGCTTCCCGTTCTTCCGGTGCAATAACACCGCGGCTCACATCCCGGTCGAGTTCCGCCAGCTGATCCCGATAAACGGTCAGATTATATTCGCTGGTCTCGGCTTGTTCTTCCTGGCTGCGCAAGTAAGGGATCACAAGCAACGCAACAGCCGCAAACGTCAGCAGGGCACACACCAGAAAAAGAAGCATCGTCAACCTCACTCAATTCTGAGCATGACATAGGATATCAATAGCCTTTTGAACAGGGTTGTTCCCGTGCGGTCTGCGCGAACATGCGCCTTGATCGGGGAGAAGGGCCGCCCTAAGGTTTAACCATGGACCGAAAAGTCGCCATCTGCACGCCAATACACCGTTATACGCATGCTGACTTTACGGCATCGCTGATCAAGACGTATCGCGCCGTCAAAAACCCCGACAATCTCGCTTGGCTGAATATGGTCGGCAACGCCAATCTCGCGCAGGCCCGCAACATCCTTGTGTCAGAGGCCATCAGACGCGGGGTCGATGACATCGTATTTATTGACTCTGACATAGGCTGGGAGCCCGATGCCTTTGCGGCATTGTTTGAGGCACCGCAGGACTGCCTCATCGTCGCTGGCGCTCCCCAGCGTCGTGACCAGCAGGATGTCAAATTTTGCAGTGTGGTTGATGACAAACAGGCAACGAACGGGCGCCTCATTTCCGGTATAGCAGCGACAGCTTTCATGCGCATACAGGCACGGGTTTTTCCGATGCTGAAATACGCTGAAACCTATCAGCATAATGATGGTGAGACTCGTGCATGGTTCGATTATGTACGGTATTACAATCAGGAACATGGCGTCAGCGGGTTCATCAATGAAGATTTCTACTTCAGTATGAAGAGCAAGGAAGAGGGGGTGGAAAACTGGATCGACCCGACCATCAGGTTGCGCCATTATAACAATATCGCACTTACAGCCTGCATGGTGGATCATCTCTAGGGGGTAATAATGGTACGCAAGATAGCTATATGCACCCCCATACATCGTAATACGGATGCAGACTTTACGTCGTCTCTCTTGAAAACATTCAGAGTCGTGAAAGAACAGCTGGCTTGGTTGAACGTCGTCGGGCAGGCCAATGTTGCCCATGCGCGCAATATCCTTGTTGCCGAAGCGCTGAAACGGGATGCGACCGATATCGTTTTCATCGACTCCGATATCGGCTGGGAACCGGAAGCATTCGGCAGGTTATTTGCCGTGCCGGATGACTGTCGCATCGTCGCTGGTGCGCCGCAGCGGCGTGATCCGAAAAGCGTTTCCTTTTGTTCCATACCTGATCAACAGGGCATGAAACGTCATGGCCACCTCGTTTCCGGCCTGGCGGCTACGGCGTTCCTCAGGATACAGAAATCTGTCTTTAATGAACTGGATTACGCAAGGACCTATCAGCATCCGGAAGGCACTTGTAAGTCATGGTTCTTTCACGATATCGCCCCGCCGCGAGAAGGAGAGCCCGACGGGTTCATCGCCTCTGACTTTTATTTCAGCACGAGATGCACGCAGGCAGGGATTGACGTCTGGATCGATCCGGATATCCAGTTGCGGCATTATGCAACCGTGCCCCTCACCAGTCGGCTGGTAGATTATCTGGCTTGAATTGGGTCTGAATTTGGCAATTCATCATTGTGCGGCGCAGCAATCGGAGCACATTTTCACTAGGCTGTGATTAACCAAAAACTGCTTGCTATCCCTGCCAAAAAAGAGAAGTCTGGCGGCATTTTCCAACAGAGAGAAAAGGGGAGTGTGAAACGTGGCCAGCTCAAAAGCAGTGCAAAAGGAAGTCAAGGAATTCATGTCCGGCCTCAAGCGCCGCAACCCGCATGAGGGCGAGTTCCATCAGGCGGTACAGGAACTGGTCGAAACCGTCATGCCCTATTATTTGGATCATGACCAATATCGCAAATGGCGTATTCTGGAGCGTATGACGGAGCCCGACAGGGTCGTGATGTTCCGAGTGACCTGGTCAGACGACACCGGGACGATCCGCGCAAACAAGGCGTGGCGCGTCCAGTTCAACAACGCTATCGGCCCCTATAAAGGCGGGATGCGGTTTCATCCCAGTGTGACGCTTAGTGTGCTGAAATTCCTCGGCTTTGAGCAGTGCTTCAAGAATGCCCTCACAGGCCTGCCGATGGGCGGCGCAAAAGGGGGATCAAACTTCAATCCCAAAGGACGCTCGGATCTTGAGATCATGCGCTTCTGTCATTCTCTGATGACAGAGCTGTATCGTCATATCGGCGAGAGCAAGGATGTTCCTGCTGGCGATATCGGGGTCGGGGCACGCGAAATTGGCTATATGTTCGGCCAGTATAAACGCCTTGAAAATAATTTTGTTGGTGTGCTGACAGGTAAAGGCCTTGAATATGGCGGTAGTTTGATCCGCAAGGAGGCAACTGGCTACGGCACGGTTTACTTTGCCCAGAATATGCTGAGCCACATTGATGACAGCGTGGAAGGGAAAGACGTTGTCATTTCCGGCTCCGGGAACGTGGCAACCTATGCCATCGAAAAGGTACTGCATTATGGCGGCAAACCATTGACGGCATCTGACTCCGGTGGATCAATCTATGATCCGGATGGTATTGACGAGGAAAAGCTTGAGTTCATCAAGCAACTCAAGGAGGTTCGCCGTGGTCGAATTAGTGAGTATGCCGAGAAATACTCCTCAGCCGAGTATATGGAAGGCAAGCGCCCCTGGGGGGTGAAATGCGATATCGCCTTGCCCTGCGCGACCCAGAACGAATTGAGCGGTGATGATGCCAAAACGCTCATCGATAATGGCGTGAAAGTGGTTGCCGAAGGGGCGAACATGCCATCGACTCTCGAAGCCGTGCATCAGTTCCTTGAGGCTGGTGTCCTCTTCGGGCCTGCCAAGGCAGCAAATGCTGGCGGTGTTGCTGTTTCAGGTCTGGAGCAGAGCCAGAATTCCTTGCGAATTTCCTGGGACGCCGAGGAAGTGGATCAGCGCCTCCAGAATATCATGCGGGATATTCATGCCAAGTGCGTCAAGTATGGTGAGGGTGACGGCAAGGTGAATTACGTTGCCGGGGCCAATATCGCCGGATTTGAGAAAGTCGCCGCCGCAATGGTCGCTTACGGCGTTGTCTGATCAGATAAAGCAAGCATGAGCGGATGCTGTCAGTTTACTGACGCATCCGTTTCGCGCATCACGAAACAACCGCCGCCATCAGCGATAATGGCAGAGCAAGCCAGCGATGACTGGTTTTCGGTCATATAGTTGAATCTTACACGGTAAATGGAGCGCCCGTCCGAGATGATCTCGGAGATGACCGGTGAGGCTCCTGCAAGAATACCTGCGAAATCGCGCTGTATTTCAGAAAGTTCCTCATTTGCTTTCTGCTGGGTACTGTAAGCACCTGTTTGGATACTCCAGATCAGGTCTGCTGTAGGCAGACTGGCATCCGCGTCGCCTTGGGCATAGGGCCCTTCCTCATAGGCTTGCGCCAGAGCCATCGCATTCAGACGCTCTGTCTCGCTCATATTATCGGTGATCAGCTGGCCCATGTCGTCAGTCAGGCCAAGCTCTGCCGCCCGATTGGCAAGTTCATATTGAAGGGCTGTAGAGCCACTTACAGTCGGTGCGCCAACTACGTCGTTCGCAGAGACAAGCTGATAGTCTGCAGGTGGCCAGCTGCCGCCGAGTTCAGCCAGCGTTGTCGGCTTCATGCTCGGGACCGGCTTGCTGCGATAAACTGCGCTCACGAGATGCGGCTTGGCGTCAATGTCAGTATAAGCACGGTTGAGGATATCCCGCATATGCCTGTTGCGTGTCGTACCGGAGCGCCCTCCAAGCACGATGCCGATCAGCCGGTTGTCCCCACGGGTAATGGTTGTCGCAAGATTGTACCCGGACATACGCGTATAGCCTGTCTTCAGGCCGTTCACGCCATCGAAACTGCCAACGAGCTTGTTGTGTGTGTTGTAAGTGTTGCCCTTCCAGGTGAAGTTCTCTTTCTGGAAATAATGCCAGTACTGCGGGAAGTCCTGCATCATGCGGCGCGCCAGCAGCGCCATGTCGCGGGCGGTTGTATATTGTTTGGTGTTGGGCAGGCCGGAGGCGTTTCTGAACCGTGTTGACCGCATCCCCATGGCCCAGGCCTTGTTGGTCATGCGCGTCGCAAAGGCTTTTTCGCTGCCGGCGATTTTTTCGGCAACCACGACAGCTACGTCATTGGCAGACTTTATCACCAGAGCGTTGATCGCATCTTCAACCCTGATCGTATCACCGCGTTTCAGACCCAGGTCTGAAGCTGGCATGGATGCCGCATAGTGACTGGCAGTCAGGTTGGAGTCCAGCGTCAGGTTGCCTTTCTCCAGCTCTTCAAAAAGCAGGTACAGCGTCATGATCTTGGTGAGAGATGCCGGATAGCGACGCTGGGTTGAATATTTGTCAAACAGGATGTCGCCAGTATCTGCATGCATCACGAAGGCAGCATATTTACTGTTCGCGTGGGCAGATTGTGTGGACGTCATCAGGAGAGCAGCTGTCAGGAATATCGCGAGAAAGCTGATAGAACGGACTGACGGCACGTTGTAACTCCTGTATCAACTCATTCCCGCTTCATGCCGAAATGATACATTGTAACACTGCTTTCCAGCAATCCTAAATTGCTTCAATTCGGTAAACAGCGGGTTAATAAATCGTTTACCAAGCAGACCTCACAAGAAACGGGCCAGAACACACACTCATAAAGTTTTGTGCGCTGCACAATTTCCACCTTGACATGACGGCTGATTCCCCACATATGTTGCAGTGCAATATAGTTCCGCGTTGATGGAACTAACGAACATATTCAGGAGATACCTCGATGAGTGCCACGAAGAAAAAACCAGCCGCTGCTGCAGAGCAGTTCGAAGATTTCGCCGAGCAGGCAACAACATCCATGAAAGACGGATTTGAAAAAATGTCCAAAGGCATGACTGATGTCAGCGAATTCTCTAAAGAGAATTTCGACGCCGTCATGGAATCTGCAACACATTACGCAAAAGGCGTCGAAGAAATTGCTGCCGACAACGCCGCGTACGCCAAAGCTTCTGTCGAAAAGACGGTTGAGCAATTCAAAGCCGTTTCATCCGTGAAAACACCTCAGGAATTCATTCAGGCCCAGACAGATTTCGTCCGCACAGCGTTCGAATCAAACCTGGCTCAAATGCAGAAAGTTGCCGACGCATGGACAGCTACAGCCAAAAGTGCTTCTGAGCCGCTGAACAAGCGCTACACAGAAGTTGTTGAGAAAGCTCAAAGCTACCGCTTCTAGTCATTTCTGCTGACTTGTACTTCGTTGAGTATTCGGGGCCCGGCGGCATCATCGTCGGGCCCTGTTTTTTGCGTCTCCCAAAATCGAAAGATCAAACATGATAGATTTTCAAACGCTCAAACGCTCTCACAAGCCAAACAACTACCTTGTCGCAAACAAGGCTGATTGCCCGAAGGCCAGACCCGACAGGGATGCGCCTGTGCTTCCCCACAAGCCGGAAGCCGTGCTGGCAGCCTGGCAAGCCGTCATTGCCCGGCAACCCCGTACGACACAGACAGATTCCGACAGCAAAACCATGACCTTTGAATATGTCCAGCGCTCGGCTCTGCTCAGATTTCCGGACACAATCACCGTGCAGTTCCTGCCAGAGACAAATGGAAAAGCGACAAGGGTGCTGGTCTATTCCGCCTCAAAAATCGGCTACTCGGATATGGGCGTCAACCGCCGCCGTGTGACAGACTGGCTCTCGGCTCTTGAGCAGGAACTGGCGGTCTGACCGCTGGCCACGAGCCACCACGCGAATTATTTACCGTCTTGTGATAAGACGATGCTTGCAGAGCGCGGCCAAAGCCCCAAATAATGCCTCCAGATGAACCAACCGAATAACCATACACGCGAACTCATGAACAGCGGCCCGGATCGTGATCCCAGCGAGGAGCACGAAACCGGCACGATCACCCGTGAGAAGCCCAAAACCAAGAAGCCGTCGCTCTACAAGGTAATCCTTCTGAACGACGATTATACGCCACAGGAATTTGTTGTCTGGCTGCTGGAGTCAGTCTTCAATAAATCCTCGGAGGAGGCCGTTCGCATCATGCTTCACGTCCATCAGACGGGTGTCGGCATTTGCGGCATCTACACCTTTGAGGTGGCAGAAACCAAGGTCGCGCAGGTGATGGAGCTCGCCCGCCGCAATGACCATCCCTTGCAGTGCATCATGGAAAAGGAATGAGGGGACGCTTACCTTACAAGTATCCACAACCCGGAGCAGATTTTGGCCAGTTTTTCAGACAATCTAGAAAAGTCCATCCATCGCGCGATAGCAATCGCCAACGACTACAAGCACGAGCTTGCAACCCTGGAGCATCTGCTCCTCTCCCTCACGGAAGACCCGGACGCCATCGGCGTCATGACAGCTTGTTCGGTAGATCTGGATGAACTGCGCCAGAACTTGCGGGACTATCTTGAGGAAGATCTCGAAAAGCTGGTCACCGAGGAAGAGGACGACGCCAAGCCGACCACCGGCTTCCACCGCGTTGTCCAGCGCGCCCTGATCCACGTCGAAACCTCCGGGCGCTCTGAAGTCACCGGCGCGAATATCATCGTTGCGCTGTTCGCCGAGCGCGAGAGCCATGCAGCCTATTTTCTGCAGGCACAGGAGATGACGCGCTATGATGCGGTCAACTACATCTCCCACGGCCTGACCAAAAACGGCCAGCCGAGCGAAAATCGCACCCCCGCGGGGGCCGATCAGGATGAGGATGCACAGAACAAGGACGGCAAGGATGCGCTCTCGTCGTACACGGTCAATCTCAACGAAAAGGCCCGCAAGGATGAGATTGACCCGCTGATTGGTCGCGAAAAGGAAGTTGAACGCGCCATTCAGATTCTCTGTCGCCGCCGCAAGAACAACCCCATCCTCGTGGGCGACCCCGGTGTCGGCAAAACCGCCATCGCTGAAGGGCTCGCCCGCAAAATCGTCGATGAGGAAGTGCCGGACGTTCTGGAAAACGCCACGATCTATTCCCTCGACATGGGCGCATTGCTCGCCGGCACGCGCTATCGCGGTGACTTTGAGGAGCGTCTTAAAGCCGTCCTGAAACAGATCACCTCCATTGATGGCGCTGTGCTGTTCATTGATGAAATCCACACCGTGATCGGGGCAGGGGCCACCTCCGGCGGTGCCATGGATGCCTCGAACCTGTTGAAGCCTGCCCTGCAGGACACAAAATTCCGCTGCATGGGCTCCACGACCTATAAAGAGTTCAAGCAGCATTTCGAGAAGGACCGCGCGCTCGCACGCCGCTTCCAGAAAATCGACATTGTCGAGCCATCCGTGCCCGACACGATCGAAATCCTGCGCGGCATTCGTCCGTATTTTGAGGATCATCACAACCTCAAATATACAGATGAAGCGATCAAGACCGCTGTAGAGCTGTCTGCGCGCTACATGACGGACCGGAAACTGCCTGACAAGGCAATCGACGTGATCGACGAGGCCGGTGCCCGCCAAATGCTGTTCAAGCCGGAAGACCGGGTTGAACTCATCGACGTGCCCCAGATTGAGGAAACGCTGGCCACCATGGCTCGCATCCCGCCAAAGTCTGTCTCCAAATCCGACGAGGAGAAACTGAAATCCTTGCCGGATGATTTGAAGCGTGTCGTCTACGGACAGGATAACGCCATTGAGCAGCTGTCCGCCGCGATCAAGCTCGCCCGAGCCGGCCTACGTGAGCCGGACAAGCCCATTGGGTCTTATCTCTTTGCCGGTCCAACAGGCGTTGGCAAAACGGAAGTTGCCAAACAGCTCTCAAACATGATGGGCGTGGAACTGCTGCGCTTCGACATGTCCGAATATATGGAGCGGCACACGGTCTCCCGTCTCATCGGCGCACCGCCAGGCTATGTCGGCTTCGACCAGGGCGGCGGCATGTTGACCGATGCGGTCGATCAGAACCCTCATGCCGTGGTCCTGCTCGACGAGATCGAAAAGGCGCACCCGGATATTTACAATATCCTCCTGCAGGTCATGGATAATGGCAGCCTGACGGATACTCATGGCAAGAAAATCGACTTCCGCAATATCATCCTTATCATGACGACCAATGCCGGTGCGTCCGATGCGGCGAAAATGGCCATTGGCTTTGGTGCAGGCAAAAAGGTTGATGAGAGTGAAGCGGCCATCAAGCGCCTGTTCACGCCGGAATTCCGCAACCGTCTGGATGCGACCATCCAGTTTGCCGGTCTCTCGGCGCCGATCATTGAGCGCATCGTTGCCAAATTTGTTCTCCAGTTGGAGGCACAACTGGCTGACCGCAATGTCACCTTTGAGTTGACAGAAGAAGCCACCAGCTGGCTTGCCGAAAAAGGCTTTGATGAGGAAATGGGCGCCCGTCCATTGGCGCGCACCATTCAGGAATATATCAAGAAGCCTATCGCTGATGAGCTCCTGTTCGGTTCCCTGAAAAACGGCGGCATCGTCCGTGTCCTGCGCGACAAGGACGACGCGTCACAACTTGCCTTCGAGTATATCCCTGAAGATCCGAAAAAAATCGAAGAAGGCGAGGGCGATAAAGCCGACGAAGAAGAACGAGTGCGATAGGAAAGTCTTCCAACAATGTTCCAATATGCCATATTGGGCATCAGGGTAAGAAACAATACCCTCTCCCGTTTCGCGGGAGAGGGTGGTTTGCGAAGCAAACCGGGTGAGGGCGCAGATATCTCCTCACAAAACCAACTCAGCCCTTGCTGAAACATCGCAGCCCTCATCCGCCTCGCTGACGCTCGGCACCTTCTCCCGCGACCGGGAGAAGGGGGTGCAAATTGCATGATCCCCAAATCCTGTAAGCTGCAGGCGTGGTGAAAGTATGCTATTCCTCGCGCATGACCCACCCCTCCACCAAGCGCGCCAGACGCCTCCGGCAGGAGGCAAACCTTCCCGAGCAAAAGGCATGGGAAACGCTACGCCAACTGCGAAAAGAAGGATGGCCTGTCAGGCGGCAAGTACCCATTGAGGGGTACACGGTAGATTTCGCCATCCGCAAGCTGAAACTCGTCATTGAAATAGATGGCAGTATCCATGACCTGCCGGAAGTGATGGCTGCAGACCACTTTCGCGACGAAAAGCTGGAAGCAGCCGGTTGGCGTATCTTGCGCCTCCCAGCGAAGGTCGCCTTATCGCCCGATCATCTGATCGATGCTGTGAGATCGAAAATTCGCCAACTATCCTGTGAGAAGTGAACTGCCCCTCTCCCGTTTCGCGGGAGAGGGCTTGCCAGTCCAAAACGGCTCGACGTTTTGGCAACTGGCAAGGGTGAGGGCAACAATATCTCCTCCTAAGACCAGTTCAATTCTTGCTGAATCACTGCAGCCCTCATCCGCCTCGCTGACGCTCGGCACCTTCTCCCGCAGCCGGGAGAAGGAAGCTTCAGGCGTAAAACCTAAAACGCGAACTCCAGAACCGCGTGGGCGATCATCTTCCCGGATGTAACGCCGGTGACTTTCGCATCTGCATAAACCGTACCTTTAGGTGTGCGCTCGGTCGTACCCATGGCAATCGCCGTCACGGTATCAATGACGGCCATCAGCGCCTGACCGCATACAGCACCGCTTGAAAATTTCAGCCTGTCAGAGATCGGTAACCGCGCTGACGTGAAACCATGGTCCACCCTGAAATTACATAAGCCCAGATCTTTGACCCAGGGGGCAAAAATACCCTCATAGGCTTCTTCAATATTCTCTTGCGTAATCGGATTATAATTGACCGCAGCCATCTCGTCTCATCCCCTTTATGCAGCAAGCCTATCGACGCTGAATGTTGCGGGCAAGGGCAATGCCTTTACCCTGACTTTCCCCGCTTCGTGTGACGTCTGGTGGCGGACAAGAAAGGGCTAGAAAAAACTTATGGTCCTGGTTTTTGGAGCCCAAGCCTCTGTTTTCGTTGGGAAACCCGAGAATCTATGGGCCTCCCTTTGGCGTCGGTTATCTTGACCGTCAAATCAATCACAGGAACAAACGCCATGAATATCCATCACCAACACATCAGCACCACACATAAAGCCAACGTGACGCGCGCGCTTCAGGGTGCGTTGCAAACCCTATTCCCGCGCCACCTGGAGGAGAGGGCGAAAAACTTTTCCGAAACCGTGGCAGATCCTGCTACCATCCTTTCAGGAGAGGTTGCATCAACATTCAAGCGGAGTGGCCTGTCCCTTCGGCTTCTCCTTTCGCGCCGTCACGCCGAACCGGCATCACGATGGCAATGCGCGGCCTTCGGGGGCTGTGAAACAGCCGGAAACCCCGGCTTGCTTTAACGCCCTAACTTCCGGAAAAGGAATATAAGATCATGGAGAGGCAGACAGAATTATGGGACTTTACAGCGAGCATATTGAACCGCGCCTTGTCAGTTTTGCCTGTTCGTCGCCAGCCATCTCCAAACAGCGCGCCAAGGTTGTGCCGCAGGCGGAAGGTGTGGTGTTGGAAGTCGGCTTCGGCTCGGGCCACAATCTGCCCTTTTATGATGAGAGCAAGGTTAGTAAACTCTTTGCCCTTGAGCCGGAGATGAAAATCCGCAAGCTGGCAGAAAAGCGTGTTGCTGAGTCAAATCTTGATATTGAATATCTCGATCTGCCCGGCGAAGAAATTCCGCTGGAAGACAAGTCAGTGGATACTGTGCTGGTCACTTTCACCATGTGCACCATTCCTGATCTTCCCAAAGCTGTTGAGGGCATGGCCCGCGTCCTCAAACCGGGCGGGCGGATGTATTTTGCCGAACACGGGCTGGCGCCGGATGCGGGTGTGGTCAAATGGCAGAACCGCTTGAATGGTGTCTGGGGCTGTCTCGGCGGTGGCTGTAATCTCAATCGGGACATTCCGGCTTTCATCACGGGTAATGGCTTCCAGATGGATCATCTGGAAGCGGATTACGCCAAAGGCACACCGAAATTTGCCGGTTATATTTATGCTGGCAGCGCGAAAGCCGCCTGACCAGGTCAGCCGAGCACTTCGCGCAGGAAGTCCTTAAATGCTGCCCATGAGCGTTGATCCGCATCGGCACTATAAACAGTGCCAAAATCTGGATCATTTGCCTGCGTGTTGGTGAAAGCGTGCATGGTGCCGCCATAGGCATGAAGCTGCCAGTCAGCTTCGGCAGCGCTCATTTCCTGTGTGAAATTCATCACGTCTTCCGGTTTGGCCATCGGGTCATCCCAGCCGTGAAAGGCGATAACCTTGGCACTGATCTTCTGACCGTCCGTGTTGCCCGGTTTCATGAACAGGCCATGGAAAGAGGCAGCCCCTTTCACAGCGGCACCAGAGCGCGCCATATCAAGAGCGCAGAGGCCACCAAAGCAGTAGCCGCACACGGCGATATTATCCGTCTGCACATAATCAAGGCCTTGCGCTGTGGTGAGGGCCGCTTTCAGCCTGTCCTGTAGCATGGCCCGGTCTTCCACAAACGGGGTCATCAGGCTGTTGCACTCTTCAGTCGTTTCTCCGTGCACGCCTTTGCCGTACACATCCACAGCAATACCGACATAGCCCAGCTCCGCGAGCCGCCTGGCAACGTCTTCTTCATGTGCAGACCGTCCGGCCCAGGCGTGGCAGACAAGCACGCCCGGCGCTACGCTCTTGCTGTCATCCAGGGCAACAAACGCTTCCAGCGTGTCACCATTATGCGAGTATTCGACAAGTTCAGTTACAATGGCCATTTTTCTTCTCCGGCAGGTTATCCGACCAGACGTTTCTTCGCAGCTTGGTACTGCTCGACAAGATCGGCGACATAATCTCCAGCGCCTTGCACTTTATCAACCGCCCCGATGCCCTGGCCAGCTCCCCAGATATCCTTCCAGGCTTTTGCAGTTGTTTCCTGTTCGGTGTTGAAGTTCATCTTGGTCGGGTCTGCGACTGGCAGATTATCCGGGTCCATGCCGGCGGCCTCGATGGAGCCTTTATGATAATTCCCGTGCACACCGGAGAAATAGTTGGTGTAGACAATATCTTTCATGGCCCCGTCGACAATGCCGGTCTTGTATCCTTCGTGGGCATTGGCCTCATGGGTGGCGATAAACGCCGAGCCAATATAGCCCGCATCAGCGCCCATCGCCTCTGCAGCAAGCACCGACTCGCCGCGCGCGATACAGCCCGAAAGCCAGACTGGCCCATCAAACCATTCGCGAATTTCCTGCATCAGCGCAAAAGGCGACATCGTGCCCGCATGGCCACCGGCCCCGGCGGCGACCGGGATCAGGCCATCAGCGCCTTTCTCGATCGCCTTTTTGGCGAAATTGATGTCGATGACATCATGGAACACTAGGCCGCCATAGGAATGAACAGCCTCATTCACTTCTTCGCGCGCGCCCAGCGACGTTATCACGATCGGCACTTCATGTTTCACGCAGACTTCCATGTCATGCATCAACCGGTCATTCGAGCGATGCACAATCTGGTTCACCGCGAAGGGGGCAGCAGGCTGATCCGGGTTCGCTGCGTCGTGTTCTGCAAGTGCCGTCTTGATCTCTGTCAGCCATTCATCGAGCGCCTCTTTGGGGCGCGCATTCAGCGCCGGAAAAGACCCGATGATGCCAGCCTTGCACTGGGCAATCACCAGTTTCGGGTTTGAGACGATGAAAAGCGGGGAGCCCACCACAGGGATGGGAAGTCTCTTCTTGATCTCGGCGAACTTCTCGCGCGCTGATCTGGTGTCTGTCATCGTTCTTCCTCGTTGTATAACTGTGCTGGTGTTAGATAAATATGAGCCGATGCATGCTGCAAGCATCCGCCGCAGTCAGATATTCCAGAAGTCGAGACCCGTCGCTTGCAAGATCATCAGCGTTGCTGCCGAGAGAGCCAGTGACGGGCCAAAAGGCAAGCCGGTTTCAAGCCCCACTTCCTGTCCCCGCAGTTTGGACAGGGTGATGAATATGAGCCCTGTGAAGGAAGCGAGAAGAACAATGAAGGGCAGGGCAATCGAGCCGAGCCACGCGCCGAGACCGGCCAGCATCTTGGCATCTCCCAGCCCGAGACCATCATAGCCACGCAGTCGGTAGAACGCTTCACCAATGAGCCAGAAGCTGATGAACCCGGCAGCAGCTCCTATCAAGGCATCCTGCAGCGGCACAAAAAGCACCACAGCATTTGCCGCAAAGCCCGTCACAATCAGCGGCAGGGTCAGTGCGTCAGGCAGGAAAGAGGTTTGCTGGTCAATAAAGGCAAGTGGAACAAGCAGGCAAAAGAAGATGAAGATAGCCAAAGCCATCGCGCTGGGGCCGTATACAAAGTATGGCACAAGCGCACTTGCACCACCCAGCACCTCCACCACCGGATACCGCCAGGAAATCCGCTCGCTACAAGCCTCACATCGCCCGCGCAACAGAACAAAGCCGAGGATCGGGATCAGGTGAACAGCCTTGATCTGTTGATGACAGGTCGGGCAATGGGAGCGGGGATAAGCAAGTGAATATGTCTCATCATGTGGGGGCGCTTCGGCTAATCCCCAGATCGCCGGCCCGCGGTGAATCACCACATTCAGGAAACTGCCAATGGTCAATCCGAGCAGAAAAACCAGAGAACAGGCTGGGATTGAGACAATTTCAGGCATCAAGGGTGTAATTTCCAAAAACTTTCACAAAGTGCTGGCTGATCTATAAGTGCAAGCGGTGCTTGCTCCAAGTACAGGTTAATAAAAGACTTTAACAAACTGCGCGCCCGCATCGGCGCACCCGGTGCGTATGCAGAATAGCCACACCCTGTGGTTGACACAAAAGCTGTAACGAAGTGTCACAAAACTGTTGCGAGTTGAGGGTATGGGCACCCTAACCATAGGGAAACCGTGGTTTCTTTTGTTTATTCGTCAACTCTTGCCTTGGGGGCAAATCAAAATGAAGCTTCTCTCTCAATTCCGTTCTGGTCTTCTCGTTACGTCAGCTTGCGC
>JALEGJ010000062.1 GCA_022763115.1 Aquisalinus sp.
AGGATTTACGATGAATGTCGTCGAAGACTTTTGAAAGGGGGCAACCATTCCTGCAAGTCTTCTCCTAATCATCGCAAATCCTCACTGCGCCAAAATGACGACATTAATGGGTCCTGACCCTAAGGCCCTTATCCGGAAGTCGTTAGCAGCATCTGCTACATTCCCGTAAAAGTTTTACGCCCTCTCATTCGAAAAATCTAATTCGTCAAACGCCTCATAGAGATACAGGTCTCGCTGAAAAGTCTCGTGTCCGTACTCATAAGAGTATTGGATGACACCGACGCTTTCTGCACACCCGTGACCTGCAAACAGAGGGCACAATTTTCCGCATTCATCTGCCAGCTCAGTCTGAACCGTACAGAGAACCACCACCAAAATGTCAAAGAGCCGCCACTCCTTGCAGAGTGACCATTCGTGAGTCTTCACAGAAGGCCCACTCAGAATATATAGAACATATAATATACAAAGTCAAGTAAAAACTATCAGGCAATTGATATGCCTCCCCTGACTGGACGCACTGCGTCATATTTCTGCGTTGAAAATAACATCTGCTTCTATGAGGTTGGAAGAATAACCGGCGTATCGCCGTGCCATGTAACCTCGGCATTAATCTCGAATATCTGCTCAAGGTGTGTTGCGGTCAGTGTTTCCCTCGGCGGTCCCTCCGCCAGGATCTGTCCGCTCTTCAACCAGACCAGACGATCTGCATACCGCGCGGCCAGAGCAAGATCATGCATAACAACAAGTGCGGTATTACCTGATGCTGCGTATTGCCGGAGCAGGGACATAATCTGCAACTGATGTTTCGGATCGAGCGCATTCACCGGTTCATCTGCCAACAGGAAAGGCGTTTGTGCGGCGAGTGTTCTCGCGCAATGAACACGGGCAAGTTCACCACCGGACAGTTGATCCGTCTGCCGTTCTTTAAGGTGTTCGATCTCACATGCCTGCAATGAGGTGGTGACGATTGAAATATCGATATCAGACAGTTTGCCCGGGGAAGCGCCCCAAGCAAAGCGCCCAAGAGCAACTGTGTCAAAAACGCGCAAGGGCCAGGCCATGGGGCGCGCTTGTGGTAGATAGGAGACCACCTGCGCCACTTCTACAGGTGTGAGAGTGTTCAAGTGTTGATTTTTTATCTGTACACTGCCATCACTCAATGGCAGTAAGCCGAGGATGGCTTCAAGCAGAGATGTTTTTCCGGCGCCGTTGGGGCCAACGATGGCGACCAGTTCCCCCTTTTTTATCGAGAGGTTCACCTTTTCAAGGACGGTCTTTCCAGCTTTACTGGCTGTGACGTTCTGTAATCTGATATCAGTCATGCGTACGCCTCAGATTCGCGGCGATCCAGATGAAGAGTGGGGCGCCAATCAAGGCTGCCACGACCCCAAGGCGAAGCTCGGCATTTGTCGGGATCAGTCTGACGCCAATATCTGCCAGCACCAGCATGATGCCGCCAAGCAGGGCAGCCGGCCAGATGATGCGCGCGGGATCATATTTTACGAGTGGCCTGACGAGATGCGGTGCCACAATGCCGACAAAACCGATTGCCCCGGCAATCGCGACGGACGCGCCTGTCATCAGCCCTGTACCAATGATGACAAAAAGCCGTGTGCGTCTTAGATTGACCCCGAGGCTTTGCGCGGTGTTCTCGCCCAGAGAAAGTGCCGAGAGGTCACGCCTGATACTGAGTATAAAAGCCAGACCTATGCTCATGAATGGCAATACAAGCAGAATATCATTGTAGCTGCGATTGGCGACTGAGCCGAGCGTCCAGCTGATGAGTTCAGCCAGACTGAACGGGTTGGGGGCCAGATTTAGCAACAGAGCCATCAGGCCGCCAGCGAAACTGGATACGCCCACGCCGATCAGGATTAGGGTTGTCATGGACGCATTGCGAAAGGCGGCCAGGGCAAGCAGGGCGGTCGCGGCAATCGCGCCAGTTATGGCAGCAAAAACCGGTATAACAGGCGAGAATGCTGCAAGGCCGTAAAACAGGGTAAGCGTCGCGCCAAGGGAAGCACTGGTCGAAACGCCGAGGACACCCGGCTCTGCCAGAGGATTACGCAAGAGCCCCTGCAATGCTGCGCCGCTGAGGCCAAGCGCTGCCCCCACGAGAAAGGCCGCCAGTGCTCGGGGGAGGCGGATTTCCCATAAAACAATGATGTCGCCGGGAGGGCCGGTCATCAACACAGCATTGATGATACGCGATAGGCCCATCGGTGTACTGCCTATCATGCAAGCGGCAATGATCGAGAGGAGCGCGATGTTCCCTATCATGCCAAGCAGTTGCCTGTCGCTCAGATCAGTCATTACTTGTGTCCTGAAAGTTTGTGGCAGCCATAGTCAGTGCTTGAACTGCATTGGCCACAGGCCAGGCAGAACACGATGTCCAGCTGCCCGGAATGTCTACCACATTTGTATTTGCCAAAAGCCTTTGAGCAACCGGATGTCGGGTCGGTGTCCAGATGTCACTGACACGATCAGATGTTTCGAAGAATCCTGCCGCAACGATCTCCGGTTTCTCATACACAAGGCTTTCAAGGGGCATACTCCCGGTCCAGCCATTTTCTGTACGGAAGTTCTCAAGACCGGCGTTGATTATAATGTCATCAATTAAAGTTGCCTTGCCCGCCACAGCGCCTTTTGAGGTCAGATACAAAACACTGGCTGCTGGTGCTGTCGAGTTTGGTGGGGGTATGTTTGCGCGCATTTGCGCGACCAGTGCCCTGCCACCGGCCTGATTATCCAGAGCTGCAGCGGTGTCTGTGACGATAGCCTCAATTCCTGAAAGATTGCTGGCATATCCGATCTGGACAACCTTGATGCCAGCGCGCTCCAGCAATGGCGTTATTATGCTGCCGCCCCCATAGCTGCGCACGACCATATCAGGCTTGTGCAACAGGATGTCTTCCGCGCGTGGTCTGATCTTCGGCAAGCCCGCAGCCTTTTCCCGGAGATAGGAGAATGAGGCTTCTGCATCCGGCGACAAACCGGCTATTTCCCCCTTGGGAATGAGGGCAAGGACATATTGATCGGCGCAGTAATCAAGGCTGATGATGCGTCGTGTCTCTCCGTCTCGCGACCCGGCATTCAGTGTTTGCTGCGTACACGCTGCACATAAAAACAGGTACAACAGAAGCAAAGCAGGGCGCATTCTAGTTCAACCTCAAACCAATGAAGAACTGACTGCCGGGCTGTCGAAAGCCGGTTACATCTTCAATCTGCTTATCAAGGATGTTTTGTCCTCTGAAGGTCAACGACAGATTTTCATTTAGGGGGTAACTGGCGGTGGCAGAGATGAGCGTGTAAGCCTCAAGTTTCACATCCTGTTGTGGAAAAGAGAAGAATATATCGTTCTGTTCACCCACATAGTCAGCTGCAGAGCCGACTTTCAGGCCTTCCAGAAATGCGGGTTGCCAGTCCAGATTTAGACTGGCAGTTTGTTCAGGCACGCGAATGTCATCCTGGTTTTGATCGTTTTTAGAAGATATATTTGTGTAGGTAGCATTCATGTTCAGCCGTTCTGACATTGGCCAGTTGACGCTGGCCTCTATACCATTGCGCGTACTCTGACCTTCGCGGTTGCGGGCGATGGAGGTGAAGTCGGGGTTGAATGCAGTGAATATCTCGTCTTCCAGTTCGGCCTCGAACCACACGAGAGAGAATTGTGCAGGGCCGACTTCATGGTCCAGGCCGACTTCATAACTGGTGGATTTTTCCGGTTTCAGGGTCGGGTTGGCCAGAAAGCTGGCCGGGAAAAATCCGAATAACTCCGTGAAGGTCGGGTTTTTGACGCCTTGTCCTGCGCTTGTGCGCAGGCGCGTCTGGTCGCTCACATTGTAGGCGAGGCCAGCCCGCCAGGTTGAGGCGTTGTCGAAACGCCCGTCATTATCATCATGTCGCGCTGATGCCTGAAAGGTCCAGTTCTGTGCCTGTGCCACGATTTCGACAGCTGTGCCGAGGGTGTCAAAGGTTTGCTGCTGGTTCGGATCACCAAAGAAAGTATTGCTGGACTTGCGCTCATATTCTTCGCGCTCGAAGTCAAGCAAGGCACTGACGGTCAAGTTGTGCTGTTGTCTCTGCACTTGCCATGATGGGCTGTAGGAAAGTGTTGTGCGTTTGCCGGTGGTTTTGTCGTCACGTATGCCACTTGATTCGTTTTTCCGCTCGACGCGCGTGTAGGCCGTGTTGATCTGATGGTCCAAACTACCTGTGCTCCCAGATATAGTGATGCCAGATGTCATCTGATTACTGATGGTTTGTGTGTCGGTATCTTCCAGCACGCCGTTAAAGTCAGTATCTGCATCGGTATCAACTTCATCCTGGCTGATACGGATAAGTCCCTTCGCGATCCAGTTTTCACCCAAAGTCAAGCGCCCATTGAGCATGGCGGTGTCGGCCTTGCTGCCGTCTGTCGCGCCGCCCGTTCCGGAGGTGTCCACACCATCTGTCTGAAATGACGATCCGGCAAGGGACAGGCCGAGCGTGCGGGTTTCCAGATAGTGTCGGCCAGTAGCGCGTACGGTGTTGTTTGATCCGGCTTCTGCGGCAAAGCGTGTGCCGGGCTCAATATCGGAGACAATGTTGATAACGCCGCCAATGGCGTCGGAGCCGTAGATGGTAGATTGCTCCCCCCGTAGAATTTCAAGGCGCGCGATATTGAGGCTGGACCACAGACCGAAATCTGTCTCACCAGTTACCGGGTCGGAAATCTCGATCCCGTCCAGAAGGACCAGGGTGTGGTTGGCTTCAGCGCCGCGCACACGCACCTGTGTCAGGCCACCTTGCGGCCCTGACCGGGAGACACCAATGCCGGGCACTGCGCGCAGCTGATCCGCGATGTAGGGCGTGTTGCGAATGCTGAGAGCATCTGCGTCCAGGACTGTGATACTGGCCGGTGTGTCGTCAAGGCTGGCAGGGCGCAGGCCAGTCACGAATATCTCATCTGTCTCAAGTGCAAAGCTTTCGGCAGAAGTGGTGCTGAGTATGAGCAGTCCAGTCAGGCCGGTAAGTGTACGTAGCATTTATTTTTCCGCGCTGCCCATCACGAACAGCCTCAGGGCCTGCGCCAGGGCACAGGCGGTTTCAACAACAGGTCGCTACGTTGGAAACACGATCTCCAGCCCCGATGGCTATTCCCGGCCGAGGGCGAGCGACGTGATGGCAGGTCTCCTGGCTTGCGCCTCAATCATGCTTTGCCGCCTTCCCGGACATACGCCAAACGGGGTCCAGTGGCTATTGGCAAGCACTCGTCGCTTACAGTTGCGGGTACAGCGCCGGTTTTTCACCGGCTTCCCTTTTGAGCCCTCTCGGGCACCATCAGGTTAAGTCATGGGGGTAGGATGTTGCCCTTGTCAAGGCGCGTGAAGACTGCGCCTTGAAGCAAGAAGGAGCGGTGCTCGCGACTAGAAGCGGTATGAGGCGCCGGCTTCGAGAATTGGATAGAACTTATATTCGTCGATATCTTCCTGTGCGGAGGCTTCTTCCACTTCCAGCTCGCTAATCAGGGCAGGATTGTTGGAAAGTGTGCCGCCTACGGATGTCAGCTCTATGTTAGGGGAGCCGGAAACCGTGATACCGCCACGGATAAAATACGACCATTTCTTTTTCGTATAGAAAGTGTTGTCCCAGCCAAGGCCAATGAACGTTGCGATGTCATCCATGGCGGCCACGCCGACGATCTCGCCGACTTCTCCGGGCGTGAAGGTCTGTCCACCAATGACGACATTATCCGTTATTCGGGAATTCAGGCTCAGTTCGCGTTTGCCCATGTAAAGGCCGACACTCATCATCCAGGGGTTTTTGAAAGGGTGATAGTCTGCCGCCATGGACAACGTGTTGATATCAATCTGGCTGTCATAGGTGATGTCGTCCAGTTCTTCGCCATTCAGTTCAAAGTTCAGCCAGCTGACGCCGCTTCTGGCGACCAGGGTGCTTCTGAGCTTGGCTTTGACTTCAAGGGTGACGCCTGTTGTGCCGCCGCCAAAAGCACCGGCGATGCGGCCTTCGCCTTCATCACCGGCCAGGGCAGTTGCGGGCAACAGCGCAAGACTCAGCAGTGGAATAATGACGTGTTTGAACATAGCGGCACCAGAAAAATTAGTGCCATTTGCTTACGGCGGATTTCGTTAACGGGTCATTAACACTTGTAAAAATGCTTAACGCTTTATGCGCTTTGGCGCAGATCAGGCGCTGCGGCAGGCTGCTTCAGCCGGTTCAGGACATCGGCCTTTTTACCATCCATGGTTATTTCGCCCTGATCCATCACGATGACACGGTCCACCAGATCGAGCAATTTCATTCGGTGTGTGCTGATGATGAGAGTGGTATCTTGCAGATTGGCCTGCAGGGATTGGATGAGTAACTGCTCCGATGTATGGTCCATAAGGGAGGAGGGCTCATCAAGGGCGAGGATGCGCTTGGGTTTGAGAAGTGTTCTGGCAAGGCCCACGGCCTGGCGTTCACCAGCGGATAGAAACTCGCCGCGCGGGCCAACCTTCATGCTGTAGCCGTGGGGGTGTCGTCTTGCAAAGCGCTCTACGCCTGAAAGTTGTACGGCGCGGGTGAACTCTTCCTCGGTAAAATCCTCGGTTCCCAGGCAGATATTGGATTTCAGGCTGTCATTAAACAGAACAATTTCCTGCGGCATGAATCCTATTTCCTGCCGGAGACGGCGGGGCGAGTATTGCCTTGCATCATATCCATCGATCACCATTGTCCCGGTGGCTGGCACATGCAGCCTTGGCAACAGATGCAACAGGGTACTTTTTCCGCTGCCATTCTTGCCGATAACGCCGATCTTTTCACCGGGTTTTATTTCGAGGGTGATATTTTTCAGCGCTTCCACTTCTGACGATTCATGGCGGAAGCTGACCTTGTTGAATTGCAGGTGACCGCGCAGCTTGCGGCTTTCACCACCGTCTTTTTCACCGCCTTCCTCTTCCTTTTCGGAAATCATGGCAAACGTGCCCTGAAGGATTTCTTTCAGGGTCCAGATGCGGGAGGTCTGATCGACAAGCTGGCCGATCGGCATGATCGCACGGCCTACGAGAATAGTTGATGCTGCAAGACTACCAATGGTCATGACGCCAGCATCTATGCGGAGCACGCCAAGGACGAGGGTGCCCACGATTGTGGCTTGCACAACGGAGTTCAGGATATTCGCAGAAAATCTGACATTCTGTCTTGCCAGGTGGCCTTTGATGGCGGCGGCATCAACCACCCGCTCAAATCTCTTTAGAAGCGAGTGCTCCGAGCCCGTTGCTTTTACGGCGGTCAGAGAGTCAAAAGTCTCGGAGATCATCGCTGAGGCAGCACCACGCAAGACCGAGGCTTGCTGAGCGTTCGCTCGTGAATGCCATGTGCCAACGAAGATGACAGTTGCAACAATCAAGATGCCGACAATTGGGGCCAGAACAACGTAGCCGCCGATATTTGCGATAATAGCGAGGACGACAAAAGCAAAAAGCGTATCAGCCACGATTGATGTGAGAAACGCCGGCATCAGCAGGCAAATTGTTTCCAGTTCTGACTGTACGTTACTTACTTCCGTGGCCGAGGCGGGCTTTCTGGAAAGCCTTATATTCAGAAGCCTTCGGTAAAGGTTCATCTGCAGCCGATGAGCAATACCGAGCCCGATGGCATCTGTCAGTTTGCCTTTCACGAAGCGCAGGCTCAGATCGGCGCACAGGACAATCAAGAAGCCAATTGTCAGAGCCTGCAGGCTGGCAAAAGCAGAGTGCGGGACAACGCGGTCGTACACAGACATGATGAAAAGAGGGAGCGCGATCAGGAACATGTTACAGATCAGCGCCGCCAGCAGCAATTGACTCAAGGCCATCCTGTCATTGCGCCAGATCAGACTGAACAGCCATTTGAGCATCGTTTCTGAGGAGCCAGTATCGACAGGTGTTACGTCCGGTAATTTTGGTTTTGCCTTGATGAGATGGCCTGAGAGTTGTCCGTGCAGGGTTGCGGGGCTGACTCGCGCTTTTGTTTTCCCTTCAATCACGTATCCGTTGCTGGTTCTGCCCCAGATGATGAAGGACGCGGCAGACTTCGTGACAGCGACAACAGGGAAATCTTGTCTTTCCAGGCTTTCGAGATCAGCTTTTGCCAGTTCCGTCTCAACGCCTGTTTCTGCCGAGAGCATATCCAAGGACGTGCGGCCCGGCTTCTGTCCGTATTCCGTAACGACACTTGTTTCCGATTTGCTCTGGTCGCTATTAAAATAGTGCCCCAGCCGGTTAATGGCTGCGGGCAGTGGAATAGCGTCCGGTAGCGGTCCGGTTCTGGTCGTTGCTGTTCGAGCAGAAAGGTGTCGCGTTGCCTTGCTTTCTCGACTCCCCGTTTTGCCAGGTGCGACTGCCAGCCTTTTTTTGAGTGTCTCCAACATGCCTGCGTCCTGTCCGGCTTCTTCTGCATCATCCGAGGGTTAACGCTACGGAGGAATTAGTAACGATTGGTTAATGCTTTCTGATTAACCAAGATTAAGATTTTATGGATGTGTCTATGAGAGAAGGCGATAAGGGCGAAGATCTCAGCCGTCTCGAAGAGCATGGCATTGTGGGTCATAACAGGCTGATCGCAACGCAGGGGAGCGTTCAGCTTCTTTACACTATTGCCTTGTTTCTGTTCGTATTTCTGGTCTGGGCGTCTGTTACCAGTGTTGACCGCGTGACGCGTGGCAGCGGGCGTGTGGTCTCGCAGGAGCGCAATAATTTTGTTCAGCATTATGAGGGGGGAATCATCAAGCAAATTCTGGTTGCTGAGGGTGATCGGGTTGATGAAGGCGCGACTCTTGTCCGTATTGAGAACAGCTTTGCGCAGGCGGAGCTTGACTCCTCCACGCTGGAACTGAGCACGCTGCGCATAAGAGCCAATCGGCTCCAGGCGGAGGCTGAGGGGGCTGATGAAATCATATTCGATGAGGATCTGGCCAGCCGTTTTCCCGAGCCGGTCAATCAGGAAACGACCTATTTCACTCGCCGTAAAGAGGGGCAGGACGAGTTGCTGAGTGTTATAGATGAGCAGGTCGAGCAGAAAGAGCTGGAATTATCCGAGCGGCGATCTCATCTGGCAAACCTCACACGTGAACAGGATCTTATGTCTGAAAGGCTTGCCAGTTTGCGTGAGTTGAGCGGGCGTGGGGCGATATCACGTAATGAATTGCTGCAGGACGAGACGCAGTATCAGCAAATTGTAACGCAGGTCTCAAACCTGAGATACCAAATTCCGCAAACCGAGGCAGCTCTGGCGGAAGTCAAGGCGCGCCGCCGCGAGGCGGAGTCGCGTTTTCGTTCGGAGGCTCAGCGTGAGTTGCGAGAGACGGAGGTCGAGATTGAACTTCTGAACGAGCGTATTTCTGCCTTGCAGGATCGCAGCCAGAGGTTTGATGTTACGGCACCTACGAGCGGCGTGATCAACAAGCTGTTCGTGAATAATATTGATGGCGTCGTCCGTCCCGGGCAGAACATTGCCGAGATTGTCCCTGACAATGCCGCTGTTGAAATCGAAGCCAAGCTGCTGCCGAGCGACCGGGCGCAAATCTGGCCAGGCCTGCCAGTCATTGCGAAGATCAGTGCGTATGACTTTTCTACCTTTGGTGGTTTGCCTGGCACAATACTCGAGATTTCTCCTGATGCGCTTGTTGATGATGACGGGAACGTTTATTTCCGTGTCCGGATTGAAGCGGAAACAGGCGATCTGGGCGAGGACAGGTCTGTTGTCCCCGGGATGCAGGCTGAAATTGACATACTGACGGGTAAGCAAACCATCCTTAGCTATTTGCTGCGTCCTGTTCAGAATGTTCGCGAAAACGCGTTAAGGGAGTGACCGGATTCGTGGTGCGCTGGATGCGGCATAAGAACACAGGAACGTGTTGCGAACAGGGAAGGGTGGTGCCTGAGGCAAGGCGCCTCTTTTCTCGTATGTTACCTGTTTCTATAGCGGCAGTTGCAGTATTTGGCTTGCCCTCTGCGTTTGCTTCCGAGGATGGTCCTCCGGCGGGCAGTTTCATGTCCTATTATGCAGCGCGGTCGCCAGAGAGTGCTTCGGTCCTGTTGAGTCGCCCTTCTGTTCGGCAACAGCTTTCCTTATCTGAGGGAAATACGGATCAGCTACGCCAAGCCCTTGAAACAGGACCTGTTGAAACAACGCGTCCACAAGCAAGTGTGGATGATCTTCTGTACAATCCTCCAGATACAGAGGGTATGTCTCTGGGGCTTCGTGATGTGCTCGCGTACACATTGATGAATAATCCTGAACTGGGCATAGTCTACTGGCGACTTCAGGACAGGGTGGCTGCGATACGAGGTGCCAAGGCTGGGATGTTGCCAACTGTTGAGGTTGGATTTGCCACGGGGATCGAGTCCGTTACCGGAGAGACTGTAGCCTCTACGGATGGTCTTAATCGTCAGGAGGCTTCGTTACGTGTCAGTCAGTTACTGTTTGATTTCGGCCGCTCCATGCTCGCGGTTCAAAGGGCAGAAGCGCTTTATAACAGTCAGGAGTTTCTGTTTCGTGACAAGGTTGCTGAAACAATTCAGGCCACGATCATCGCTTATCTCGACTTGATGGCATCCTCTGAGTTGCTTGAAAGTAGCCGTCAAAATGTCGCTGTGCATGAGCGCATATATAATCTCGTTCTTTTGAATGGCGAGGGCGGGAATGCGACGGAGGCGGAGGTCAAGCGGGCGCTGACGCGACTTGAGCGCGCCCGTACCAATATGATTGATTTTGAGAATCAGAGAGAGGCCGCCATCAGTGCCTTTCGTCGAGTCACAGGCCTTGAACCGGGCAGGCTTGTCCGCCCCGAATTTGACATGACGGCAGCGTATGATCTCAACGAGGCAAATCTCGACTACACGCTGTCTCAACATCCGGCATTACAATCTGCGTACAGGGATTATAACTCGATTGATCACCAGCTTGAGGCGGCCAAACTTGCCTATCTTCCAGAGTTTCGTGTGGATTTGGCTGGGAAATATCAGGATCAGGTGCTTGGTAACACGCCATGGCAACAGGATGGGCGTGTCATGGTGACCGCAACCTGGAACGTCTATGATGGCGGGTTGGCGCGTTCCAGGAAAGATCAGCTGGTGGCCAGGCGTAATGAGGTTGAGCAGCAGCTGGTAAAGGTCAGGAATGAGTTACGACAGGATGGCTATAACATTCTGAGTGTTTTGCGCACCAGCCAGGACAAGACTTCTATATTTGAGACCCAGCTCGCGGCCAGTCAGCGGGTCGTTGAACTCTATTTTCTTCAATTTGAGGCGGGGCGTCGGACACTTTTTGAGTTGCTGGATGCGCAGGCGGATCTGAATCAGGCGCGCGAAGAGCAGATCACCAACAAATATGAAAACCTGTCTGCAGGCTTTGCCAGTCTGCGCCTCCAGAACCGGCTTACATCAACGATCTCCGAGCAGTTTTCTCTCGATCTGGAAACGACTGAGTAACCAATTTCGGCTCTACTGAGGGGTGAAGAAACGCTTAAGAACCGCCATCTGACGTCGAAAAGTCGAGATCCTGATCAGCGAGGATGCTGCCTCCCGTCTTCAGATGTGCCGGAAACAGTGCGGCGTATTGGAGTAAATCGACATGGCAAATGTGCCTGAAGCCGATAAAAATGAAGCGACAGCCAGCGGGGTAACTGCTGCCAGCGGCGTCGGAACCGGTAGTGTTGCAACAGGTGTCGAAACCATCATCATCGAGAAGCCGCCAGCAGGCCTGAAGGCAACATATCGCCTTCAGGGCAAGCAAGCTGTTTTTGAGTTCAACCTTCAGGATGCGGATATCGAGCTGGTCGATGTCGATATCGTTCTGACTTTTGCTGACGGCGCCCAGATTGTTCTGCTGGAAGCTGGCCTTGAGATCGCTCTGGATGAAACCATTCAGATGCAGTTTGCGGACCAGCTGGTCTCTGGTCAGGAAATGCTGTCCCGTGTCGGAGAGATCAATGTCGAGGATGTCTCTGAAGTCAATCTGACCTCGATGGATAAGGACGGGGGTGATGACCAGACTCCTGAGCCAAAGCAGATTGTCAAGGTAGTCCAGCAGGAAATTCAGGTCGAAGTCGAAGTTGAGGTCGAGCCGCCGCAAGCCGCTCAACTTGACCTGGTTGATACTGAAGTTGGCAGTACTGATAATGAGGAAGATCGCTCCCGGATCGAGGAAAACCTCTCCAACTTTACCGGGCGCTATAACAGCCCGGAAGATTCTTCTGCTGCCGCTACGAGTACGGATGAAGAATCTGAAACGTCTGTCTTTGATCTCGGCGTATCCGATATTACGGTGGAATTGTTTGGTATTACCAGACAATCTGCAACTGGTCAGATTACAGGTGGCGCCGAAGTGCGTGGCGGTACGGCAGAAGAGCCTGCCGATGAAGACTCAAGCTTCGCCGCACAATTCCGGACCGAGCTTATCACTGGAACGGATCAGGACGATATTATCTTTGCTGATAACCCGGATATTGCGCCAAGTAATACAAGTGCCCGGGTGTTTGAGGTTACGGTAGATATTCCGTTTGAGGGCTTTACGCCAACGGGCGCGACCATCTCGGGTCTGCCACAAGGCTGGGTGATCCTGAACGCAGAAAATAATGGCGGCACTTACAGGCTGGAAGTTGATGAGGATAATCCGAACCTGCTGGTTCTGGAGATTCGTTATGTTCTGGAAGACCCAACATCCGAGCCGGATGAGAATGGGTATTTCGGCAGTTCCACACTCACTATTCAGTATGATGTCATCAGTGATAGCGGACAGCTTGGCACGACCACGGCGACAACGCAGATTGTGCAGGCAGTCGTTGAGTCTGATGAAGATCAGACCGCCACCGACCCGATTACAGGTGATCAGATTGTTGTTCTTGCTGTCAATCCACCGGGCAATGACATCTCTGCCGGTGATGGCGATGATATTATCTTTGCCGGTGTGGGGGCAGACCGGATTGATGGCGGTGGGGGCACGGATTTTGTATCCTATGAAATATCCAACCGGGCCGTGTTCATCAACCTTTCAACCGGTGAAGCTGAAGGTGGTTATGCCGAAGGTGATCAACTAATCAGCATTGAGGGAGTTGGCGGCTCCAGTTTCAATGACGTTCTGATTGGCAGCAACGCTGACAACCTTTTTGAAGGTGGTGCCGGTGCAGATCTGATCGACGGATTGGGGGGTATAGATACAGCATCCTATGCTTCATCTGATGAAGCGGTTCTGATTGATCTTGAGCAAGGCATTTTCTTTGGTGGCCATGCGGCTGATGACAGGCTCGTCAATATAGAGAATATTACCGGTTCTGCCTTTGACGATACGCTTATCGGTGATGCTGGCGATAATGAACTGTCAGGTCTCGCAGGAGATGATCTGCTTGTCGGGGGCTTCGGCGCTGATCTGCTGAATGGTGGTGATGGTTTTGATACAGCTGATTACACTGCGTCAAATGGTGCGATCACCATTGACCTCCTGAATGATATTGGCGTTGGCGCAGCAGCTGAAGGAGATATTCTGCGCTCCATTGAGCAGATCGAGGGTTCTGCTTTTGATGACCAGATTAGTGGTGATGACAATGATAATGTCTTCTCCGGCAATGGCGGTGATGACACGCTGCGCGGGCGCGGCGGCAACGACACGCTGATTGGTGGTGACGGGGATGATACACTGCTGGGTGGCGAAGGCGATGACCTGCTTCAGGGCGGCGCCGGCTCCGACACAGCGGATTATTCCGATGCACTGGGCGGCGTTACGGCCAGCTTGCTGACGGGGACAGCAACCGCAGGCGCGACTAATAATGATATTCTGGAAGGTATAGAAAACCTCACAGGGTCTGACTTTGCGGATCGTCTGACAGGGTCAGATGTGAGCAATGTCCTGCGCGGCGGTGGTGGTAATGACACGCTGATCGGTGGTGCGGGTGCCGATACTCTTGATGGTGGTGCAGGAAATGACCTGGCTGACTATCTGACATCTTCTGATGCGGTATTCATCAATCTGGCCGCCGGAACAGCAAGTGGTGGTGACGCTGATGGTGATATTCTCATCAGTATAGAGAGTTTAAGTGGATCAAATTTTTCAGATATCCTGATCGGGAACGCAGAAGATAACAACCTGTTTGGCAATGACGGCAATGATATTCTCATTGGCGGAGCAGGTGCTGATTTCCTCGACGGTGGTGACGGGATTGATACCATTGACTATACAAGTTCTCTCAATGGCATTCTGGTCAATCTGAACCTAAATCTGGGTACCGGTGGTGATGCTGAAGGCGATACATACGCCAGTATCGAGAATGTGATCGGTACAGATTTTAATGACATCATAACAGGAAATGACAGTTCGAACACGCTTGAGGGCAGAGGCGGTGATGACATCCTGTCAGGAGGCATCGGGGCTGACATTCTGCTTGGGGGAACCGGCTTTGATATAGCTGATTACTCAGGGTCAACATCATCGGTGTTCGTGAATCTGGCCTCCGGCCTTGGTGCTGGCGGTGATGCCAATGGCGACCTGTTGGTTGATATTGAAGGTCTTTCTGGGTCAAGCTTTGACGATGTCCTGACTGGGAATGAAGCGGACAACGAACTGTTGGGCGCGGCAGGTGATGATGAACTTGATGGCGCTGGCGGTGATGACATACTGGATGGTGGCCTTGGTGATGACCTGTTACGAGGTGGCGCTGGTGCGGATGCGCTGGACGGTGGTAGCGGGACAGACACTGTCGATTACAGTGGGTCCGCAGTGGGTGTTACAGTCAACCTTGAGACGGGCACCGGGTCTGGCGGTGAAGCGCAGGGCGATACTCTACAGAATATCGAGAATGTTATTGGCACAGCTGCATCTGACTCATTGACTGGTAGTGATCAGAGTAATGAGCTGATTGGTGGCAGTGGCAATGATGTGCTGGCCGGACTTGAAGGCGCGGATATCCTTGACGGCGGTGCTGGCCAGGACGTTGCTGATTATTCATCTTCTGCCGAAGGTGTAACGGTTGATCTCAACTCCGGTGCCGGCATTGGTGGTGACGCCTCGGGTGATACATTGATCAGTATCGAAAATGTTACCGGCAGTAATCAGGATGACGTCCTGATCGGTAATATCGGGGCCAACACGCTTATTGGTAACGCGGGTAACGATCAGCTCAGTGGCGGCCTTGCAAGTGATCAACTCATCGGTGGAACAGGTAATGATACCTTAATTGGTGGCGAAGGCGGTGACCTGATTGATGGGGGCGCTGGCCAGGATACAGCATCTTATGTTGGCTCCATCTCTGCTGTCTTCGTTAATCTTGCAGCTGGCACTGCAAATGGCGGTGATGCTGATGGCGATGTTCTCATTTCCATTGAGAACCTTTCCGGCTCTGCGCTCGATGATGAACTCATCGGTGACGGTCAGGCAAACATTCTTGAAGGTCGTGGTGGAGATGATACGTTATCAGGTGGTGGAGGTGTAGATACGCTTCTTGGCGGTGCCGGTGATGATGTTCTTGAGGGCGGTCTTGGGGGCGATGTTCTTGATGGCG
>JALEGJ010000063.1 GCA_022763115.1 Aquisalinus sp.
CAGAGTTTGCCAGCACGATACGCGCGGCCTGATTGATCAGGTTGTTCTGTACAAATTTCTGAACCTGACGCGCACCTTCTTCCGGCAGGTATTTTCGATTGACGATTTCCTCAATATCCTGATCTGGCAGATCAATACTGATCGGCTTTTTCTGCGCCGCAAGATTATCGTTTTTCTTTGTAATCAAGCGCTTAAGGATGCGAACAATACTTTGCGGCTGCAACGCCTTGAACAAGAGGAATGAGTCAACGCGGTTGATAAGTTCCTGCGGGAAAATCTTGCGGATCTCACTCTTGATCTCATCAGCGCTATTCTCCGACGTCCGTTCGGGGTCGAACGAAAAATGCTGACCAAGATTTGTTGTCAGGATCAAAAGCGTATTCTTGAAATCAACGGTCCCGAGTTCATCCGAAAGACGGCCCTTGTCCAGAAGCTGTAGCAATATCTTGAACACATCGGGGTGTGCTTTTTCGATTTCATCTAACAAGATGACCTGATACGGGCGTGCCCTGACCGTATTGGTCAACATGCCCCCTTCCCCGTAACCCGCGTACCCCGGTGGAGCGCCGATGAGCCGGGCGACCGTGTGCTTTTCCATGAATTCGCTCATGTCAAAAACAGTCAGAGCGTCCGGATCATCAAAGAGTTCTTCAGCCAAGCATTCCGCCGAGTACGTCTTACCCGTGCCGGATGAGCCCACCGCAATGAAGGAGCCAATCGGCGCATCGGGATTATTCAATCCCGCTTTTGCGGTCAGGACAGCATCAGCGATCATACCGACCACTTCATCCTGTCCGAAGATATTTTCCTTCATGCGGTCAGCCAGACCCAATGCCCGCGATGCTTCATCCGCATTCAGGTCCTTGGTCGGGATGCCGGATATCTCCGAGAAAAATTCACGCACATGTCCAACGGTTAGCATCAGCTCCTGATTGTGCTCGTTTTTGACAGCCTGTGCTTCGGCATCAATCTGTTCCAAAGCCTTGCGAGTTTCGCGAATATATTTTTCGACTTCCTTGATCTCAGGCGTTTTGAACGCGGCCAGATCGCCCTCAGACGGCTCGCGCTTATAGTCATTTTGTAGCCGATCACGGAGTTTTTCCGTTTCCTTGCCTAACTCAAGATGCAAGCCTTCAAGAGCTTTCTCATGCTCACGCTTTTTCATGTAAGCAGCCCCAAGGGCCGCAGCCCTTGCCTCCCAGACTTCATAGACTTTCGCTATTTCCTGGGTGATTTCAGACTTTCGGGAAAGAAAGGTTTCTTCGCCCGGTTTCTCCGAAAGATGATCCTCCACTTCCGCCAGTTGTGCTTCCAGCAAATCCAGTTCTGGCGGGCGCGACTGCATCCGTGAGACAAAGTTGGAGGCGATGCGGTCGCGCATCCGGAGGGAGCGTGCCGGTTGTGCACGCATATACATGCGCAAGTTTGGATATTGGTGAGTAAGGTTGACGATTTCACGATTGGCGTCATCTGAAATTCTCAACCCGTCAAAGTGCTGCTCCAGAGCCGGCTTGCTCTCATCCATGATTTCCTGCACCCGTTCCTTCGGCGGAATCGCGCGTTCCAGAACCGTGAACAGTTCAGCCATATCTGAATGAGCCGCCAGCACATCGTTAAGACGGTTCTTGCCCGGCTCTTCTCGCACCATCAAAATGCAGTGGAAAGACCCGCGTCGCAGTTCCCGAACAAGAATCGAGATCATACCCTGACAATGATTATTCTCGATACCCCGTAACAGGTCATTGGCGTCCTCGACCACCAGCACATGATCACCCGGCTTGTCGAGTTCGGCAAAGACATGCTTGATATTCTGCTCAATCAATTGCGGATCGCTTGAGGCAAAGAGCGTGGCTGTATCAAGCAGCATGAACCGCCGATCAATCATGTGCAGCGGCAGGCGGCGTTCACCTGATTGAACCTTGCCCTCAATCGCCCGCCTTTTTTTGTCGATGATGCCAAAAATATTGGAGGTCTTGCCTGCGCCGCTCTGACCTACATAGATCAGATTGGAATGACGGTGCTGGCCTAAAATGGAGGCGATGCGTTCAATATCGCCCTCGCCGATAAAGCGAAAGTTGGGCTCCACCGCATAGACGTGATCATCGAGGTCATGCAGGAGGCGGTTTTGTGTGATCGTAGAAGATGTTGTCATACGAAAATCTTTAGTGAAGTAAGTGATTATTGGAGTAGTTGGTATTTTTTGGTGCTTGTCAGACATTCAATAATCCAATGAAGGACACTTATATCAGACTCATCTTTATTTTTGAAATACAATGCCACTCCAGTAAAGTCATCCCAGGATAATTGGAACGTGAAATTCTTTATCTTCAATATGTACGCGCCCTCAGCAAACCAACCATTTCCTTCTAGCACCTCCGCATTCGTAAATTTTCTGAGGTGTTTAACAAAAAGTCTAGCTTGATCTGGGCTTATCAAATCTGGAGCAACAATGGCTGGCCAATTTCCATCATCGGACAACCAGATTGACACTACCTTTTTCTTTAAAAACCACATCTTATTTCCAGAATTAGAAGATCAAAATTACTCTGCCTCCGACGCATAAAGCTTCTTGTTGACGGTTGCCTCAATCGCCAGTGCTTCTTCATTAGCACGGCTCAGGTTTTCTGACTGCGCGATCAACTTGTCGATCAAGGCTTTGCGCTCCTCGGCAATTTCCAGGACCACATCGTTTTTCACATCAATAGAGTTGGCCATATCCTGAAGAGCGGCGTTCAGGTCATTGATGGAGGCGTTCTTCGCCATGCGGCCCATCAAGGCACGCTCCATTTCCTTGGCGAGTTCACCCAGCGCTTCCTCTGACTCCTTGGCATACTGACCTTTGGTGATAATTGACTGAACAAAAGTTGCGAGGCCTTCAATGCGCATCAATGTATTATTGCCACTGACGGCGGCGGTCGATACGGCGAGCATTTGTTGCTCAATCGCATCGGCAAGGCCTTCTTCCATCTGGTCCTTGAAATTGGTGAGGCTAGATTCAATTTTGCCAAGTTCCCCGGCAACTGCTGCCGTGGATTGAATAGTCTTATCAATCGCAGAAATATGCTGATTGAGCGCCCGGGATTGTTTCTCGCGCGTCAAGGCATCAAGGCCGGTCCCTTCCGCTTCGCCTTCATACTCTTTCAGGAACTTGGCATTTTTTTTCTGCGCTTTTTGCTGCGCTTCCAGAATGATGGCCACATTCTCCTTGGTGTTGTGAGTCAGGGTGTGCACACCTGTTACGCGCTGCAGCAAACTCTCAAGCTGATCGCGGACACCAGTTAGCGTTTCTTCCGTATTGTCGATATAGCTGAGAGTCACATCTGACAGGGCCTTGACGCGCTCGATGAAATCCTTGTTGCCGATATCGAGGATTTCCAGAATGCGCTGGTTGATGAGCCAGTCTTCGGTCGACGTAAACTCCTCATACGCCTTTGTTTTCTCTGCAAGGTCCACAGAGGCTTCTTCCAGCACCTGATTGTTGCTCTCGATCTTCACCTCTTTATCTGCCTTGTTCTCGCGTCGACGGGTGAGCAATTTCTTCTTTTCACCCTTGAAGAACAGAAGAATGTCGCGCTCAGCTTCACCGATCGAACGAGTGAGGACTTTCACTTCATTCGTCAGCTGTGCATTCTCGCTGGTGAGGTCCTGAACAATTTTGGTGGCATCATTGAGCGCTTTTTCCAGGACGTTCTTTTCCACCTCCTTGTCGCGGGCGGCGAGCATGGCGTCTATGAGCCCTTGCGGTCCGCCTTTCTGCTCAATGAGGTCATCAATCAGTTCGAGTTTTTCTTTCAGGTCTGTACGACCACCAACCAGGGAATGATACTCTTCGAAAACATCCTTGATGCCGGTACGCAGATGACCGAGCGGATTGTCACGCACAAGCTCAATGCTCTTCTTGTTATGTTCCGTGAAGTCAGCCAATAGCTGCGCGACGATGGCGCGGTTCTCGTTAACGTATTCAACATTCTGTTCAAGCTGCTCCTTGTCAAAGGTGAGCAGCGCGACGAGCTTCTTGATTTTTTCTTCCGGGTCGAGGGAGGCATCTGTCAGGATCTTGAAAGCAGCAGTATTCTCAAGGTCTGTTGCCTGAGTCTCTTCGGCTTCCTGCCGGATCGCCAACTTCGAAAAACGATTGCGCTCACGCAGGCCAGCCTTTTCTTCCCTTGCTTCCTGTAGCCGGGCGCGAACAGTAGCGAACTTTGATGAAATATCTGCCGGATCTGACATATAGATTATCCCTCTCTCATTACTGCGGTTTCGCAAAACTGCTTCACCAACCAGTCTCTTGACAGCAGCTATACCCGTTTTGGTCTCGGAATTCCCCTGCCCTTCGACACTTTATTTGTGATCAAATCCTCGCATCGCAAGACCTTGAAATTCTCAATCTTGTACACAAGGGCCACATCCAAACACCCTGGATCAGCCCCTCAAAAGAACAAATAATGAACAATATCTGCTTTTCAATACCTCTACAGCATTTTTTCGCTACAGTTCGCGGCAAGGGCGCATCAATGGAGTCGCACGGATGACTCAGGCGGTTCAAACTCGGCGCCGCTTTCATCTTCTTCACCGGGGATGGCGTAAGAGCCGTTGAGCCAGCGATGCAGGTCCACATCGGCGCATCGCCTGGAACAGAACGGGCGATACGCCTTAACGCTCTCATTTTCGCAAATCGGGCATTTGCCGCTAGCGGATTTCCCGGACATCAGACCACTCCCTTTCCTTCTTCTTGCTCACCGACAATGAGAACCGTGCCCCATATTGATTAGTCAGCTTCTGCTGCCAGTCTGGTTTCGCGGCAATAAGGTCTATCACCTCTTCGACTGCCAAAATCTCGAACCTGCCAGACGGGTTCTGCCGCAGTTGTGTTTCCGCCTTGCGCAAAACTTCTGCTGCAAGTGAATGGATAGAAAGTCGCCGGCCCTGTACCGGCCCTGGTCCGTGATAATCCGTCATCAGATCAAGAAGGCTCAGCTGACGCCTCGGCACGGTATAAATAGCAAGGCCAGTATCATCGAGGCGGATAAGGCGCGCGCCGGGAAGCGTTTTGGCGGCCTCTTTCAGGGCCGCGCGAACCTGCCCCCCGCCTTTCACGGCAAGAGCAGGGAAATCTATCACCACCTGACCACCGATACGGCGTAAGGAAACTTGCCGGAACAATTCCGGGATCGCTTCGAGGCAGGCCTTGATGATCGAGCCACGTTTCGACTGACCTTGCGTTGCGGCAACATCCACATCAACTGCTGTTAATGCTTCAGCCTCATCGAAGATCAAGCGGCCACCGCCTGGCAAGGTGACAGTCCGCGATAGAGCCAGTTCAATAGCTTCCTGTGCGCTCTCCAGTTCGAATAAACTGCCATCAGCATAGGCCGTCAGTTCGGAGTTGGCTTCGACTTTTTCACTCTTGATGTAAGCCTGTAGAGCGAGAAACGCGCTTGTACCGGACACGATAACTTCCGAAGGCTGAGACTTCTCGAAATGCCTGTATGCCTGAACAGCGTCAGCTTCTATCTGATCCAGTTTCGCGGGAGCATTGCCTGCGCGCTCAACAAGGGCAGTCAGACTGTCTTTTCCGATGCCCAGCTGAGTGGTCAGCAGCGGTCCCTTGCCAGACGTCGCTGACCTCTTGATCCGTACAGGCACGGGCTGACCTTCACTCAGCTTGTGCGTGTCCGTGATGGGGAGAAAGCCTGCGTCAGCAAAACCAATGTCAATAAAAGCAGCCTGCAGTTTACGGTCTATGGACTTCACCTTGCCAAGATAGAGCCCCCCCGCCTCTGCATCGGCAGAAAACCACAATGACCACACCTGTCCATTCTTTATCAGGGCTGCGCGCGTTTCTGCTGGCGACTCTTCAATCAGTAATTTTACGGTCATTGTGCTGGCCTGACGCCTGCGCCTTTAAGCAGATTAGCGGTTTCATATAGAGGCAGTCCGACAACAGACGAATAAGAACCGATGATAGAAATGATATAAGCGGAAAACAGCCCCTGAATAGCATACCCCCCGGCCTTGCCCTGCCACTCGCCACTGGCAAGATAGGCCTCTTCTTCCATGGCTGACAGACGCTTGACCTTCACCCGCGTCTCGACCAGCCGCTCACGCAAGGCGTCGCCCGGCCCTGCAAGACAGACACCTGTGTAAACACGGTGTGACCGCCCACTGAGAAGTTTCAGGCAGTGACGTGCCTGTTCAGCAGTTTCAGCTTTCGGCAGAATGCGTCGCCCACAGGCAACGACCGTATCCGAACCGAGCACCACAGCGTCCGGCATGGTCCTGGCGACATGCTGTGCCTTTTCACGCGCCAGCCTTGCCGCGTGCAGGCGTGGCAGTTCCTGTGGTTCAGGTGTTTCATCAATATCAGCTGGTGAAATTTCGTCAGGCTTGAAGCCTATCTGCCCCAGCAGGTCCCGCCGTCGAGGCGAGGCGCTGGCCAGAACGAAGCGTGGCGCACTCAATTTATTTGAAGCGGTAAGTGATCCGGCCTTTGGTGAGGTCATACGGGGACATCTCTACCAGAACCTTGTCACCCGCGAGCACGCGGATGCGGTTCTTGCGCATCTTGCCGGCAGTATGCGCGATGATTTCGTGATCGTTTTCCAGTTTCACGCGAAATGTCGCGTTCGGCAGAAGCTCTTCTACCGTGCCGGAAAACTCAAGTAATTCTTCCTTCGCCATAATCCTCCTCGGGGCTGGCTCGTTTCGTGAGACGGGAAAATGGGGGCGACTGCCCTAAAAAGCAAGGATTTAAGACGCTTCCTGCAAAGAAAAACGTGTCTCAATGCGCGCCTGAAGGCTGTCCCGCGCCTCCCGATACGCATTCATGATCTGGTCACGACTGCCGCGCGTATCAGTCGGGTTGGGCGTTTCCCACAACTCAATCTGCTTCTGGTCAAAGAATTTGAGCGCTTCTTCAGCCGCTTCCGGAGTCAAAGCCACGACAAGTTCGTAGTCTAGAGGGTCAACTGCCGCAAACTCCTGTGGTTCGTGACCATCAACCGAATTGTCGATTTCCTGCATAATTGACTCTACGAACGGGTCAAGCCCGCCTTCGTAAACCCCCGCTGATGCGACATGCACAGCTGGTCCCAGAAGTTTCCGGGCCAAGGCCTCAGCCATGGGAGAGCGGACGGAATTCATGTTGCAGGCAAAGAGGATGCCCCTGGGTATATGCCGGTCTGCTGCCTGTGTTACTGTGTCACTCATTCATGGCTCACTTCATGTAGAAACTGCAGATCAGGGTGAACAGTCGTCGGGATGTATCAAAATCAAGTGCGATCTTGTCTTTCAGGCGTTCTTCCAGAATTTCCGACCCTTCATTATGCATCCCCCTGCGCGCCATATCGATGGTTTCGATCTGCTGCGGGGCAGCGTTACGGATCGCGTCATAGTAGCTTTCGCAGAGCAAAAAATAGTCCTTGATGATCTTGCGCAAGGGAGCCATCGACAAATGTAGCTGGCCCACAGGGGTCTCATCCTCTTTACGTACATCCATGACAAGGCGGCCCTCAGAACTGGATAGATAGAGCACAAAAGGCCCCTCACCGATGACATCAGCATCGCCAAGCGGCTGAAACGTGTTTTCCTGTAACAGGTCATACACGGCCACCTTGCGCTCATGCTCAATGTCGGCATTCGCAGGTGCCAGCGAGCGCTCATCAAGCTCAACCCTGACCAGCCTGTAGGAAGGGGAAGATGTGTCTGTGCTCATGTAACTGTCAGGCTCTCTCTTCTTGAGCGCCTTCTATCAGGGCCTGCAGCACATCACCAGCACTGAAAACAGGGGGGGGGAGCCAAGATGGCTGGCTGTTTAGCCGTCATGCTCCGGCTTGTTCCGGGTGCGCCAGGGATCGGAAATATCACTTAAGCCAATATTGACGGCCTGAACTTCCAACGCAATTTCACCACCACCAGCAAATTCGAGCAGTAGCTGCCCGGCGCCATCTTCTTTCGGTTCAAACCTTACAGCCAGCAAGGAAACCACTGCTGCCTTGGCATCCTGACGGATGTGCCGGGCCTTGACACCGGTAACATCATCAAAGTGTACGCCGGTGCGCACACGGATGAAGGGGCCGCGTTTGCGGCTGGCACCCTCTTCCCAGACGAAGCGGTTGGCCACGAAAGCAAAGCGACGCTCTTTTGGCAGATATGCCATGTCGCCGACTTTCATGACGGCATCCTGCAGGCAAGCGGACACGACTTCGACGTCTTCGTCGTCAGCAGCCAAAAGGCGCAAGGGTTTATAATCTATGATGCTCATGCAGCGTCACTTAAGCGTCATCGCGCACACGCTCAACCAGCGCGCCGACATTTTGCAGTTTTTCGTCAAGACGCTCAAAACCACGGTCGAGATGGTAGAGCCGAGAGATCATGGTTTGCCCTTCCGCACCAAGTCCCGCGAGGACAAGCGACATGGAGGCGCGTAAGTCCGTCGCCATGACTTGCGCACCTTTCAGCTTGGGCTTGCCCCGAACAGATGCAACCTGACCATCCACATGAATATCAGCGCCCATACGACCAAGTTCCGGCACATGCATGAAGCGGTTTTCGAAGATCGTTTCCTTGATCGTGCTGGGGCCGTCGGCTGTGGCCATCAGGGCCATAAATTGCGCCTGCAAATCCGTCGGGAAGCCGGGGAACGGCTGCGTGACAACATCGACACCCTTTATCCGACCGCCATTTTTTTTGACCCGCAAGCCGTTTTCAACTTCGGTTATCTCAATCCCGCTTTCAATCAGTGTGGTGATCGCAGCGCCCAACAGATCAGCCCTGGCATTCTCAAGGGTCAATTCGCCAGCGGTAACGCCAACAGCCATGGCGTAAGAGCCGGTTTCAATCCGGTCCGGTAAAACCGCATGTTCTGCGCCGTGCAGGCTGTCGGAACCGCGGATCGTGATTGTGGGGGTGCCCGCGCCGGAAATATCCGCCCCCATTGCGATCAGGCAATCTGCCAGGTCAATAATCTCAGGCTCACGCGCTGCATTATCAAGAACTGTTTCACCATCAGCCAGCGTGGCGGCCATCATGGCGTGCTCGGTTGCCCCAACAGACACGAAAGGAAACGTAATCCGTGCGCCTTTTAACCCGTTCCTGGCCTTGGCGATTACGTACCCTTCGTCCAGCTCAATATCTGCACCCATGGCTTCCAATGCCTTCAGATGCAGATCAACCGGCCTGGCCCCAATGGCACAGCCCCCTGGTAGCGATACCTTGGCCTCACCTTCCCTCGCAAGAAGAGGCCCTAACACATTGAAACTGGCGCGCATTTTCCGCACCAGGTCATATGGTGCCAAAGTTGAGGAAATCGTGTCTGCATGGAGCGTCATGTCGTCACCTTCACGCCGCAAATCGACACCATGTTGCTGTAACAGGGCTGCAAGCTGCCGAATATCTGCGAGGTCAGGCACATTCGTCAGGCGAAGGGGCTGATCGGTCAAAAGGCAGGCAACCATAACTTTCAGGGCAGAATTTTTGGCACCGGAAATTTTCAGGCGACCGTAAAGCGGCCTGCCCCCGATGATGGCGAGCTTATCCATTCAGTCTTCTTTCCTTGATCGGGACGCCTGTTTGCGCCGCCGCAAATTTGCACGCAAAGCCTCTGCCAGTTTTTCCTCCCGGCTAGACCCGGTTTCAAGTTTCTCGCCCGGGCCAGGTTTTTTTTTGCTCTTTTTCAGACTTTTCTGAGGAGGTTTAGTGTCCGGCTCTTCACGCATAAATCATGACTTGTTTGAATATTATGACCCTAAAGGCTGGATTCATTCCACGTATCAAGACCGTGCTCGCGGTCAATGAACTTAAACCGAATAGTGGAAGGATTAAATCGGCTCTTCAACTCGTGGAAAACTACTTCCTTTCGGTAAGATTTACAGGAGTATACGTCCAGTTGCATTTCGGCCGGATCAGGCTCATCCCAAAGATGCAATGCAATATGGCTGGTTGTAATAATTGCGGAAGCTGTAAGGCCCCTGTTTCCTTTAATATCAGAGTAAACAGCATGTGGTCCCGCAAGAATTTCCATATCCAGGAGTTTGGTAAGTTTCTTTATCCAGCCTACAGCCTCATCAGTATCCATAATAGGTAATTTGGTGCGGCACTGAACAATTAAATGGTGATGCCTGATGGCGACCTGGGAAGAGTTTGTATCATCAATCATAATGCGCGCCTTAACGCATGACCGCTCTTACGGGTCAATACGCCGTGAGAGGTGGAAAACACGATCTAGGTCATAGAGCGCCGGATCTCCAAAATAACCATCAAGGCCATATAAACGCCCCTCACGCGCAAGGGGCGCGAATAGATCTGTATAGCTTTCACGTTCCGGACCAAGCATCCCGATTCCCGGGTTCCACACATATACTTTTGGCGCGAGGTTATTTTCTGCAAGAGCCAGCGCCAAAAAGTGCCGAAAGTATAAGTCACTTTTGGGCATTGAGTAGCCAACAAAAAGAATACGCCGCGCACGCCGCAGATAAACACGAAGCAGAGTCCACTGATAGCGATATTGCTCAATATTTTTGCGCCATGTTGGCGGTGTTATCGACATGTATGCACCTTGAGCAAGCTCCTGGAGGTGTTTCCACTTATCAGGATCAGTGCGAGCTTTTTTGAAGGTGACGTCCTGGTTGATCAGAGAATGCCATATATGGAAAGAATCTTGTGAGTTTTGTCGTCTAAAGCGAACCGTACGATCGGAAACAGAAACATCGTTGTAGATACCATCTTCATTCTTGCCTAGCCATTCAGATACTGCTTGATACGCACCGTCTTCTTCAAATTCGAGCTCTTCCTTTTTGATATCAAGCCAGTTAATTGCACCATGCGGTCGCAACACAAGCGGAGACTTTGTGAAATCATGCAATTCAAGCCTATCGCTACCTTTTTGTCCCGGTACGGGCACTGGGAAACTTATCCACGGAAAGCGCTCCTTGAATTCTGCGATACCATCCGCAGGTTCACCTTTTGCTGAATGACCGGAAAGTTCTTGCCCAACCCAAAGCGCCCGATCTAAAGCCAAATCCCAATTAAACTGAACAAAAACAGGGTAATTTGGATCGCGATAAGTCGATAGACCCAAGTAAGATACGAGGTTTGTATACCGTGTAGAAGAGTCATAGCTAGAGACGTCTTCAGTGTAGCTCTCTCGCAAAATATCCGAAAGCTGCGATAATATAGATTTGAACTTATCTTTTTCTTGAATGAATTCCCGGCCGGCCATGCTGGCCAAAAGATAAATAGCTTTATTAAAAGAATGCTGCACGCCCTTTGAACTATTCTTTACAGCAGCTGAACCGTACCTGCTCTGACCAAGATCGTGCTCTTTATCCTCAATGCCATTCTGGTCGCCGAATAAAGCAGCAAAATGGGCAATCTCCTGCTCGGACATAGCATCCAGCAGGGAATGACGCATCTCAGCAAGGCCGTACAGCTCTTCTATATTAAGAAAGTCTGTTCGCACATATGCAGATGACCCCTTAACCCGTCTTATGAAGTCACGAATACTGCCACGCGCTTCCCGGGCATTCTCCGGGTCAAGGGTAGTAGTTCGCTCTCCATTTGCACACTGATTAAGACTTTCAAAAACGCGATCCATAAAATTGACCATCGTCGGGACGCCCAATCCCCTGGAGCATCCACTACCTACGACGATAATAGTTTCTGGCAGATATTTATGCTCTTCCTGCCCGACTATTGGACTGCGCAGTATATCTTCATTCATCATGAGAAGTTCCGATCAAGGTTAATTGACATTGGCTCAAGCCAGTTAATCCCGTACGGACCAAGGTCGTATGCGAATGGACGCATGTCATGTGCGGCTCCACGCATTTTCAGAACGCGAAGGAAACGGATCAAGTCACCTGACGAATACTGGTGGTAGTCTAATTGAATAACACCGGAAGCCAAATAACGCTCCTGAGTCCCCAGAAAGAGATTATGATTGCCCATTGTCTGACCACCTCTTACTGCCTCGCAAGCCATTATCGATGTGACATTGTTTTCTTCAAGCCACCTGACAAGATTGATAATGTGAAGACGCCTCCCCGGCTTCTCCGAATTCACTTCGGCCTCAACAGTAATGTGGGTTGAAAGTAGAGCACTCAGTGAGTCAACTGAGAGTATTTTGGTGTACTCTGGACCAAAGTTAGCAAAAAGTTCAGCCAGCAGATCTTTAAGCAACCGAATTCGCTCTAATGGATCTGCAACGGGCATAGTCACCAAGTTGAACAAGCGTAATCGTTCAGATTTTTGCTTTTCTGGCTGCACGCTTTCAACGCTTGATAAGGCTGACTGATAAGGCAGGAAAGGATGCCCCGCCTCACTACCAATCTGATCGATTCTAACGGGGCGACCCCGGTCAGAAGCCGCAAATGGTTGCCAGTATAACTGGATGTTCTCGTTACGACCCGTCTCATAGCCACCAATTGTGAAATCGTATGGTTTCCATGCCACTCCCATCGTATCTTTATCATCATGGTTTGCCTGGTGCTCACCCAAGCGAGGATACCTCAACTTGTCTTCAAGCCGACCACTTAGAAAAGAAGTAGCATCAATAAACACAAGAACATCATCCCTATGCGGCGTGTCTATTTGTGGTTTCTGCTCAAAGCTCATAAATGTTGAATGATTAGTACATATACGCTCAAAGCTTGATTCAAGAGACACAAAACAGCGCAGAGTTGGACCGCGCGGTGCATTTTCTTTGTTGTGCCCTAAAGCTACCGCCCCTGGTCTAACGATCTGATTGAATGCACCTAAAGCCCTCCTTGCCTGACCAGTCGTATGATCCGTATCAATCTCTACATGAGACCCTTTACTAATCGCATGACGAAAGAGCGTCAGCAGGAACGTCGTTTTCCCTGTACCGGGATCACCTGCCAAGGCTACAGTATTACCAGTTGGAATGCCCATATCTCACCATATTTTACGAAAATCTCGACGAAAGGTATAAACTGCCAGACTCAATTATTTCTGATATAGATCTTCGGCCTCACGCCAGCTAGCGGGCGCATCCAATGCCTTCTGAAATATACCGGGCTGAAAATTGGCAGATACTTTGACGCGTCCACCCCGCTTTTGTTTCTGGCATACAGAGCATCTTCAATGAGTGGCATACGCTCAATTTCGTAGAATATCTCAGGATCCACAGAGCCTTGACCAGTATCATCGGTCTCTGCATCAAATGTGATGATAGCATCGAACAGAGACTCCACGAAACGGATCTGGTCATCAGCCAAGACACCCTCGTTAAGCACTGTAAAAAATGATGTAGGCAAATCAAAAATGATATCGGCTTGGTCTGTATGAGACGGGGGAGTGCCGGTTTTCAATACTGCACGCTCTGTTATAGCCTGAACAATCTCTACGGCTTCGCGGAAGCTAATGGACCTTGCCAAGTTGGTAAAAGAATTGAGAACCAGACAATTCATTTTACCCATTTCTAGCAACGGCCAATCACTGCCAACCCTACTCGCGGCATCATGGATACTTTCCGCGTAGCCAATCTCCGTGATACGCTGAATAAGACGCATTGGATTGCCCGATCCAATCAGCTGGGTGCGTGCATACATGGCTTGATCGCTAGGGCTAGGCGCAAGTTTCTCAGATGCTCTGTCTCCAAACTGTCCCATTGTGTCCAGTGCATAGAAGCGTGGTGCAAGGGACATATCGTTTAACTGAGGACGGTCAGATGAGGATAGCTGTTGGATATCACCCAACTTTACATCACGACTATACGCACCCGACCTGATCGCTGAACGCAAATAATTTGATACATAGTCGCGCTTTCCAGGATCTTGATCCCAGTCTATCCGATCCATCGGAACCATGAATTCAGCAACATCCTGCATTCCAATATCAACTGATAGCGATATAACATTAATCGGCTCATGTTTTTGGCGGCTGAGCACATTATCGCTTTCTTCTTCCGCAAGCAGGCTAGGCAAGTCGATGCAAGATGAATGAAACATCAGCTCAGCAAGCCAAGGATAAATTTCTACAGGACCAACATTTCTACCAATCTTAATCAAGTAGCTAAAATCACCTGGCAGGAACGGTATCCCGGACTGCGCTGGATCTTGACCCCCAAAGCACAGGTAAGGAAGCTCGTTCTTGCCAACGAGATCACTAAGATAGGACGACGGCATACCTCTCAACTCTCCCTATGATACCTCAAACAAGGTGAACTCAGTTGTACAGGCGAGTCAAATAAAGCCTGCTTACTAATAGCCATTTCTAATGCTTAGTTTCGGGGCGCCCGGGTTTCGCACCCAGTAAGAGTTTCTGAAGAGATGGTGCCGCGAGAGAGAATTGAACTCTCGGCCTCACCCTTACCAAGGGTGCGCTCTACCACTGAGCTACCGCGGCGAATAGAAAATGCTGACTAGGATTTTTGCAAACTTTCGTCAAATCCATTTTACAATACGGCCTATCTTGAGAATTATTCATTCTCCTAATCATACTCCGTGATGCCTATAAGTTACAGACGTTGCTTGCCTTTAGCGCAGTTTCATGATGATAAGCTATGCTTGGAACACATATCGAGTTAAAAATGACTGCGAAATTAGCCAATTCTGCCTCACCTCACCAAGGCCCGATCTTGCCTGGCCTTGATGCAGTCACCCTGAACAGCATTCTGGGCCGTGATGATCCGGCCTGGAAGAATGTTGCGCGCACCCCATGTCTCAAGGCAGAAAAATTAAGCCTCATGACGGGCTGCGAGTTGTTCGTGAAATATGAGAACATGCAATATACGGGCGCCTTCAAGGAGCGGGGCGCCCTCGCCCGGCTATTGCATCTCACGCCGGAAGAGAAAGTGCGAGGCGTCATTGCTGCCTCGGCTGGCAATCATGCACAAGGGTTGGCGCGTCATTCCAGCCTGCTCGGGATCACCGCAACGATCGTGATGCCGCAGCATACGCCCTTCGTCAAAGTTCAGCAAACAGAGCAGCTTGGCGCCAACGTCATTCTGCACGGGGCCGATTTTGATACCGCAGACGCCTTCGCACACCACAGATGCGAAGAGGACGGCAGCGTTTATGTACACCCCTTTGACGATCCACTGGTGATGGCTGGCCAGGGTACGATTGCCGTTGAAATGCTGGAAGAGCATCCTGATCTTGATGTTCTGGTCGTACCAATCGGTGGCGGGGGGCTTCTTTCGGGTATGGCTGTGGCGGCACGACGCCTGAAACCGGAAATAGAAATAGTCGGCGTACAGGCAGCGCTATACCCGTCCATGCTGAACGCGGTGAAGGGCCAGCAACTGCCCGTGGGCGGCAATACGCTGGCTGAAGGCATTGCAGTGCGCGAACCGGGGCAACTCACCCGGCACGTGATTAAGGCTCACGTTGATGACTTGCTGACTGTGGATGAGCGCGCACTGGAGCGAGCATTGAGCCTGTACCTGACCGTACAGAAAACCCTGTCAGAAGGCGCTGGCGCTGTCGGGCTTGCTGCGGTTCTGGCACACCCTGATCGCTTTCAGGGAAAGCGCGTGGGGACTGTGCTTTGCGGCGGAAACATCGACACCCGCCTCCTTTCCTCGATCCTGATGCGGGATCTTGCCCGGCAGGGACGCGTTGCGCGGTTACGGATCGAATTGCTGGATGTGCCGGGCCAGTTAACCAAGGTGGCAGACATGATTGCCACGGGCGGGGGGAACGTCATCGATGTTTCCTATCACCGCATCTTCAACGACCTGCCCGCCAAGGCGACCTATCTCGACATATCAGTCGAAACCAATGATCGCCCTCACCTTGATAAAATAATCGAAAACCTGAGAGCGGCTGGTCTGCCAACAGTTATTGCCGACTATTAAATCAGCAGAATAGAACTGATTAGTCCTTATACAAAACACCTTCCTTCATCACGAACTCTACATCCAGCAGGACGGTGATATCTTCCAAAGGATTGCCATCTACCGCGATGAGGTCTCCATATTTCCCGGCTTCAAGTGTTCCCAGCTTATCTGACATGCCAAGATTGTCGGCGCCAGCAACTGTCGCGGAGTAGACAGCTTCTTCCGCCGTCATGCCTGCCTTAACCAGCAGTTCAAATTCCCGGGCATTGTCACCATGCTGAGAGACTCCACTATCAGTCCCAAAGGCAATCTTGACCCCGCCTTGATGTGCCCTGCGCGCCATTTCAATCATCTGCGGGCCCACCAACAAGGATTTCGCGCGCTGTGGCGGTGTCAGAAATGAGTTCGGACTTTCAGCAATTTCCACGACAGTCTGTCCTGCAAGGAGCGTTGGCACCAGATAAGCGCCGGCACGGCGGAATAGACGCACACTCTCCGCATCAAGATAGGTACCATGCTCTATGGAATCCACACCAGCTGCAAGCGCAGCATCAATGCCGTTCTTGCCATGTGCATGGGCAGTAACCTTCCGCCCCATGGAATGAGCTGTATCCATAATGGCCTGCAATTCATCCTCGAAAAACTGCACTTCAGTGCCTGCAGCTGTATTACTCAGCACACCACCAGTTGCAGTGAGCTTGATATGATCCGCACCGCGGCGCACCTGTTCCCGCACGGCCCGGCGGCATGTTTCAACACCGTCACAAGTGCCGGAATTGCCTGATGCCTTGAACATATGTGCGATATCATCTCTGTACCCTTGCGTCCCGTCACCATGCCCGCCTGTGACAGAGATGGTCGCACCGGAGGCAAAAATGCGTGGCCCCGGTATCCACCCGCGGGCAGTAGCGTCGCGTAGTGCGAAGATCGCATCCCCCGTACCGGCCCCCACATCGCGCACAGTTGTGAAGCCCGCCATCAGTGTACGCCGGGCATGTAACGCTCCCATCATGGCACGATCAGCATCGGACATCTGGACGGTCTGCAGACGCCCCTGCGGATTTAGTTCCGACGTCAAATGAACGTGGCCGTCTATCAGACCCGGCAGCACAAACTTATCCTTCAGATTATGAATCTCGATTGTATCGTCAGGACCTATATCCAGATCGGCCTCGTTTACATTCGCTGTTGGCAGAACTTCTGTCACGACACCATCCCGAATAATTACGGAATGATCGGACTTTGGCGGTTCGCCCGGTTGATCCAGTAACTGGCCGGCATGGATCACGGCAATGCTATCAGCCTGTGCCGCTCCGTTGAAACTCATGGCCACGACCGCCAGTGCCAAGATCAGCTTTGCTAATTTCATGATTTCCCTCCTACTTTTGAGAAGAAAATCTCACATGCTGAGCATACCCGCAAGCCCCGGGACCCTATTAGGCTCTGCGAGGCCCTCTTATGACGCTCTATCCCGCTGACATAATCATGCTATAAGGACAAGGTTGGGGAGTTTTGCGGACGAAATCATGAGTGGGGATTACGACTTTCAGTTTAAGCACAAGGATCGCAAGCGCCTGAATGCGGTGTCGCAGCGGATATTCGACCGCCTGGTGTCGATTGACGATAATTTTGTTAATCTGATCAATTCAGCCGAAAACGCCGTTACGGGATTTGTGATGATTACCGGCCTGGTCAGCCTTTTTGGCGCTATCTGGTATGGCTTTGGGCAGCTTCTCGACACTTCGTTCATGGCAGCGTTGCCAGAGCGTTATACCACTGAAACCGCGCATCTTATGATCAGTGGCGTGATTACATTACCGATATTCTTCTTTCTCGTTTGGCGTCCGCTTCAGGCCATGTCTGACAACATCCTGGAATGGGTCGGGCGCTGGATCATCACCACGCGAAAACTCGGCGGGAACAAACCCAAAAAAACGGCTGTGCTTGATGCTGTCAGTAACTGGATGCGGACAAGGCCGGAACAAGCCACCCGTATCTATGAACAGCTTTACAAGCAGGACCCGAAAGACCTGTTTCCGCCCGAGTTACGTGAAAAACTGGAATCCCTGACGGCTGCGAAAGATAAACCCTATCTGGTCGTGGAGAGATTCACGGAAATAAAGCCGTGGACAGAATATGCCAAGTACTGGTTTTTTTCGCCGCGTGACGAAGAACGCAAGGTATACTTTCTGCGCTCACGCGCTTTGCGAAACGCGATTAAAATCGCACTCGCCTATCATATTATGAATACGGAGCTACGTGACGAGGTCCCGGCAGGTGATCGTTGGGTCCGCGAATATAAAACGGAACGCAATCGGCAGATCACGGCTTTGTTCGATGAGATTGACCTGCATAACAGGTTTCGTACATCTGCGCCGCATTATCGCTGGCCAGATTCCGGGAGGAAGAAGTCCGTTGGCGAAACGGCTACCATTCGTGCGATTTCCTGTATCGAGAATCCAAGCGGCCTGCCACTTTTCGTTCTGCCTGTAAAAGCCGTCATGAATGAATTTCCCGGCGTTATAAGGGACTTTTATGAAGATGCTCAGGGAGATGACGAAGCCTCTCTGGAAATCCGTCAGGACCGTTACGACGCGATCATCTCGAAGCTCGCTGATATCAATGTAAAAATGTTTGGGAAATATAGCCGCAAGACGCTGCTGACAACTTCCGAAACGGGCATTGAACCACAACCCATCCTCAGGGACCTTGCCCTGTCTCGTGCCAGCAACACGGATATTGAAGATGTTCTGCATGATGAACAGCACGTGCATGACTGGGCTTTGCGCTGGGATCCAAATTTCATTGCCTGGCCAGAAATTCAGGACGATGCAGAGTCCGATACCAGTCAATCTTTCGCCGTTCTTTACGAAGCCATTGAGCGTGCCGGCAGAAACGCCACTCCCATTGTTCTTCAACGTGGCGATACGCTTTTCGTTGACAATTTACGCTGCCTGATTGCCCGCAAAGAGCCACAGCCCCTGGACCGGAAGCAAGCTGTTACCGGTTACCCGCAGGACTGGTGGTTGCGCGGCTATTACGGGTTTCGCATGTCCGAGCAAACGAGTTTTGATTTATCCAGTACGAATGGGAGTTACAAATTTTCTGACGCTGATATCTATACAGATCAACATGGTATAACCTGGCCTTTTGACCCGGCTCATGAGCGAGAAACACAAGAGCAACCGTCAGGCGAAAGGCCCCTTGAGCAGAGCAGGAAAATTGCGCTTGATCGTGCTATTTCATTTACACAGGACGGGAAAGCGCCCTATTGCCGTGTGGATTTGACCGAGCAACCCGAGACATACATCACGCAGCGTGGTCCGGAAGCACAAGTATATCTGTCCCGAAAAACCCGGCCGACGGAACGCCGACCGGGTACTGTTGCTCAATATCTGAAAGACTGGTTCTAGGCGAGATAACTGCGGAGCATCCAAGCCGTCTTTTCATGAATCTGAATGCGTTGCGTTAGCAGATCTTCAGATGCATCATCATCAGCATCATCTGCGACCTCCATTGCATCGCGCGCTCTGCGAATCAACGTTTCCTGATCCCTGAGAAGATTAGCGACCATTTGTCGTGCCTCTGGCACGCTATCATTTGTTTCCTCGATAGCCGTTAGCTCAGCCATTTCACGACCTGAGCCTGGAGCAAAGAAACCCAATGCCCGAATGCGCTCAGCCAGTTCATCCAGGGCCTGCCACATTTCCGTGTACTGCTCTTCAAACATGAGGTGTAATGTCCGGAACTCTGGCCCCTGGACATTCCAGTGGTACCCATGGGTTTTCATGTAGACTGCATAGGTATCAGCCAGCGTATGTTTCAATGCTTCGGCTACGGCTTCCCGGTTTTCTTCATTAATACCAATATCAATAGTCATGAGGGTTCTCCCTGATTGCGACCAAGAATAGGTAGGAAGCCCCTGCGCCGACCGCAAACAGATAATTGCTACAATGGATATCGATTTTCTCGATCACGAAAGTTTTATGAACCTCCTTGAATTATGAACGCGCATTACCAATATGTAACATAACTTAAAAGGAGAGATTATGGGCGCACTGTTGGTCAGAACATTATTGTTACCACTCAGATTTTTATTATGGCCCTTGCGCATATTGCGCATTTTATTTCTGAGACTCATGGGCAAAAGCACCAGCAGAACATTGCGAAACTCATCCGGGAATTATCTTGCAAGCACTCATGATGATCAGTTCCGTGAGAAATTTCAGGGTTGCGACGATAACCCCGTAAACACGAGACCTGCGGGATTGGAGTCCTTTCTCTTTCGTCAACTTGAGCGCCCAAGATTACAAGAGCGCACTGCCCCCGATATGAGTCTTGAAGAAGCCCGCTTTGAAGTAGATCACGCAAAACGCTTTTACTCCTACAATTTCTCTCTCTTTCCCAGAGGTGACTTTTTCTATGAAGAAGTAGAGCAGGAATACCTGCAAATGGCGATGGGACTGCCGCATGAGTCAACTGATGCGCGATTCATCCGAATTATGAACCAGTTCCGGCGGGTGCTGAATGACAATTCGAGGCGGCTTTTCCTTTATTACACACCCTTGATCTTCTTCACCTGTCTGGCAGCCAGCCTCTTACTGGTATGGCCAGCAAGGGACCTTTCAGCACCGATACTTGCGCAACTCGGCGCTTCTGCCGAACAGGAGCGGTTGTTGCTAACAGGACTTCTGGCCACCGGCGTTTTCACTTTTGGTCTCGTTGTTCTTCTGATCCTGTATCATTGGCCTTATAAGGTGACACAACAACGCAATCTTCTTGGGCTTGATAATTACATCACCAGTAAATTCTCCCGCGTGAATCAAAATTTCCTTGTGGCAAAACGGCGGGCACTCAATGTCGAACGCAACAAGCGCATGACGCAAGCTGAAGAATTACAGGAAGAAGCCGGCACATGGACCCTTGCCTATAACTGGTTCGCCATGCGGCTACTCTTGTGTGAACAACTGGTGCGCAACAAGATTTATCAAATCAGACGCAACACGACCCTATACAGCGTTGGTGGGATCATAAGCTGCATCGCGCTGCTGGTGGTCGTTGTCGTGAGCGCCGCCTTTGCCATTTCGGATACTGTGTTTCTTTTTATCATCGGCGTAAGTGCTGTTCTGTCAGTCCTCTTCATCACTCTCGCCTACTCGCTTGTGATGGGCAAAGCGATGCCTGAGATCATGAGCGTTATGCACTCAAGTGAATGGCCTCGTTTCAATCACATCGGCTTACACAGAACCATTGCTGATCATGTGGCTGAAGACAAATTGCAGATTGTCACGTTCCGCGACAGAAACAGGTTTGAGTAATCAACGTAAATTGGAACAGAATCTCTGAATACGAATGCAGGCCTCTCTCAGGCTCTCTGTATCTGTGGCATAGGAAATACGGAAAAACGGCGACAAGCCAAATGCTGCGCCAAAAACAACTGCAACCGCTTCTTCTTCCAGTAAGGCGGAGGCAAAATCCTCATCTGTATTGATTTTTGCGCCTCCCTTACTGGTCTTGCCGATACAGCCTGCACAGGATGGATAGACATAAAACGCTCCCTCCGGCGTCAGACAATTGATGCCTTCTGCCTCATTCAGCATCTCGACGACCATGTCACGCCGCGCCAGGAAAGCTTTATTTCTCTCCTGCAGAAAACCATGATCGCCATTAAGTGCTGCTACCGACGCCCACTGACTTATGGAGCACGGGTTGGATGTCGATTGGGAGATGACTTTACGCATTGCATTGATGAGCGGCACGGGACCGGCAGCATACCCGATGCGCCATCCTGTCATGGCATAAGCTTTGGAAACGCCATTCATCGTCAGTGTTCGATTGTAAAGACCTGGTTCGATTTGGGCCGGGGTTACAAACTGAAAGCCGTCGTAAACAATGTGCTCATACATATCATCCGTCAGTAACCAGACCTGCGGATGCTGCATCAGCACATCCGTCAGGGCTTTCATTTGTGTGGCATCATAAGCTGCACCACTCGGGTTGGAAGGAGAGTTGAAAATGAGCCATTTTGTCCGGGGCGTGATAGCTGCCTCGAGGGCCTCCGGCGTTATTCGGAAGCCGTCCTCTACCTTTGTCTCAAGAGGCACTGGCGTGCCTCCGGCCATTTTCACCATATCGGGGTAAGAGACCCAGTATGGCGCCGGAATGATGACCTCGTCTCCAGGGTTCACGCTCGCCATAAGAGCGGCATAGATCGTGTATTTGCCACCTGTCGTGACGGATATCTGGCTGACCTCATAACCAAGGTCATTATCGCGCTTGAACTTGTCAACGATCGCCTGCTTCAATTCGGGGATACCATCCGCAGCCGTATATTTCGTCTCCCCCCGGCGGATCGCCTCTATGGCAGCTTCCTTGATGTGATCGGGCGTATCAAAGTCAGGTTCGCCAGCCCCAAGGCCAATCACGTCAATACCCTTATCTTTCAACTCGCGCGCTTTTTGTGATACAGCGAGGGTCGGTGACGGCTTGACGCGCGCCAAAGTATCAGATTGGACGAAATCAGTCATGGCTCTCTTACCTCTTGTTACGGCGCAAGGATAAGAATGTTGCCACGAATTGCAAAAGCCCAGCTTACACTGGCATTCATCACGACATCATTCTGCTGACCGTTCTTATACTTTTCAATCTTTCTTTTCTTCTATCGGTTTGACGGTGCGCAAGTGCAGTTCTTTCAACTGCTTCTCATCCGCCTCACGGGGCGCTCCCAAGAGCAGATCCTCGCCTTGCTGGTTGAGCGGGAACATGGTGACTTCGCGGATGTTCTCTGTACCCGCCAACAACATCACAATGCGATCTACGCCAAAGGCTGCGCCGCCGTGTGGCGGGGCGCCGAATTTGAATGCATTCAGCATACCGCCGAATTTCTCCTGCACCACATCCTCGCCGTATCCGGCAAGTGCGAAGGCTTTTACCATGACGTCCTGCTTGTGATTACGGATACCGCCGGAGCCAAGTTCGTAACCGTTACAGACCAGATCATACTGGTGCGCCTTGATTTCGAGAATCTCATCGTCAGAGGCCGCAGCATTCAGCGCATCGAGACCGCCCTGGGGCATGGAAAACGGGTTATGGCCGAACTCGACCTTTTTGTTTTCCTCGTCCCATTCATACATCGGGAAGTCCACGATCCAGGCCAGTTCGTAAGCATCCTTGTTGACAAGGCTCAGTTCATCCGCCACGACATCTCTGGCACGCCCGGCAATGGCTTCAAACTCTTTCGGCTTGCCAGCCATGAAGAATGCCGCGTCGCCAGTTTTCAGGCCAAGCTGCTCACCAATCGCTTTCGTGCGTTCAGGGCCGATGTTCTTGGCGAGTGGCCCTTTGCCGTCACCTTCATCAAACATAATGTAGCCCATGCCCGGCAGGCCCTCACGCTGTGCCCAGCTGTTCATCCGGTCACAGAAGGCACGGCTGCCCCCCGTTGGTGCCGGGATCGCGCGGATTTCATTGGCTGGATCTTCAGCAATCCGGGCGAAAATCTTGAAGCCGGAACCCTTGAAGTGATCGGTCACAACCTGCATTTCCAGCGGGTTGCGAAGGTCAGGCTTGTCCGTGCCATATTTCAGCATAGACTCGGCATACGGAATTTCACGGAACGGGTAAGATGAAACCGCTTTGCCATCTGCAAACTTTTCAAAGGTGTCCCGGATGACGGGGCCAATCGCATCAAACACATCCTGCTGCTCGACAAAACTCATTTCCATATCGAGTTGATAGAAATCCCCGGCAGAACGGTCAGCACGCGCATCTTCATCGCGGAAGCATGGCGCAATCTGGTAATAGCGGTCAAAACCGGAGACCATAATAAGCTGTTTGAATATCTGCGGCGCCTGGGGCAGTGCGTAGAATTTGCCCGGGTGCAAGCGAGACGGCACAAGGAAATCCCGCGCACCTTCAGGGGATGAAGCCGTCAGAATTGGCGTCTGATAGTCCATGAAACCCACAGATTCCATCTGGTTGCGGATCTCACGGATGACTTTCGAGCGCAGAACAATGTTCTTGTGCAATGTCTCACGGCGCAGATCGAGATAGCGGTGCTTCATCCGAATATCTTCCGGATAATCCGGCTCACCAAAGACCGGGAGCGGCAATTCCTCAGCCTCGCCCAGTACGTCCAGTTTGCGGATAAAGACCTCAATCTCGCCGGTGGGTATGTTCGCATTGACCAATTCTGCGTCGCGCGCTTTCACCTCGCCCTCAATACGGATGCACCACTCGCCGCGCACGGCCTCAACGGCTTTGAACGCCGGCGAGTCAGGGTCAGCCAGCACTTGCGTCACGCCATAATGGTCCCGCAGGTCGATAAACAGAACGCCGCCATGGTCGCGCACCCGATGCGCCCAGCCGCACAGACGCACGGTTTCGCCTTCGTGGGATTTTCTCAGGTCTGCACAGGTGTGACTGCGGTAAGTGTGTAGCTCGGTCATAACGCTCGGAATCTCCTTCAAGCGCGGCGGTATAGGGGCTTTTCCTGTTTGGGGAAAGAGCCCTTCGCAACCGCAAAAGGACACAACTGCGGCCCATACTTGCCCATGCTGCTACAAGCCGCTTATGAGGCCGCAAAAATCAACATTGGAGCAGGTCCGTGATTAAACCAGCGATTATTGAAAGTGGTGAATTTGAAGGATGGATGACCTGGCCATCAGAACCCTTCGAACACGACCTTATGGGCCCGTTGCATTTCCGCATTGATGACAAAGGCCCGGTTTGTGCGTTTCGTGCAGAACACCGTCATATGAATTCAGGTGGCGTGATGCATGGTGGTTGCCTGATGTCATTTGCTGACTTCAGCCTTTTCGGGATCGCCCATGAGCACATGAAGGATGATGCCTACGGTCTGACGGTGGCCTTCTCCTCGGAATTTCTCGACGGCCCCAGGGTTGGCGAATATGTGGAAGCGCGCGGTGAAGTTTTACGCGCTGGCGGTTCATTGATATTTGTACGTGGATTGATAACGTCCGATGGGCGTCCGTGCCTCAACTTCTCTGGCACGATCAAGCGCGGGCGCAAAAAGTAAGCCTAACTGCCCTGTTTCAACGCCAGCAATTCATCCTTCTGATCCATCACGGATTGGTAACCAAGGGCAGTCATCTCATCCGGCTGATCAAATGCCGTTGGTGGGAAATTGCGTGTATCCGGCGCGATCAGGACATCCGGCGGACACAAGGCAAGTTTCGCTCTAGCAAGATGAGTTTGATAGATATCTGATGTGGCAATCACTGTTTCCATGAAATGCGGTTCGGCATCCATGCGGGATTTTGCCAGTGCCATCTGCCGCTCGACGAAACTCTGAGTACGGTGAATCAGTTCCATCACCTGATGGGGGATAACATCATGTTGCGGCACCTCAGGCTCTTCTACCACGACCAGAGCCCTTGTACGAGGCCCGACAAATCTCTCCAGCGTGCGACTATGGGCCTGCAGATCAATGGCGATGGTTTTCGTTGCCCCCAGTTCAAGGGCCAGGTCAACGGGAACCGGGTTAGTCAATGCACCGTCCACGAGCCAGCGGCTGCCATCTTCCGCCGGCATTTTTGCCGCATGGAAAAGCATCGGGATGGAGCTGGACGCGCGTGCAGCATCAAGCACCGAACCGGATGTAAGCCGAACTTCCTCACCCGTTACGAGGTCCGTTGCAGTCATGCCAAAAGGAAGCGAAAGATCTTCGATTTTGCGATCATACTCCCGAAAGCTCTCAAAGGCACGCGTCGGATCAATGATACCTGCCTTGCCAAGACCGAAGGCAAAATCTTTCAGGGCCCCCAAGGGGCCAAGCTCGCGTGCCCATTTTTCAAAGGCTGGCAAGATGTCGAGCAATCTGGCGCTGGCGACAAGAGCACCCGCCGAACAGCCTGTGATAACATCAGGCGTAATGCCAAGCTCATCCAGAGCGACGAGCGCGCCTTTATGCACCCAGCCGCGTGCTGCGCCAGAGCCAAGGACCAGGCCAATTTTATGGGATTCTGTCATAGAAAAATTCCGATGTCGCAGGCACTTGGACGCACCTGTGGTGCAATATTATCAGGGCAAGAGCCTGTGATGCAAGGGGCGCGAAGAGCGTCGCATAAAGGGTAGTTTCAGTCTTTCATCCGTAAACGATGTAGCTACTGCACTGGCCGCCAGGTCGCGCAGCTCCGCTGCCAGCGGTCTCTCCCAGCCTTCAGCTGTCCACCCTTCTTCTTCCGCATAGGCGCGTTCTGCATACTCGCCAGGCGGCACATACTCCAGAAAATCCCAGATAACCGGGTATAAGCCATTAGCTGGCATGGTCAGGTGATTGCAGCCTTTGAACTTCACAAACTTTTTCGGTTTTCTTGCTAGGCGATAGAGCTTACGGCCATGAGAAATAGGCACGATAAGATCCCGGTCACCATGGGCAATCAGAAGAGGACCCTCTATTTTGCCAATCCAGTCACGGTTACGGAATGTGTCGCGCATCAAAAGGCTTACAGGCAGGATCGGTATCATCTCTCGCGCGCGCCTGACAGTTGACGTGTACGGCGCTTCCAGAATAACCGGAGCCGCCTTGATGATACTACCGAGCTTTGTGGCAACCCCCGTTCCAAGCGAAAAGCCATGGATGGCGAGCTGACTTTCGGGATAATGCTGCAAGGCCCAGTTCCAGGCGAACATGGCATCTTCATGCAGGCCTTCTTCACTGGGTTGCTGCGTGGAGCCACCATATCCACGATAAGAAACGGCGATAAATCCAGCACCTGCCGCAGCAATGCGTCGCCAGCGACGATTCCAGATGGAAATATTACCGCGATTTCCGTCAAAGTAGAGAATGACCGGCGCACCCGCGACTTTTGGTGCCCGGTGCCAGGCATAAAGTTTTTCCTCATCAGACGGATGAAGATCAACCAGTTCTACCTCGTCAACAGCGCACAACCTCGGATCAATCAGAAACTTCCAGGGCCGAAACAGCAGGGAGCGCTGATTAGCCCAGATCAGCCACAAAATGACGAGATATGCGCCAAAGCCAGCCAAGACATAAAACATAACTGACATCATGCCAGCACCCCACGGAACCCTGCCCGGCTTGTTGATAGCATGATGAAGAATAGCTGGCGAGCAGCATCTCGCTCTATGCCTTGGCGCAAACTGCCTCTAAATAGAGTTCATGAGTAATGGCGAAACACCAAAAGAGGCATTCAAGAGGGCCTTGACCCAGACCACGCGAGCCTTGTCAGCCGATCCGGACAGCGAAGTTGGCTTCGGGGGCGATCGGCCTGTGGTCAATGGTAACAAGGCACGCATCCCCCTGCCTGCCCGAAAACTGTCCCCTGAAGCTGCTGCTGTCGCGCGAGGGCAAGCCGATATTGCCGCGCTGAAACTGGCCCATCACGACGAGATGACCCATGCGCGGCTTCAACCTGTCAATACAGATGGCAAGGCCTTGTTCCGGGCATTGGAGGATGCGCGCGTAGAAGCTGTCGGCAGCAATGCGCTGGAAGGTGTTGGTGACAATATTGATGCGCACCTTGAAAAGTCCGCTTACGAGCGCGGCTATGCGCGGCTGGATAATCGTGATGACATGCCGTTGGCGGAGGCCGTCGCCCTGATCGCCCGCGAGCGGATGACTGGCCGTGCCGTACCACCTTCTGCTGCTGCCATTGTCGCGAAATGGCGGGGCGATATTGAAAAACAGGCCGGAGCCTCTCTCGATATGCTCGGGGACGCAAAGGCCTGTGACGATCAGGCTCTTTTTGCTCAACTTGCTCAGACCATTATCGCTGATCTGGGACTCGCGGATGAAACCGGTGATGAGCAAGAGGACGAGTCGCGGTCTGATGAAGAAAATGAAGACCAAGAGGAAGAGACTGAAGAAAACGAACCTGAAGATGACGGCGAGAGTGGCGAGGACGCACCTGACGACCATACACCCGATGTCGGCGATACGCCTGAAGGCGATGCAGACCTTGGCGATTTCGAGGAAAGCGACACCGACCTGAGCGATGACTCTGCCGAGGAAATGCAAGGCATGGTCGTGCGTCCGAAATGGGACGGCGACCCCGCGGCAGATTATAAGGTCTTTACGCGGGAGTTCGACGAAATCGGGGTAGCGGACGAGTTATGCGATCAGGAAGAACTGGCACGATTGCGTCGATTACTGGATCAGCAGCTTGAAAGTCTGCATACGGTTGTCTCGCGACTTGCCAACAAATTGCAGCGCAAACTGATGGCCCAGCAGAACCGGGCCTGGCAATTTGATCTGGATGAAGGCGTTCTGGATGCTGCCAGACTTGCCCGTGTTATCGCTGATCCTACACAACCTCTCTCCTTCAAACAGGAACTTGATCAGAAATTCCGGGATACGACCGTGACACTTTTGATTGACAACTCCGGTTCGATGCGGGGGCGACCAATCTCCATAGCAGCCATTTGCGCTGATATTCTGGCACGCACATTGGAGCGCTGCGCAGTGAAAGTGGAAATTCTTGGCTTTACCACCCGCGCCTGGAAAGGCGGGCAGGCACGCGAGAAATGGGCTCAGGAAGGAAGACCCGAACGCCCCGGTCGCCTCAATGATTTGCGGCATATTGTCTATAAATCTGCTGATGCCCCCTGGCGCCGTGTACGCACCAACCTTGGCCTTATGCTGAAAGAAGGCCTGCTGAAAGAAAACATTGATGGCGAAGCCCTGCTCTGGGCTCATGAGCGTTTGCTCGGTAGGCCGGAAGCACGCCGCATTCTCATGGTCATTTCCGACGGTGCGCCGGTTGATGACACTACTTCTTCCACCAATGGGGGTGCTTACCTCGAAAAGCACCTGCGCGAAGTCATCAACTGGATTGAACGCGCCTCACCTGTGGAACTTCTCGCAATCGGTATCGGTCATGATGTGACACGTTTTTATTCGCGCGCCTTGACGATTGCAGATGCGGAACAGCTTGGCGGTGCCATGGTAGACAAACTTGCAGAGCTGTTTGAGGATGACTCCATCAAGTCAAGTTCCATCAAAAGATCAGCCTAGGAAGTAAACCTGATGCGGTTCGCTCTTCTCTTTGCGGTAACAAGTTTGCTGGCAAGCCTTCCGGCTTTTGGGTCAGCATGGCTTGGGCACAACACAGATTCTCCTGCGCTTAAGAATCCGGAAAACCTGCCGGTTGGCGCCTGGCGACCTGTTGACCTGAAAGCAACACAGGCCGGTAACACTGACGAAAGTGGCAATGCGCCAGTTCCACCGTTTCAGATTGGCCAGTTAAAATATCGTGGTAGTCTGATATTGAGTTCACCTGATCGCCGCTTTGGCGGTTTCTCCGGTCTGCGCCTGACAACAGACGGCAATAATCTGTACGCAATTTCTGATCGCGCCCAATGGCTTATAGCAGAGCCTGTCTATGATGAGTTCGGCTCAATAACAGACCTCCATCAGGTTCGCATGGCCACACTGGAGCGACATAATGGCGAAATCCTGACAGGTGCCGCCGGTGACGCTGAAGGCTTGGAACTGACCCCGGATGGCGGTGCCATCATCAGCTTTGAGCGGTATCACCGTGTAGATCATTACCGAAAGGACCGATCTGATCGGTTCCGCTATCGACAGCGGCTCATGCATAACAAGATCGCACAAGGGCTTGAGTCTAACGGGGCACTTGAAAGCGTTATTTTATTGAGGAACAGTCGGGTTTTGACATTTGCAGAAAATTCTGCGGAGCCCTTTTCATGGAGTGAGAATGACAGGAACCTGACAGCCGACAATGTTGTACCCGGATGGATATCACCGCCGGCCATCTGGTATGAGGGAGGCGATGACTGGGCACCTATTGCCTATCAGCCCGCCGAAGGGTTTTCCGTAACAGATCTGGCGCAGGACAGAGCTACAGGCGACGTATATGTACTTGAACGCCTGTACTCTCGCTCAACAGGCGTACGTAGCCGCGTCACGCGCCTTGATCTGGCGCAGATAAAGGCAGGGAGCATTCTTCAGGGGGAAGAGATTGCCCGGCTGAATATGTTGCATGGTATCGATAATCTCGAAGCAATGGATCTCAGGCGCACGACGGATGGCAGATTGATGCTGTATCTGATGTCAGACGATAACTTCAACATCGCGCAACGCACCGTATTGATGAGCTGGGAGGTAACTGATCGCTGATCCTTATCTGGCAAGAGCGCTCATGCTGCCAAGATAAGGTCTGAACAACCGGCGCAGGGCAAAGTAGACTGGCAAAAACGTCAGGCAAAACAGACTTTTCATGGCGACATCAAGAATCAGCCAGGTGATCCAGAGCGTACCGATTTCCCCGTAAATGATTGGAAAATAAATCGCAGCTTGCGTAGCGAACCCGAAAACACCGCCATAAAACGGCGCACGCCACCAGTTACCACCGCGCGTATAGTCATACACATAAATCGCAATGAGCTGACCAATATACCAGCTGGCGACAAAGCCTGCGGCGAACCGGGCAGACGGCAAGTCTCCCTCAACAAGCTGCGGTGCCAGATAGATCAGCATCGCGCCCGCCAACCCTGCGCTGATTGCCCACGCCAGAGCGGCAAGTCGTCCTGCAAAAATACTCCCGTATGATCTTGTGACCAGGATCAGATAGAACAGGGACAGGCACATGATTGCATCACCACGGCTGAACCAGTTGCTAATGGCCAACTCGGGTGACATGCCAACAAACCTGTCGAAATGTCTGAATGGCAAATCCAGAGTTAGTAATGAGAAGACGAAAACCGGCACCAATATGAGTGATAGGCGCGCCACCAACCATACCAGTTGTACAAGCCGGTCAATGCGGTCACGGAGTTTGTCAGCAGCAGTTTGTTCCTGCACACGCAGGTTCTCGTGAATAACCGGATCTTCTGCTGCAATGTCCATATAACTGTGCCTGTCAGGATTCGCTGCGACGAGGCCAGTTTAGGGTAAAGGCGTTAAGAAGCTCTCGCCAGTTCCTTTTTGACCTTGAGAGCGGCAGCAGAAAGGTCCTGCTCTTTGGCTTTGTTGAGAAAGGCATCAAGCCCACCGACATGATCGACGGAACGCAGCGCGTGCGCAGAGATGCGAAACTTGAAAGAACGTCCAAGCTTCTCGCTCAACAGTGTCACGTTGCACAGATTTGGGCGGAAAATTCGCCGTGTTTTATTGTGCGCGTGAGAGACGTTGTTACCTGCCATTGGGCGCTTGCCAGTAAATTCACAAACACGGGACATTGCTGTCTTCCTTCAATATATCTATCGGTGCGTAAATACGCTGTAATTTTTCACAGAGCCGCGTCTCATAAGGGGTGCACAACTGGCAGTCAAGGCCACAAAAGCGGCAAATTGTTCTCTTTACTTCACCTCACGGCACGCCCGAAAATGTGATCGCTTGCCGCAATCCTGCCTGAATTAAGTACGGCTGACTGTCCAAAAGATAAGTTGTAAGAACCACAAGACCAAGACAGGCTTGGCCTGCAAAATGGAGTAGACGTAATGGCAGTGTCCAATCGACCCTCAAAACTGGTAGCAACAACATCTATAGGGGCAATCGCCAGCTGCAGTGTCCTTGTTATGGCAGCATCGGCTCAGGGGCCCTACTCCATAGACATGCACATCCCCCCCGGCACACTCGCGGCCGGATCACCTGAATGGCAGGCTGCATTCTCCGTGGACCAGTTCGATACAAGAGACCCGTATCCGCCGCGGGTAAATGTGGACGGTGCGAAAAAACTGTCAGTAACGTACAAAGGCAAGGCGCTGGGTCTTGACATCGGGCGCGTATTTATCACCGCTGACATCACCGACACGACCTATCGTATGACGTACAAGGTGCAGACTGATGGCGTTGTGCGTTGGCTGGACCAGACCGAACAGGACGTTGTGTCTTACGGCATGCTTGACGGGCCGGATATGGCGGCTCTCTATTATGAGCGGCATGAACGTGAAGATGGTAAAAGCAAACTGGTGGAACTGACACGGCCCGCACCGGGCGCCCGCTTCCGTTACTGGAGCGATCCCTATACGGAACTTGTTCACCCTGTCATGCCGGAAATTGGCCTGCAAACCGTTGACCCTCTGGCTGCCCTCGCCCAGCTCGGTTTCATTGAAGTAGCCGCAGGTCAGGAGCCCTGTGATCGCCATGTGGAGGTGTATGATGGCAGGCGCCGTTTTGACATGCGCATGGAACCTGCTGGCACAGCAACACTCAGAGGTCGGGGCAGCAAGCGCTATAACGGATTCACTTACAAGTGCCGTGTCTTCATGAACAAGGTTGCCGGGTATAATCAGAAAAACCTAGAAGATGAGTTTGATGGTGAAGGCTTCGTCTATCTCGCGCCGATGCCAGACACCGTCAGTTCCAGGAATTTCACCTACATGCCAGTATTCCTCGAAGGAAAAACCGGTATTCTCAGTGCAACACTTGAAGCCAAAGCGCCTACCATGCTGATGCCGGACGGTCAGAAGATTGAACTCTGGAGAAGATAGGTTTTGTACGCCCGTCAGGCAGCCTTGACTTGCCGTTGGTGCGCATAAATCTCCCGAACTTTCTCGGCAATAATTCTGGCGTTATCTTCAATCAGGATACTGACATGGTCATCTTGCGGGAATGTACCGTACCATCCATAGCCGCTGTTATTTTTGGCAATGGCGGCGTCCTGCTCTGTCATGCTGTTAATCATCGTTGCTGCAAAAATGGCCAGTGGTAGCTGCTCGTACCCGGTAGCGTGAAGATAGTCTGCATTGGCATCAACGCCGAGCACCTCATCTCTTGAGGCAGCATGATGGCTGGCCGCCCCGTAGCCCCAGACTTTGTCCTCACGCAGTTGCCCGTCCAGTTTGAAATTGTTCGGCGCAAATCGCGACAGGGGTTCTGCCAGGCCCAGCTTCGCCCCATAGGCCCCCACTTTCAGCATCTGACCAAAGGGGCCAAAAAATCCGCCCGTAGCATCTTTCAGGCGACGGGGAGAGACGGCATCCACCAGAACAAGGCCTGACAGGTCTTCCGGATAAAGATTCGCATATGCATGTAATCGCAAACCGGCCATCGAATGACCGATCAGGATCATCGGGTCATCAACACCGAGAGCGCTGCGCAACAGCCGCATATCTTCAACGTGATATTGTGGAGACGGAACAATCCCTTCTGACGCTGGATCACTTGACCCCATACCGACACGGTCATAGAGGCAAACCCGAAAGTCTTTTTTCAACTCTTCCTTGATCCACCAGCCATCTGCGTAAATGCCGAATGAGCCTGCATCGTATAATACAAAGGGTGCTTGGTCCGGCCCTTCGACCAGATAATGCAGTCTGCGCCCCGGTTCGACTTCGATAAGTGAATAAGCTGGTTTATTCGCCATTGCCGACCTAATTCATGCAAGATTGTGGAGTAGAATTAACCATGATGGTGAACAGGTATCCAGTTATTACCCGTTTTACAATATGATTTCAGATGACTGAAAGATTGCCAAGTTAAGGGCCAGCCAGTGCGTAAACTTATCTCATCAAAACTTTTCTGGGGCATTGCCATATTGGGAGCACTGGTTACAGGCTTCTTCGCTTTTGCCTCCCCCTCCCAGACGGCAACAGAAGAGCCAGCATACATCACTGTCGAGTTGGACAGAGGCAGCATCAAGCGATCTGTTGCAACGTCTGGAACTGTGCAGCCTCTCGTAAGAGTTGAGGTCGGCTCACAACTTTCCGGCCAGTTGATCGAGGTCCTGGCGGATTTCAATACAGAAGTGCGTCAGGGTGATCTGCTGGCACGTATCGACCCGGACACGTTTCGCTCCCGTGTGGAGGAAGCTGAAGCGCAGCTGAAAATTTCACGGGCGGGTCTTGCGGTTGCCAGAGCCAATCAGCGCCGGGCAGAAGCAAACCTGACCCAGCGCCGCAGCGACCTCGCACGTTTTGAACCCCTGCTCGAGTATGATGCGATTTCAGAGATTGAAGTTGACGCCGCACAGGCACAATTCGATGCGGCTGTTGCAGATTATCAGTCTTCTGAAGCGCAAGTTGAGAACGCTTTGGCGCTTGTATCACAACGGGAGGCATCTCTTCGGCAAGCACAGGTAGACCTCCAGCGAACTGATATTCGCGCACCCATCAATGGCGTTGTCATCCTGCGTAATGTCGATGTCGGACAGACGGTTGCAGCCAGCCTGCAGGCACCTGTACTTTTTGAAATCGCGCAAGACCTTTCCAAAATCCAGATAGAAGCAGACGTGAACGAAGCGGATATCGGCTCAGTCAAGGAGGGTAATGAAGTCACGTTCTCCGTGGATGCGTATCCGAACCGGGAATTCAATGGCGTGGTGCGTCAAGTCCGGCTGGCTCCCAAGGAAGAGTCCAACATCATTTCGTACACGGTTATTGTAAATGCAGATAACCCGCAAAAAATCCTTTATCCGGGCATGACAGCGAGCGTTGAAATCATCACCGGTCAACGAGACGATGTCTTGCGGGTCGCAAACAGTGTCCTGCGTTTCAAACCTGATAATGCTGATGCCGGAACCTCTGGAGGACGGTCAAGAGGCGCTGGCGGCGGTGCTGACAGAATGGCTGAGCTACAGGAGCAACTAGGACTCTCCGACGAACAAAGCCGAGAAATCAGACAAAAAATGCGGGATCTTTTCACAAACCGCGGTCAGGGTGGCCCATCTGGCGGTGGCAATCCGCGCGACGCGATGTCAAAAATCTTCCGTACCGTTCTTGATGAAGAGCAATGGGAGAAATATCAGGCGCTGCAAAACGACAGACAGGAATACACGCGCGGGACACTATGGACACTGGACGCCTCAGGCAATCCTGATGCTGTTCCAGTGCGCCTTGGCATATCTGATGCCTCCCATACAGAGGTTGTCTCTGATGATCTCGAAGCTGGCAGTGTGGTCATACAACGTCAGGGACGTAGCTAGAGAAATGCAGCCAGTCATCGAATGTAAGGGGCTGACCAAAATATATGCATTGGGCGTGCAGGAAGTTCGAGCACTGGACGGTGTGGATTTTCAAATCGACCGGGGGGAGTATGTTTCCATTATGGGACCGTCCGGTTCTGGCAAATCAACCTTGATGAACATGATTGGCGCGCTGGATGTGCCCAGCAGCGGTTCATTGAAAATCGCAGGCGAAGACATTGCCGACATGGCACCGGACGAACTTGCCGCGTTGCGGAACCGCACCATCGGTTTTGTTTTCCAGCAATTTAATCTGTTACGTCGCACCACAGCACTGGACAATGCGAAACTGCCCTTGTTGTATCGGGAAGGTAGCAGCAATGCTCAGGCGCGGGAAAAAGCAGCGGCAGCCCTCACCCGGGTCGGCCTTGGTGAACGTATGGATCACCACCCGTCACAGCTTTCGGGTGGACAGCAACAACGCGTGGCGATTGCAAGGGCGCTGGTTAACGACCCGGAGTTGATCCTTGCTGATGAGCCAACAGGCGCTCTGGACAGTCAGACATCAGAAGAAATCATGGCGCTTTTCTCTGAACTCAACCAGCAAGGCGTGACAGTGATTATTGTGACCCATGAACAGGAAGTCGCCGACCAGACCAGGCGCGTATTGAGATTACGTGACGGCAAGATCGTCGCTGATGAATACCAGGAGATCGCTGCATGAGCTTCGGAAACGCCTTCCTGACGGCCTTACAGGCACTGCGCCTAAACGGTTTGCGCAGTTTACTGACAGCCCTTGGGATCATCATTGGCATTGCCTCCGTCATCGTCATGGTCGCAATCGGCAACGGGGCACGACAATCAGTTGAGGAGCAGATCGACCGCCTGGGGTCATCCATGCTCACAGTTTTTCCGAGCACCCGCACAAGCCGGGGGCAAAGCTCCGGGCGCTACATGCCTTTCTCGGAACGCACGATGTATAATGTGGCAGATCAGTTACCCAGCATCGTGGCGGTAACAGGCGACATTCAGGCGCAGGTGACGCTTGTCAGTGCCGAGACAGATTGGGCAACGACGGCGCGCGGTGTGAATCATACCTACCCACTGGTTCGTAATCATGAGGTTGCAGATGGTGACTTCTTCACCGCGGAGGATGTGGCCTCTGGCAGGCGGTACGCGGTGATTGGCTCCACAATTCAGCGAGAAGTTTTTGGAGAAATCTCTGCTGTCGGGGCATCTATTCGTATCAATAATGTGCCATTTGAAGTGATTGGCGTTCTTGAAGCGACGGGTGAATCTTTTCGTGGGCGAGATTCTGATGATGTTATTCTTGCACCTCTCAAAACCGTTCGGGACAGGCTTGCCGGCAACTGGCGTCCCGTACCAGATCGCATCGACAGTATGTACATTCTATTTCGCGATGATGCCGACATAGTAGAGGCACAGGCCGAACTCGAAGAGGCATTGCGCATAGAACGAGAAATCAACCCCGGGCAGAGTGATAATTTCCGTGTCTTGAGTTTCGCGAGCTTTGTTCAGGCGCGAAATGAAACCTCCCAGACATTCAGTTATCTGCTTGCCGCCGCTGCCGGTATATCCCTGATCGTGGGTGGCATCGGCATCATGAATATCATGCTGGTGTCTGTAACCGAGCGAACACGGGAAATCGGCCTGCGCATGGCAATTGGCGCACGACCTGGCGACATTATGACCCAGTTCCTGATCGAAGCTGTGGTTCTCTGCACCATTGGCGGTATTATTGGCTTGGCCCTGGGCCTTGGCGGCGCTTGGGCTGTAACCAGTCTGGCAGAATGGGACGTATTGATAGAGCCTTCATTGGTGCTGATCGCGATTGCCACGTCCCTGACTGTTGGTGTCGTTTTCGGCTTCTTTCCTGCCCGACAGGCCGCACAACTAAATCCGATTGAGGCGCTGCGGTACGAATAAGCCAGACAGCAAACTCAGATTTCAGATCCCGAAAGACTCTCGCGTAATTCTGCGGCCTGGCGCCTGGCATGTGCATAATGAGGATTCCACTTCAGCGCCTGCTGGTAGAGATCAAACGCTGCGCGATCCTCGCCATTGGCCTTGAGAATGTCGGCAAGATCTGTCGTGGCGATAAAATGCCTTGGCTCCAGTTCCAGCGCCTTCTGATATCCGTCATAAGCAAGCTCATATTGCTCAAGATTGAGATAAACAGTGGCTTGCAAAACCCAGCCCTGCGCAAAGTTAGGCGCCAGGCCGGTAACATGCGCCGTCAGTTCACGGGCGACATCCATATCGCTCGCCATGGCGGCTTCGTAGGCACGCTGATACAGCAGGGTTACCGTGGGGCTTGATGCAGTTGACCAGATTTCGAGAATACGCTGGCTCGTTTCCTCGGCATCAAGGGCTGTTCCGTCTCTTAGTTCCTGAAAAAGGGCGTCGAGACTCGGGTCATTCTGGTCCGCAAATGAGACCGGGACCAGAAAAAAATTTAGGACGATAAAAACAGACAAGAAAAAACGCATGACCCTGATTATAGGTACATGCGTTAATTTTCAAATAGCGAATGCGTTAGTACTCGCGCACTCGTCAGGATTAGACTTAGCCTTGGCGCGCTTTGAAGCGGCGCTGCGTCTTGTTAATGACATAGACACGGCCTTTGCGGCGCACGACGCGACAATCACGGTGACGGCTCTTGAGTGACTTGAGCGAACTTTTAACTTTCATCGACTTCTTGCCTCGTTAATTCTTAAGACCTACTGGTCATCGAATTGGCGTGATTACTGAGGCTGGACGGCCCTGTCAAGACAAATACACGATGACCTTGCTTCCTTGTTACTGGACGCTGCGTGCGCATCATCATACCTTCACCCAATAGACATCAGCTATCTGAAAGCGGTTTACCATGGTCAGAAACTTTGCCACTGCCCTTTTCGCCTCATCACTCCTTCTGACGTCAGGAGCTGTCGCACAGGAATTTGATGATTGGCTGCAGGAATTTCGTGCGGAAGCTCTGGCCGAGGGTATTTCTGCAGAAACCTATGACCGGGAAATGGCGACCGTTGAGCCTGTTCAACGGGTACTCGAGCTTAACGACAACCAACCGGAATTTGTTAAAGGTGTATGGGAGTATCTCGACACCGCAGTCTCAGATACCCGCATCAGCAACGGCCTGAACAATGCGGCTGCGAATGAGGCGCTACTCAATCGCATAGAAGAAGCCTACGGTGTGGACAAGGAGATCATCGTAGCTATCTGGGGACTGGAGTCATCCTATGGTGCAATCATGGGAAGCTACGATGTTCTGTCCGCTCTGGCGACGCTGGGCCATGAAGGGCGACGCACTAGTTTCGGGCGCAGCCAGTTGATCGGTGCGTTGAAGATTCTTGACCGGGAATATGCAGACCGAACCCAGTTAAAAGGGTCATGGGCCGGGGCCATGGGTCAAACCCAGTTTATCCCGACAACATACCTTGAGAGTGCTGTAGATTATGACGGCGATGGACGCCGTGACCTCTGGTCGAACCTGGGCGACGTCTTCGCCTCGACAGCGAATTATTTGTCACGCTCCGGATATGTTGCAAATGAGCCGTGGGGCTTTGAAGTCAGCCTGCCAGAGGGCTTCGATTATGCACTCGCAGACCGCTCCAACAGGCAGATGGTCGCAAGCTGGGCACAGCTTGGCATTGAACGCGCTGACGGGGTGGCGTTGACCGATGACATAGACCTTAACGCGACCGGCTACTTGATCGTCCCGGCCGGAGCAGAGGGCCCGGCATTTCTTGTGTTCAACAATTTCAGGGCAATCCTGCGCTACAATAACTCCACCAGCTACGCGCTGGGTATCGGTCTTCTCAGCAATCATATTGCTGGTGATGCCAAGCCGCTGGTTCAATCATGGCCGCGTGGTGATCGCCCCCTCTCTCTCACTGAGCGTAAATCTCTACAGGAAGCTCTAAGCCAGCGCGGTTACAATCCGGGGCCTGTTGATGGTATAATCGGTGCAGGAACGAAGGCCGCCCTGCGGCAATGGCAGCGCGACCAAGGGTTACCTGCAGACGGGTATGCCTCGTCGGCAGTGCTGACAAAATTGCTGCAATCCTGAGTGAGCCGTACGCTGGAAACAGCCAGGCTTTCCTGGCAGGATAATGCTGTCTTACGATCTGAAACTTTCGGGGACATCTATTATTCAGATGCTGATGGTTTGGCGGAAAGCCAGCATGTTTTCATCGCCGGAAATGACCTGACGGACCAGTTTGCCACTCTCGGCACAGATAGTGAGAGTCAAAATTTCACGGTAGCTGAGCTCGGATTTGGCACAGGACTGAATATCCTCGCCCTGTGGAAAGCGTGGCAACAACGCGGACACAATCTGGGCCATCTCAATATTTTTTCCATTGAAGGATTTCCACTATCGCTACAAACCTTCAGGGATGCACAACAACGCATCTCAAAGCGCTGGCCGGAATTAGGCGCGCTTAGCAAAAAGCTGGAAGATCAGTACCCGACACTGACGCCAGGTTTCCACGTTCTACGGCTCTCGGAAGACACAACGCTCACACTCGCACTGGGTCCTGTAAAGCAAAGCCTTGCCATGGCTCGATTGAAAGCCAATGCCTGGTTACTAGACGGGTTTTCACCTGCGCAAAACCCCGAGATGTGGTCAGAGAAAGTCATGATGCAGGTCGCCCGTCTTTCTGCACCACAGGCGACATTTGCCACTTTTACTGTAGCAGGCGCTGTCCGCCGGGCCCTGGAGCAGTCGGGCTTCGATTTATCCAGAAAACCGGGTTTTGGTCGAAAAAGAGAAATGCTGACCGGTCGCCTGGAACGACCGCAGCCTCCCGCCCCCACGAAACAGCCCTGGCTTTCATATGAAGCACTGAGCTGCCCGACTGGAAGGCGTGTACTGATTGCAGGCGCTGGCATCGCCGGGGCAGCCGCAGCATGGCACATGCGTCATGCCGGTTTCGATGTGACCGTCATGGATGAACATGGTCCAGCGTCCGGCGCATCAGGCAATCCGGTTGGCATGGTGCTGCCGCGACTTGATCTCGGCGACACGCCTGCTGCCCGCTTTTATCGAGACGCATGGCTTTATACGGTCAGTTTCATAAGTGAGGTGGACGAGAATAACCAAATTCTCATTTCCGAGGGCGGTATCATTGCATCGTGCAATGATGAATCAGATAGCAAGCATGACAGGCTTTCTGCCAGCGGCATACTGCCATCCGATTTGCTAAAAGCGCTAGAAAGCGATCAATTGCGCGAACGCAGCGGTGCTGAGGATTTTTTGCCCGGTGGCACTCGACATCTGGAAGTTACAAAAGGTGGCGCGATCAATCCGAAAGCGTTCGTCACAACACTGCTGAAAGAAATTCCGATAAAAGAAGCCAGACTTGTGGCTATTAACAGACGGACTGCCGGAGAGCCCATTCAGGTCACTATCAGCATTAAGAACAAACCTGTTGATCTGGAAACAGATTACATTGTCCTTGCCTCAGCCGCAGACGCAGGCAGGTTTCTTTATGAAGAACACATCCAGCAATCACTTGGGCAGATCGATGTCCTCCGCATCCCTCCTCCCGCCAAGCCTCTGACCTTTGGTCATTACGTCGCCCCCCTCGGCAATAAATGCGCAATCGGGGCGACCTATGAAGATGTAGATACGCAAACGGTGATGGTGCCAACACAGTCAAGGCTGCGCCAGAACCTTGAAGCTGTTGAGAGCGTACTCAGGCGAAAACTCACGGCAGCAGACCTTGATGAGAGCCGCACCTCTTGCCGGGCCGTAACAGCAGACAGGCACCCGGTCGTCGGCGCTTTGCCAGACTGGTCTCACATGGAAGATGCTTATACCGGACTAAGTACAGGCATAAGGCGCGATTATGCCACGATGTTGTACCAACCAGGCATATTCATTCTGAGTGGTCTGGGGTCACGTGGCCTGACGACAGCGCCATATTGTGCCGCCCTGCTCACATCCTTGATGAGCGAAAGCCCCTGCCCCATGCCGAAAGATCAGATGGACCTAATCCACCCGGCCAGATTCGCGATCCGCAATATCAAGAAGTCGTTCCGCAAGAACTGACGCTAAAGCGGGGACCAGCCAATTTGACCGGCCCCCTGATCCCATCAGCGGGGGGAGAGAGAGCTGACAGGACATTCCATCAAAAATGGTTTCAAGAAAAAGCGCGAGGACGTTGCCGATACGCAGGCAACGTCCTCTTGATTCGTCGGAAAATAGGGGGAGAGAGAGAACCGACGAAAAAACCCAATAATCCCTGTTTGAGCTGCAGGGCCCAACAAATACGCCATCAAGCCCTGCTGCTGTTGCCACCCACTTGCACTACCCATTGCATGAGGCGGGTCGCGTCACCTTACTGACTGTTAGACGCGAGATTCTTAACTGCTACTAGCAAGTATATATTTTATAACATCTCATTCGTCAACATTTATAATTGCTACCGGCATTGTTTTTTTGTAACATTGTCACAGGAGAGAGAAAGGGATGGCTTGCGCCCGACGCACGGTATCCGGAAGGTAGGATGAGTGTGCTTCAGGCCATCGAAGAGTATATGATAAAAAATGGTGCCCCACCCCCGGCTCAGGCTGACCGCAGAACGCGGGGATTGGCCTTGTTGCTGGAGCAGACTGCCCGACTTATTTACGACGAAAAACACCCTCAGGCACTGCACGCTGTGCAATGGTCTGCTTTGCGTTTTTTCGACCGCGCCGGTGAGCAAACCCGTACCGTTGCCGGCCTTGCGAAATATCTGGGTGTCACGAGCGGCCCGGCTTCGCGTACAACATCTTCGCTACTGAAAAGGGAACTTGTCAGCGTTAAGCCAAGTCCCAGCGACTCCCGATCAAGAGTGTACGAATTGACCAAAGCCGGCAAAGATATACTGGCGGAGGACCCGATACAACGCGTGGCAACCTTGCTTACAGAGATGCCCGAAGAAGACCTTGGCGTTCTCGCCAAAGCGCTGGACAAGATCTACTCAGGCCTCGAGACCTGAGAGTTCTGAAAATCGCTCCGCTCATGAAGGCCACAGGCATGTTACCTGAGCAGATTATTCACAGATATGCGCTGCCGACACTCGCGGCACAATCCGTGTTCCTGCTGGTGCTGATATCGACGCTGTTTTCGGGTACGCCTCTCATTTGGTCAGCCGTAACAGCCCTTATCGCTGCATTGATCATTTTCGCTCTCTGCCTCTTCCAACACAAAAGACAGGCGCAATCATCCGCCCTGCATGACGTCCCCCCCTCGGAAGTGCTCGCCGCCATAAGGAATGCGCAAATAGGTTACACGATCCTGAATGCTGCCGGGGAAATTCTCTACACCCCTCAAAGTGTCAATTCACTCCTCGGCCTTCCGGAAGAGAAAGATATCACCGGGCGCGTCTGGTTTGAAATAGACCATGAAACGAAAACGCATAAAGATGCGCGTCGTCAGATCTGGAATGAGATTATCGAAAACAATGCACCATGGAGCGGGATCATCCGCTGGGTTGGCGAGAATAATGAAAAAAAATATTTTGACTGTACGATATGTCCCGTCTCGGACAACAGGATCATCCTTGTGGCGATTGATCGCAGTGATCGCATACGCGCATCACGGCAACTTCAGGACCGTGAAAAATTAAACAACTACATTCTTAACAACATACCAGTTAGCATAACCCTGCATGATACAAATCGTAAGATAATTTACTCGAATAACTATATTCCAGAACGGATCGGTCAGCCTGCAAATCAAATCATTGGCAAAGATCCAGGACAAGTACTTCACGAATCTACTGTTGAGGTGCTTTCTGATATGTACGCCCAGATGCTGAGGACAAAGAAACCCGTAGAAGAACGGACACTGTCTATCACTGGTGGGAGAATGGCTGGCACACACTGGCTATTGTTTATGTACCCTGTTTTCAAAAATGGGAAAATCGAACAAACGCTCGTCGTGAGTCTGGATCGAACTGAAAGAGTCCGGCTCGCCAGAGAAAAGGAAGCTTTTGCCAGAAAATTATTCGAGACTCAGAAGGTTGAGGCAGTCAACAAGTTCGCAGGCGGATTGGCGCACGAGCTTTCAAACCTGCTACATCCAGCTGGAGTTTACGCGCGTGCATTAAAAGAAGAGCCCGACCTTCCCGACCGTGAGAAATATCTCGAACATATTAACTCCGCTGTTTTGAAATCAGGCGAAATTCTTCGCAGAACGCTTTCCATTTCGCGCTTTGATGAAGATGCCCCACGCCCTCTTAATCTCTCCGCCTGCATGAAAGACCTGGTGGCCTATGCGAATGATATCGCTCCTAAAGGCCTGAGCTATAAACTATTGCACCCAGACTACCCAATAGCCGTGCTGGCCGATGATACAGGCCTTCGGCAGGTTATGATGAACCTGATGAATAACGCCGCTGATTCGCAAGATAATACCGGAGAAATAGTCCTTACCCTTGGCAAAGGTGGAACACCGCCTCAATCAACCGGTATGACGCCGATAAGTGCGGGGCCCTTTGCATGGATCGATGTGACCGATACTGGCAACGGCATGGATGATAACGTACGGGTACAGATTTTCGAACCGTTCTTCACAACCAAACGCAAAGGTGAAGGAACCGGACTTGGCCTGCCTGTTGTACAAGGTATCGTAACAGGATGGGGTGGGATCGTGACGGTTGACACTAACCCGGGAAAAGGGTCCACATTCCGGGTATGGATACCGCTCTCGCAACACGAATCCAAGACAGATAGAGAGGAGGTTTAGAAAATGGCCAAAATCCTTCTTATCGAGGATGATACAGCAGTTGCGGACGCAATCAGCTTCGTGCTGCGGCGCAATAATCATGAGATTACTCACGTAAGTAATACGCTGCGCGCAAAACAAGAGCTCGCCTTATCATCCTTTGATTGCGCCTTCATTGATGTGTGGCTGGGAAAAGAGGATGGGCTGGAATTTCTGGCTGACAATTCGAACCTGTTTTCAACCACGCCCTTTATTGTCATATCGGGTGGTGGTCCCGGACGAACACTGGAGAATGTAACGGCCCGGGCAGATGCTTATGGGGCGGTAAGAATGTTATACAAACCGTTCGAAGACAGTGAACTTTTGGACGCCTTGTCACAAGCGCTGAAAGCTGGCGCGAGTTGAATCCGCACGCCATTTGCGTATCGCTGAAAAGCAGGATAATTTTATCGCACAATTTTGGAGATCGCCCATGTGCATGGTCTGCGGCAGCAAATCACCTGTAACTCAATATGATCCCTACAGAGAGGGTTTAAGTGGGCGCTTTGACCATGACACCACACACAGCGACAGTTCCGATACATCACAGATTGTCTCCTTCGATTACCTGGAAGCTGACGTTACGCATGACACAGATAGTCCGGATATTTTCGCGCCTGACTATGTCGATACAGCACCCGTAAGCTTCCTTAATTCTGACGAACGTGGACAAGACAGCCCCAACGGGAAACCATCACTGGATGTAAATGGCGCAGCCCTGCAGCTCATTCGCTCCGGTGCTTCATGGGGTGGTAGCGGTGTGACGGTCACCTATGGCTATCGCTCCACTGAGCCGAATTCGATGCCGAGTGATACGACCGGTTTCACGAGATTCAATGCCATACAAATAACCCAAACCGAGCTTTCTCTCCAGACATGGGCAGACGTGGCAAACATCACGTTCCAGCGTGTCGGCAGCGGCACATCCGGCCCCGATGCTTATACAGACGCCGCCACCATGTTATTCGGTGGCTATACAGATGGTCAGAACGGTGCTGCGGCCTTTGCCTACTTCCCCGGCTCTACAGGAAATACGGCCAATGCGGGTGACAGCTGGTACAATATGAGCCAGCAAAATAACGTCAATCCGGCACTTGGAAATTACGGGCGCCTGACAATCGTACACGAGATCGGCCATGCTATTGGCCTCGGCCATCCGGGCGATTACAATGCTGACCCTGACATCAATCTCAGTTACGGACAGCATGCTGAGTATTATGAAGATAGTTCCCAGTATTCTGTCATGAGTTACTGGAGTGAGACGCATACGGGCGCACAGTTCTTCAACACTTTTGCAGCAGCACCTTTGATTGATGATATTGCCGCAGCCCAGCAACTTTATGGCGCGAACCTTTCCACCCGAACGGGTGACACGGTGTACGGCTTTAACTCAAACACAGGCCGTGACTTTTTCACGATAACCTCTCCGTTTCAGGATGTGGTTTTTGCTGTCTGGGACGCAGGCGGGTTCGACGTACTGGACTTTTCAGGTTTCGCAGATGACCAGCGCATAGACCTGACAGAAGGCAGCTTCTCGGATGTGGGCGGACTGGTCGGCAATGTATCTATCGCCGAGGAAGTCGTGATTGAAGAGGCAATCGGTGGTAGCGGTGATGATATCATTTCGGCTGGCAATACGCCTATAGCACGGGAATTTGCCCGAACCTACGATCACCTGCCCCTATCCACCGGGATCCTCATCAAGTCGCAATTTGAAAATATTTCATCTCAGAACCTTGCCCGTTCTGTTGATGATTTTTTCAGCCTGGACGCCAATAGCCAGATCACTTACAGCACAAGCATTCCCCATGTAACGGTTCAAGGTACAGGGGGCGGTAATGTCGACATATACAGTTTCACAATCGAGGAAGTCACAAAAGGCTATTTCGATATGGACTCAACGTCAGCAAGTTATGATCCGTACCTCTATCTGTATGATGAAAACTTCAAGCTGATTTCATTCAATGATGACAGCCCTGTAGACCCCGGTAGCAACAAACGACAGGATTCATTTCTCGAATATACGTTCCTTGAGGCCGGACAATACTACATTCTGGTAAATACGTGGAGTCCTGATGGCTTTGGTCAGGGCGTAGATAATGGGGCCAGCTATCATTTACACATCTCCCTTGAACTGGCGCCAAATGTCGTGATTGACGGATATCTCGGCTATACGCTCACCGGCGGGGCTGGCAATGACCTTCTCATCAGCGGACCAGGCGCTGACTTGATGACCGGTGGTGAAGGGGCAGATATCTTCCAGATAGATAACCTTCATGGCACAGACACAATAACGGACTTTGAGGCTGGCATTGACAAGATAGACCTTTCAAATATGCCGGAAGAAGTCCTTGTCTCGGATGGGCGTTCCGGCGTCATGAAGATTTTTGATGACAGCATAAGCCTGCAACAGGTTGGGGATGACGCCATTCTTGCCTATCGGAAAACCGGCAAGATACAAACCTATGACCTGGATGATGCACTGATTATCTTCAGCAACACCAATGCCTCAGACCTTTCCCTGGCAGAAGACTTCCTGCTTTGATGATGGCTTAAAACTCACCTAAAGCTGGTCGCTTTACTTTTTCGCAAATATACTGGTTGATATTGTCCGCTATAGACATGCGATGAGATAGCACCCGTGATGCAGCCCCTTATTGTTCTGGAATTTAATGAGTTATGTCCTCCCCTTCTCGACAAGTGGATGAAGTCCGGCGACTTGCCCAACTTTCGCGCCCTGCACGACTCATCGGCTGTATTTACCACAGCGCCTGACACTGATGCACCTCACGAACTTGAGCCATGGATTCAATGGTACTCTATACACACAGGCCTTCCCTATTCTGAGCATAAGGTTTTTCACCTCACGGATGGACCGACCGCCGGGCACGTAAACATCTGGCAGGTACTGAACAAAGCGGGGCATACAACCGGCAACATCTCAAGCATGAACGCAGCCACAAAAGTCGGTGATGGCAGCTTTGCCATGCCAGACCCCTGGTGCACGACGGAAGGTTCAACGCCAGCATCTCTGATGCCGCTGCAACAATTCATTCAAAAGCAGGTCCAGGAATATACGAACGCCGAGAGCAGGAACGGCCTTGCTACAATGCTGTCATTTGTCCGCAGCCTTGTTCAGAACGGTCTTCAGCCACGAACTGCCATCGGCCTTGCCAGGCAGATTGGCTCTGAGAAAGTGAGCAATGGCAAGACAAGCTGGCGCCGTGCGATGGCCCTGGATGCAATCCTTGCGGATGTATTTCGCCATCACTGGCTCAAGACGCGCCCGGCTTACGCAACATTCTTCCTGAACTCGACAGCTCATTATCAGCATGCGTACTGGCGGCATATGGAGCCAGGCGCGTTTGTAAACCCGGCACCGGCAGCAGAAATCAGCATTTATGAGAACGCCATTCTTGCAGGCTACAAGAATATGGACACCATCATTGGTCGCTTCATGGAATTTGAGAGAGATGGTGCACAGCTGGTCTTGATGACCGCTCTCAGTCAGCAACCTTTCCTCAAATATGAGGCAACCGGCGGCCAGAAGTTTTACCGTGCACGAAATATCGATGTGTTCTTGTCGGAGTTAGGGTTGGTACCATCAGATATTCGCCCTGTTATGACTCATCAGTATCGCGTGGACTTTGGCACGCCAGAAGCGTTGTCGAAAGCGTATGATATTCTTGCCAGCATTATGCTGGATGGTGAACAAGTGCTCGACCTCGAACAAGAAGAAAATGGTCTTCGTATTGGCTGCCGCCTCAACACACAGCAACCAGCCGATGCACAAATGATCCTGAACGGCCAAAAGCGGCCTTTCTTCGAAGTATTTTATCAGATCGAGGAAACCAAGAGCGGCTGTCATCACCCTGATGGCGTGTTATGGGTTAAAACAGGCAACCACAAAGTGCATTCCGAAAAAGTTTCTATTCTGGACTGGTTCCCAACCGTGCTTGACCACTTCGGTATTCAAGCGGAGAAGCAGATGCCCGGCCGTTCTTTACAGCCACTTCTCGCCTGAATAGGCACGCAACAACCCTGCCCCCTACCGGGCAACATTGTACATTCGGAATTTCCCGGTGTATCATTCCATAAAAATCACTGGAGGAAATCATGAAGCAAATGCAAGGCCTTGATGCCAGCTTCGTCGCGTTGGAACGCCCTCACGCCCCGCTTCATATTGGCTCGATCGTCATATATGATCCGTCTACAGCACCAGACGGGTTTGTTCGATTTAAGGATATCCTGCGCTTCATAGAAGGGCGTCTGCATCTTGCAAAATCCATGCGTCAACGCATGGTACGTGTACCCCTTGGTATCGACCACCCATACTGGATTGAGGATCCGGACTTTGATCTGGAGTATCACGTCCGGCACGTCGCCCTGCCGAAACCGGGCGACTGGCGACAACTATGCATTCAGGCTGCTCGTGTATTTTCGAGGCCGCTCGACCTGACACGACCACCTTGGGAAATCACCATTGTAGAGGGCCTGGATAATGTCGATGGTGCACCAGAAGGCTCTTACGCCATGCTTTCCAAGGTACACCATGCGGGCATTGATGGGTTGTCAGGCATTGATATGATGCATGCACTTAACTCTATCTCACCGGATGTCTCTCCTCCTGACATTGCGGATGAGTGGAAGCCGGACGATATCCCTAACAAGATGGGTCTGTTTGCCAAAGGATATGTTCGTGCATGGACTAACCCTGTCCGTCAGCTAAATCACTTACGTCGTTCCGTTCCCGGCATGTATAAGGCAACACGAAGCTTCGCGAAGGGTGAGTTTGATCTTGATGCCGTGCGCCACGTTCCACGCACACGTTTCAATGACAAGATAACTGCCCATAGAACAATTGATGCATGTACATTTTCCCTAAGTGATATCAAAAAACTGCGTGCCCTGTCAGTAGGGTCGAAAGTCAACGATGTTATGCTGGCGATTGTCGGAGGTGGCTTAAACAAATATCTGAAAGCCAAGGAAGAACTCCCCTCTTCTTCTCTCGTTGCAATGGCTCCTATTTCCGTGCGCGAAGAGGGAGAAAAAGGATCGATGGGCAATCAGGTTTCTGCCATGTTCGCGCCATTGGGCTCCCATATCAGCCACCCGAAAGACCGGATGCAATATGTGCATGGCGAAACACTGAAGTCCAAAAAAATGACCAATGCTCTGGGCGCGCGCCAGATGACGGAGGTCAGCAAGTCAACCCCGGCCCTTTACCTGGGCCTTGGCGCACGACTTTACACCCAACTGGGTTTGGCGAACAGAATGAAGCCTGTGATCAACACGGTGGTTACGAACGTTCCAGGCCCGCCAATTCCTATTTACTCCGCAGGCGCACAGATGGTGAATATGTTCGGAAACTTATGCCTACTCGATGGCATGGGTCTCGGGCATGTCGTTCACAGTTATGTTGACAAGGTAACTGTCTGCTTTACGGCCTGCCGCAAAGCAATTCCGGACCCATCTTTTTACGCAAGCTGCCTTCAGGAGTCTTTTGAAGAGATGCTCCGTGCCGCGAATAATGAAATCAGAGAAACGAATAAGGAAGAAGGTGTTACGGCTACTGAGAAACCATCAAAAAAGAAGCGTAAAATCACTCGCGTCTCCGAAAAGTCAAGCACTAAAACACGTTTGAACGGCAAAGATTCGGCTGTAACACCCTAAATTGCTGCCGATTGTGCAGTGCACAACGGAAAATTAACCGTTTGTGCACCGCACAATAACTCCTTGCAAATATCTATAGCAACCTATTGCATAATCCATCGATACATATGAGTATGCATCCCAGTACATATGAATGTCTGGGGCAACACAGGAAAGTATAGTATGGGTCGTCTAGGTTGCGCCAAAGCGCCTTCTCTCCTTCTAACATTGGCCGAATGTCGGGCCGTATTCGAACTACAATCCTTTTATGCATTACGTATGCTGATGAAGAAGTTCCCAAAGGGAGATGGTCATCCTGTTCTGGTACTTCCAGGCTTTTTAGCCAGCGACACATCAACACTCCCCTTACGGAAAGTTTTGAAAGACCTTGGGTACAATGCCTATGGCTGGAAGCTGGGTCGAAATCTTACTTTCAATCCGGAGCGTGAACAGCAAATGCATGATCGCGTGATGGATATCTATCGCCGGGAAGGAAGACAAATATCCATTATAGGCTGGAGTCTTGGGGGCGTCTTCGCCCGTGAAATCGCGAAATTCATGCCTGATAAGACAAGATCAGTCATTTCATTGGGCAGCCCCATCATTGGCGACACAGACTACTCGAATGCGAAAACTCTCTTTGAAGCAATCAATGGTAAACCTGAAGGTGATTATATTGAGCGTTATGAACGCTCCCATGAAGCGCCACCGGTACCGACAACTTCAATTTACAGCAAATCAGACGGCATAGTATCCTGGCAGGGGTCCATACAAGAGCCGGGACACCAAACGGAAAATATCGAGGTGCCCGCAAGTCACTTTGGCCTCGGCTTTAATCCGGCTGTGATATATGCCGTGGCCGACCGCCTCGCACAGGCAGAGGGTGAATGGGCGCCTTTTGTGCCGGCTGGCCCTGCAAAGCTGATTTACAGCATACCTTCTGTGCCTGAAGCGATGCCAGCCTGATCGCGCCCGGCTAACGTGCCTGCTTAAACGAAAGTGATCTCGGGAAAGGCAGTCGACATTTCTTTCTGCCACGCATCTATGTGACCCGACTTCACGAGAGAGACAAAGCAACCGCCAAAACCACCGCCTGTCAGGCGGGATCCGGCTGCGCCCATTTGCACGGCAGCCTCTACCATCTCGTCGATAACAGGCAGTGATATCTCAAAATCGTCTCGCATCGACGCATGACTTTCTGTCATCAACTGTCCGAAAGCGTTCAGGTCACCACTCTTAAGCGCGATTGCCGCTTGCGCGACACGGCAATGCTCTGTCCAGACGTGTCTCGCGCGTTTGCAAAACGGCTCTTCCAGTGTGTCTATCCGTTTCATCGCACTATCCGTATCCAGATGACACAGAAGGCTTACATCCAGAGCACTCGCCGCTGCTTCACATTCCTCACGCCGAATGGCATAACGCCCTTCATCAAGTCGCCGATAAATACCGGAATGCGCAACCACGAATGCATAATCCAAGGGCAAGTCGATCAGCTCGAATGCAAGTGTTTCGGTATCCAGCATCAAGGCCTGGTCTGAACTGGCAAGCGCCACCGCCATCTGATCCATAATACCACAAGGTACGCCGAGATACCGGTTCTCAACATCTTGTGCGGCTCGGGCTATTTCCACATCGGATAAAGACGGACCAGTCAGCGCCACTACAGCTTTCAGTATAGATACGATCAGTGCTGCAGATGATGAAAGTCCTGACCCGTGCGGCAAATCGCTGTCAATATAAACTTCAGCGCCCCGTCGCCAGTATCCGTGTTCTTTCAGCCAGGCGAAAGCTGCAAGTGGGTAATCTGACCAATGCCCGTTCCTGACCGCAGCAACATCACGGCGCACCGGGTCCGGGAATTTTGCCGACGTAAAGCAAAACTGTTCATCCATTGCCTCGCCGATCGCAACAGATACTGATTTTGCAACAGTCGTTGGCAACACCAGACCACCATTATAGTCTGTATGCTCACCGATCAGGTTTACGCGCCCTGGCACAGTTTTACTTGTAATCGGCTCCAAACCATAAACCTTCGCAAACTCCTCTTCGATAGTCATAAGTCTCTCAACACGCGAGCCGTCTCCTCCGGCATGACATCCACAGTGAACACATTGGTCGCATGTTCAACACAGGCGAAGTATTTCAGGCGATCCTGACTGCGCAAGATGGGATAAAACTGGGCAGTGAAATGAAAAGACTTTTCGTAACCGGCAGGTGCAGCCTGTAAAGACAACATATAGGGGCAGGTACGCCCGAAGAATGCATCATACCACCGGGTAACGTCGCCAAGCAGGGCTGCAAACCCTTCCAGTTGTTCTGCGGAAAACGTCCAAGGCCCAGGCTGGCGTACGACAGGTGCCAGCCAGACTTCATACGGGTACCGCGCAAATGGTGGCGCAAAAGCCGTGATCCCAGCTTGAGACGAGATCGTATAATCTTCCGCCCAATCCTGCATCCCTCTGGCAAGATCATAACCGGCTTCAAAAGCATCTACAGCCTTTTGTTGAACCGCCGGAATGAAGGGAAAGGCGTAAATCTGTCCATGCGGATGGTGCAACGTCACCCCCACCTCATCTCCACGGTTTTCAAATGGTAATACAAATTTCTGCCCCGCGGAAAAATGCGCCGCATATCTGTCGATCCAGGCTTGCACCAACAATAGTCTCTGCGACTGGCTAAGCGTTGCAAGGCTGCCAGTCTGCTCAGGGGCATAAACGATCACTTCGCATTTGCCACTGGCCTTATCTTTTTTCAGCAAGCTGATCTCGCTCTCGGGCGGAGGCGTCTCAGGATGCATCCCCGGAAATCGGTTATCGAAGACAGCCAACTCGAAGGTTTCAAACGGTATTTCAGTGACAGGCTTGCCAGCGATTGAAGGAGCGAGCGGATCATTGGCAGCAGAAGGTTTGTAAGTCCGGTTTTGCCGCGCAGCTGCGTATATTGACCAGTCCTGCCGAAGCGGATGCTGGCGCAACTCTCCGCCATAAATGCGTGTCCCTTCCGGCTCGGGCAACGCCGCGCCCTCGGGGCGAATGTAGCCATACAGGAACAATTCTCGCCCATCCGCTTTCATGTGGCGACGTCGGTAAACTGCTTCCTGCAGTGCTGAATCCAGTTGAATTATTTCCATGCTCATCAGAGCATCATAAAGCCTCATTTTACCAGGCTGACAAGTATCTGCAGGGCGCATCCAGACAGTAAACCTGATTGACATAGCCCACGATGTGCCTGAGCCTGATTGTCCCGAAGGACCTAAAATGATGACGAAACCGGCAGCTTTATACGAGACGATATGGCATGAGATCAATGGTGGCGGCACCTGCTGCCTGCTTGCTCAGCGTGGCAACAATACCCCGCAGCTCATCTATCTGGGGCCTGTCGAACAATGTCCTGATCGCATTCTTCCTTATCCACCGGTGCGTCCTGCGTCACCAGATCAGACTGTGCCTTTCTCACTCTTTCCACAGCATGGGCAAGGGTTCGCTGAAGAGCCGGCGCTTACCGGCACTTTCGGTCAGGGGCCGTGGGAGACTGCATTCATCGTCGAAGAAACTGAGATCACGAAAAATACGATTATCTTTCACTGTCGGGATACGACCAAAAAACTGACCCTCGCCTTGAACTTATCGTTGTGTCTGGAAAGTGGCGTGCTGGAGGCTGGCAGCACCTTGCGAAATGACAACATAGCACCATACACCCTTCAATGGCTGGCTGCCTTCTGCCTGCCCTTGCCAGACTGGGCTGACGAAGCGCGCATGTTCAACGGGGGATGGGCAGATGAAGGATATCTGGAAACGATCCCTCTTTTTTGCGGCAAAATAGAACGCACCAGTCGTCAGGGCAGACCGGGCTTTGACTGGCCACAATTCGCCCTCCTTACCGACCAGTCCACGACTCACCAGAACGGCAAAGCGCTCGCAGCGCACCTGGGTTGGAGTGGCAATCACCAACTCATCATTGAGCGGAATAACCATGGTGAGGCACAATTACAACTCGGGGAATGGCTGGCACCCGGTGAGGTCGCGCTTGACGCAGGTGAGACTTATCACACACCCACCGCTTACATTGCTGTTTCACATAATGGACTGAACGGCATCAGGCAGTGCTTTCACCAATATGTGCGGTCCCGAAAAAAGGCCGTAATGCCCCGCCCTATCCATCTCAATACGTGGGAGGGCGTGTATTTCGACGTGGACGAAAAGTCCGTCATTGAACTGGCACAGCACGCGGCGGGACTGGGTGTGGAGCGCTTTATTCTGGATGATGGCTGGTTCACCGGCAGGTCTGATGACACAACCAGCCTGGGGGACTGGGCGCCGGACCCGGTCCGTTTTCCCAACGGCCTCACGCCTGTTATAAATACTGTACAGGAAGCTGGCATGTCTTTCGGGCTCTGGGTCGAGCCGGAAATGATAAACCCGCAAAGCAATCTCTACAGGAAGCACCCGGACTGGGCGATTCAGGCATCAGGTTTTGCGAATGCCACGGGGCGTAACCAGCTTGTGCTCGATCTCACAAAAAGGGAAGTACAGACATACATCGTTGAGACAGTTTCACGGCTATTGAATGATAACCAAATTGATTACCTGAAATGGGATTATAATCGGACGCTTTACCCGGGCTCAAATGATGACGGCCCTGTCTACAGAGAACAGGCATTGGCGCTCTATGACATACTTGCGAGCCTGAAAGCGCAGTACCCGAAAGTCAGTATCGAAAGTTGCTCCAGTGGCGGCGGGCGCATCGACTTTGGTATTTTGAAATATACAGACCGTGTCTGGCCCAGTGACAACACGGATGCCATTGAACGAATCCGCATCCAGCGAAACCTTGGCCTGTTTCTCCCTCCCGAAATCATGGGTTGCCATGCGGGGCCTGCCCCCTATGGGATGACCGGGCGGGACATTGCCATGGACTTCAGGTGTCTGGTGGCGTTGTTCGGACACTTCGGGGCAGAACTGGACCCACGAAAACTGAGCGAGGCTGATGCCGATACTTTTCGCCACTTCGCAACGCTCTACAAAGAGCACCGGGAGCTTATCCATAGCGGTAAAGCATATTTGCTCGACACGCCCGATGATACAGAGGCGCAAATTATTGTCTCGCCAAGCGGTGACCAGGCCTTGCTCAGATTATTAAACACATCCGAGTCAGGCGTGACAGTACCTATACAAATTGCAGGCGTGTCAGATCCAGAGGATATGGATGCCAACCTGTTATACTCAACCCACAACCTTGATCCCGTGCTCTCTGAACATATGACCTTATCCCCCGGGCCTTCCGGGCAACTCTTCCTGTTAGAAAGAAAATCCCATGCCTGAGAACCTGTCCCTTGGTGTCTGCTACTATCCTGAGCACTGGCCGGAAAGCATGTGGGCTGATGATGCAAGGCGCATGGTGGACATCGGTATCTCAAGAGTGCGCATCGGAGAATTTGCCTGGAGCCGCATTGAGCCATCAAAAGGGGACTTCAACTGGGAGTGGCTGGACCGGGCCATGGATACTCTTGGCCAGCATGATCTTGAAGTCATACTGGGCACCCCGACAGCGACACCTCCGAAATGGCTGATTGATGCGCATCCTGATATACTGGCGTATGATGCAGAGGGGCGCCCGCGCAAGTTTGGCTCCCGACGCCACTATTGCTTTTCCTCCCTGACTTACAGGAGAGAAGCGGCAAGAATCTGCACCTTGATGGCTGAACGATATGCCGGGCATCCGGCGCTGTTTGCCTGGCAAACGGACAATGAATATGGCTGCCACGATACAACACGCAGCTGGTCCCCCGAAGCCGGAAAGGCTTTTCGGTTGTGGCTGCAAGACAAGTATCAAGGTGACGTTCACGCGCTTAACACTGCCTGGGGCACGGTATTCTGGAGCCAGGAGTACACAGACTTTTCCCAAATAGACCTGCCCAACATGACGGTAACAGAAGCAACGCCAGCTCATCTGCTGGACTTCTATCGCTTCTCGTCTGACCAGGTTGTCGCTTTCAACCGGATGCAGTGTGATATTCTTCGCGCAGCGACACCTGATAAGCCTATCATCCATAACTTCATGGGCATCTATACCGGGTTCGATCATTTCAAGGTATCGGAAGATCTCGATATCGCTTCATGGGACAGTTACCCGCTCGGATTTCTTGACGTTGCCCCTTTTCCGCTTGAAGACAAGCATACCTACATGCGGCAGGGGCATCCCGATTTCACCAGCTTTCATCATGACCTTTATCGCGCTTGCGGAAAGGATGGCCGCTGGTGGGTCATGGAGCAGCAACCCGGCCCCGTGAACTGGGCACATCATAACCCCGCCCCCCTGCCCGGCATGGTGCGCACCTGGAGTTGGGAAGCGTTTGCACATGGCGCTGAAACAGTCAGCTATTTCCGCTGGCGGCAGGCACCATTCGCACAGGAACAGTTTCACGCGGGGCTTAATCTTGTAAATAATGACGAGGCTCCTGCCACGCCAGAGGCGCGCCAGGTAGCTGCCGAAATATCTGAACTCGCCAATACGCCTGTTACCGGTAAGGCACAAATCGCCCTCATGTTCTCTTATGAGGCCAAGTGGCTGTTCGACATCCAACCGCAAGGCGCCTCCTGGAGTTACTGGGGCCTGGTGCTGACATGGTATGGGGCCGCGCGTCGTCTCGGGCTTGATATTGATATCATTTCACCAGACGCAGATATCTCAGCTTACAAAATCGTCCTTGTCCCATCTTTGCCTATACTGCCGGACGGATTCGTGGCGCGCTTGAAGAATTCGAAAGCCCACATCATTCTTGGTCCCCGCACAGGCAGCAAGACAGAAGACGTGCAGGTTCCTGATACTCTTGCGCCGGGCGCCTTGCAGGAAGTTCTGCCTTTGCAAATCAGGCATTCGGAGTCCTTGCGCGACGACATCACGCTCGACGGAAAGTTCGGGGCGAGCGATGTGGGCGCAAGCCGCTGGCTGGATCATGTGGCAACTGACCTTAAGCCTGCCGCCATGAGTGACGGAACCGGCCTTTTGTTTGCGCACAACAATCTTTCCTTCTTCACGACTGTGCCTGATGGTCCCTTTATCGCGCAGCTACTCGCAGAATTATGCACAGAAAAAGGCATCGCAACCACACTCCTGCCTGAGCATTTACGCATAAGGCGGCGTGGTGATGTCGTGTTTGCTTTCAATTACGGACCAGATGGTGCAACAATCCCCGACAATATAAGATCCGCCGATGGTGCACTGGTGTTTGGCAGTTGGGACCTGCCCGCCGCCGGCACCGCCTGTTGGCGGAGCACATAATAAGGGGAACGACCTATGTCGCCAGAGGTACTGCAAGTCGGCATTTTTGTTATCATCACAGCACTCATTGGTTTCTTTACCTGGCTGAAATGCCGTGCCCCTGACACGGTGCGCTCCGACGACCCGAATAAGGAACAGTTTCTCGCTGGCGGCGGCCTCTCATGGATATTCGTGGCTGGCTCCATTACCCTGACCAACCTTTCCACAGACCAGCTTGTCGGGATGAACGGGAACCAGATGGCCCTTCTCGCCTGGTGGGAACTGGCAGCCGTTGCAGGGCTTCTGGTGCTCGCGCTGGTCTTCCTGCCTATTTATTACAAATATCAGTGCACCACCACAACGGAGCTGCTTGAAAAACGCTATGGCGACAAGAATATACGCGCAACGATAGCTGTCCTGTTTCTGCTCGGGAATGTCTTCATCTATCTGCCAATCATGCTTTATACGGGCTCGCTCTTTATGCAGTCGATGTTCGGCATTGAGGCACCGATCATCATTATCTCCTTGTGCTTCGCTGTAGTTGGCGCCGCCTATGCCATACTCGGCGGATTACGCGCCGTTGCCGTTTCTGACACCTATAGCGGCGTTGGCCTTCTGGTTATGGCGGTGACAGTTGTTCTGCTTTCCTTGCAGGCTATTGATTATGACTTTTCCGGCATCCCGGCTGAGCGCCTGACGATGATCGGCGATAATGACTCGCCAATCCCCTGGCACACTTTGCTGACCGGCATGATCTTCATCCAGATTTTCTACTGGAGCACCAACCAGACGATTACGCAGCGCGCCATGGCTTCTCCGACTTTACGCGAAGCACAGAAAGGTGTCTTCGCGGCGGCTGGTATTCGCCTGCTGATCGTGCCAGCTATTGTGGTGATACCGGGGATCGTTTCCTATAAACTCTACGGCGATATTGGTGATGCTGCCTATGGCCGCATCGTCGGGGATGTTCTGCCAACATGGCTCTCAGGCGCTTTTGCTGCATTTATGGCCGCTGCCGTTCTGACCAGTTTCAATAGTGTACTGAACTCCTCAACCACTCTCTATGTGGTTGATCTCCATGAAGCCTATGTGAACAAGACCCCGAATGTGCGCCGCCTTTCCGGTGTGATTACCAGCCTGTTCGTCATTGCTGCACTGATACTTGTGCCTGTCTATTCCGGAGCAGACAGTATCATCAATCTGGTGCAACAGCTTAACGGGCTGTTGTCGATGCCAATTCTCTCGGCCTTCATCGTCAGTCTCCTGTTCCGGAATGTCGCGCCAATGTCCGCCATCCTCGGTGTGATTTTTGGTACAAGCTTTTATGGCGCACTCTCTTTCGGGTTTATGGAACTTCCGGTTGTGTCATCCTGGCACTACATCCATCAGATGCTGTTAACCCTTATACTGAGCATTACATTTGCTCTGACGATGAACCTCTTTCTGTTCAGAAAAGTCGCGCTTTACACAGGCTTCAAGGCCTGGTTGTCAGACGAACCGGCCTGATTGAGGCGAAATTAAGCGTTTGCTAACCATTAACATACGCTTTCGTAATCCCTTTTGCCTATGGTGCCTTCATAATCGCATTTCACAGGCTCGTATAAGCAATGAGATCCATCGCGACGATAAGTATTTTGACAGCGCTTGTTGTTGTTCTGGCAAGCGTCATTCTGGTGCCGACATTTATGAGTGCCCTGCCGGCCGAAACATCGCAGCCGGTTGAGAATATCATCTACTCTTTTTGCGTCGCGCTGCTGGGGGGGTGCGCATTCTTCGTGGCGATTTCCCGCTACGGTCATAAATCAAGCAGCAAACAAATTCCACCGGCGCACAAAACACTGTCCCTGATCATGGCGCATGTGATCTTCTCTTATGAGCTTGTCCTGTTCCCGCTGGCTTTGGAAATTGGCAATCTGTACGGGAGTTGGGTACAGGCACTGGGCGGCGCAGGGATACTGACAATTCTGATCATTCTCGTCTCCTACTGGCTGGTATCGCTTGACAACCGGACAATGACTTTTAGCGACACCTTGTCAGCCAAACTGGAAAAAGCTGATCACAAACTACTTGTAGGCGTTGTTTTTGCCAGTATTTGTCTCGCGATGATCCCCGTCATGGCAGCGATCAGCGTCCACCTGTCTACCGGGCAAAAACACACAACGGCTGGCATTTATTCCCTGACCCAGGAACTGCAGCAAACAAGCACTGTTCTTCGTACGCACGTAGAAAACAATGAACGAGAAGCGTTTGCCGAAACCCTTGGTGTTTTTGCCGGACAAAACAAGGTTCTGACGCAGCTTACAAACAAATATGCAGATCATCTCGACCTCGGCAGCAAAGCCAGATCGCCATTGCCGGGCGGCTCTGACCTGCAACAGCAGGAGCAGACCCTGATCGAACAGGCCTCTGCATGGAACAACGCCTCTACAAATGCAGAGCGGCAAGCAGCACTCGACGGGTTCCTGCATGCTGCCCTCCTCTATCAAACCCAGCTTGCAAACTCGAACAAAGCTCTGCAGGCCCGCGAGGATAAAGTGCTGGTAGAACAAAGACTTGGCCAGTTGCTGAAGATCCTGCTTAGTCCATTCATTTTCTTTGGGCTGACATTCGGCCTTATCTGGCCACTTCTGCGCCTGATCAAGGCTCAGCGTTATGGACTTGAATATCGACGTCGTGAGGCAGAAGCTGCGATGGTTGCGAAGGAAAACTTCCTTGCCACCATGAGTCACGAATTGCGCACCCCCATGAATGGTATGCTGGGGATGTTGCGCCTGATGATGAACAGCGACCTCAACCAGCAACAGCGAGATCAGGCCGAAACGGCCCTTAATTCCGGCAATGATTTGCTCGTTATCCTGAACGATATTCTGGACTTTACCAAACTCGAGCGTGGGCAGATGAAACTGGAAAAAGTGCCGTTCAGCCCCGCGAAACTCTCCCGGGATGTACTGCGTCTGCTGTCCAACCAGGCGGACAGCAAAGGCATTGACCTGAAATGTTCTGTACATGCGCGCGTACCACGACAGGTTATTGGTGACCCTACACGTATTCGTCAGGTGATGATTAATCTTGTTGGCAATGCCATCAAGTTCACCCCGCAAGGCAGCGTGGAAATGAAAGTGCGTTATCGCGGGAACGACAAAGCCGGCATCCTCAAAATCAAGGTGACGGACACTGGTGTCGGCATTCCAAAATCTGCACAGGGCCGAATTTTCGAACGCTTTGCCCAGGCTGATGACACAATCACACGGAAATTCGGCGGCACAGGCCTCGGACTTTCTATCTGCCGTCAGTTGATCGAGCTCATGGGGGGACAGATCGGTGTGAAAAGTACCGAAGGTTTCGGCAGTACGTTCTGGTTTGCCCTGCCCGTGCGACCGGCTCAGATTGAGGCAAAGCCGGTCGTCTCCGAGACACCTGAAACAGTCGAAGCCGAACCACAGCCAGAAGAAGTCATTCCTGAGAAAAAAACACGCCTGACAATTCTCGCCGCAGAAGATAATCCGGTCAATCAGCAGATTGTCACTGCTTTTGTCACTGCCGCAGGCCATGATATCACTGTTGTCGACAACGGATCAGAAGCGGTCGAAGCTGCGTATATCAAGGATTATGACGTGATCCTGATGGATGTGCAGATGCCTGTAATGGACGGTTTGCAGGCGACAAGGCGCATACGCACTTTCCAGGGCTCCCGTGGTCAAATCCCGATTGTTGCACTGACGGCCAATGCGATGGAAGGTGATCGTGAACGCTATCTCGAAGCTGGCATGACAGATTACATCTCCAAGCCGCTCAATCCGGAAAAACTTTCAGAGGTGCTGACCCGCATTCTGCACGGAGATACCTTTGATCAGATGACAGATATCCAGGCGGCGACAGATTGCGCCGAAGTAACGGAAGAGGCAGAAGATGCAGACGAGTCAGCGCAAGCAACCGCCTGAAACCTGCGGCACTCATTTTAACTCGCCTGGACCCCTTCAGCCTGACAGAAGCATCTGACTTACCCGACTGACCGGCGTTATGCGTCACATCAGTGCAGGCGACATATCCGAATATCATGCGTCGGCAGTTCAATCTGTGTAGCTTACTTGCACCATGCTGCTGTGCCGCTTGGGAAGCACCATTAGCAGGATCTGCCACGTTTTCGGAAAAGTTTTTCGCCCTCTCCCCCGGGTGGCCCGCGAACAGGGCTTGCAACACACCCTGCGGCGCGCGTGTGATGTTGGCTTTATGTGTGGTGCTGATGTCTTGGTGATGGATACACATGGCGTTTGCTCCTGTGAGTGAGTTGACGATCAAGATAACCGAGGCTGGAGGGAGGCCCATAGATTCTCGGGTTTATCAATGAAAACAGGGGCTTGGGTTTCTCAGACCAGGACCATAAGTTTTTTGATTCTTGCGCTAGCCCGGTGTATCAACCCGGATTGCCTTACCAACTCTTCATCTGAATGAGGTGGCGAAGCCTTGATGCTGCCACGGTATTGCCCGGTTTGCAGCGCTCTCTCCCACCAACAGTTTACGAGAAGGGATATGCGATGCGCTACTTCACAACCACGGCCTTGATATCAGTTGCAGTTCTGGCACTGAACGCCTGTGAGAATACTTACCATGCGACCAAACCAGCCCCACAGCCGGTGATGGCTGAAATGGCTGTGGCGGATATGGCAAGCCCGATGGAAATGCAACGCTCACGTCTGATGTTACAACAGGAATATGAGCGCATTACAGAGCAATATGAGAAAACTGATCCGAACCCGGTAAAACTGGCAGCGCTTGAACCGGTTTCCACCTTTTCTTCCGATGTCGACACAACTGCCTATGCGGTGATGCGGCGCTATATTCGCCAGAATAATGCTCTTCCGCCTTCAGACTCCGTGCGAATTGAAGAGTATGTAAACTACTTCGACTACGATTATAAACTGCCTGAAAGCGCGGCCGAGCCTTTCACGCCCACTATATGGGTTACACCTGCGCCCTGGCGCGATGGCGCAAAGCTGATGCATATCGGCGTCAAGGGTTTTGATCTGCAACCGGTTGAAGAGCCAGACGCCAATATTGTCCTGTTGCTAGATGTTTCCGGTTCAATGGAAGCACAAAACAAGCTGCCTCTGGTCAAGAAATCCGTCAACCTCATGCTTGACCAGATGGATGACAACGACACTATCTCAATCGTCGTTTACGCCGGTGCTGCAGGTGTTGTGCTGGAGCCGACACCGGCATCCGAGAAGAGCAAGATACGACGCGCCTTGAACAATCTCTCTGCCGGGGGGTCAACAGCCGGCGGCGAAGGTCTTGCCCTTGCCTATGACCTCGCACAGGAGAACTTCGCGGATGACAAAATCAACCGGATTATTCTTGCCACAGATGGAGACTTTAATGTGGGCGTCGTTGATGCTGACAGTCTGGAAGATTATGTTACCCGCCAGCGCGACAGCGGCATTTATCTTACCGTGCTTGGCTTTGGCGATAGTAATTATAATGATGTTATTGCCCAGCGCCTCGCCCAGAACGGCAATGGCACCGCAGCCTATATTGATACGCTGGAGGAAGCGCGGAAGGTGCTGGTGCGCGAATTCCGGTCCACGGTATTTCCGATTGCCCGCGACCTGAAATTCCAGGTTGAATTCAACCCCGCAGTCGTCGCCGAGTACCGATTGATTGGCTATGAAACACGCCTCCTTAATACGGAGGACTTCAACAATGATGCAGTTGATGCTGGCGACATTGGCGCCGGTCATACGGTAACAGCGCTTTATGAGATCGTTACTGTGGATTCTGATGCCAGATTGATAGACCCTTTGCGTTATCAAGAGGCAGTGGAAGCATCTGGCTCGACGGATGAGTTCGCCTTTGTAAAGCTGCGCTATAAACTTCCCCATGAAGATCAAAGCAACCTTTTGACAGTGCCGGTTCAGGTTCACAATCAGTATGATGATCTTGACCGTGCCCCGCGTGACGCGCGCTTTGCCGCGGCTGTCGCTGCCTATGGTCAGAAACTGCAACGAGCCGGACATACTGACGGTTTTGATTGGGGAGATATCATTGCTTTGGCGCAAGATGCGCGCGGGAGCGATCCTTACGGGCAACGCGCAGAATTTGTTCAGCTTGTGCGAGCCGCAGAAAGCGCTGCTGCTAACTCCCGGTAAGCCTATGAGGCACGCCTAAATTTTATCAATCCGGCAATAAGCCAACGATGTGGTCCGTGAATTGCCGGGTTGAATCACTGCCCTTGATATCGGCTGTTCCGTGACCGGCTTTAATGGACTGTTGAACAGCCTGCTCAATCGCCTGAGCTGCTTCGGGCTGTTCAAGGGAATGCCGCAGCAGCATGGCGACTGAAAGGATAGCTCCCACAGGGTTAGCCTTACCCTGCCCGGCGATATCCGGTGCCGAGCCGTGGATTGGTTCGTACAAACCGCGTGTGCCATTCCCCAGCGAGGCGGATGGCGCAAGACCGATTGAGCCGGAAAGAACAGAGGCTTCGTCGCTCAGAATGTCACCAAAGAGATTTTCTGTCAGGACGACATCATAGGCTGATGGGCACTGAATGAGTTTCATTGCCATTGCGTCAACCAGCATATGCTCAAGTTGCACATCCTGATACTCATTCTGATGCAGCTCATTGACCGCATTACGCCACAAGCGGCTTGTGGCCAGCACGTTGGCTTTATCGACAGACGTTACCTTGCCTCTGCGCCCACGGGCTGCTTCAAAAGCGATACGCGCAACGCGGACGACTTCAGCGCGGGAGTATTCGCATTTATCCTGCGCTGTATCAGCGCCTTCAATACGCTCGCCAAAATACAACCCACCTGTCAGCTCACGAACGATCAGAATATCTACACCTTCCGCAAGTTCCGGTTTGAGAGGAGACAAACCGGTCATACCTTCAAAGACCGTGATCGGGCGAAGGTTTGCATAGACATCAAGTGCCTTGCGCATGGCGAGTAGTCCTGCCTCGGGGCGAATTGGTGCGTTATCCCATTTTGGCCCGCCTACAGCGCCGAGGAAAATGGCATCTGCCGAGAGACAAGCGTCTCTTGTCTCATCCGGGAATGGTGTACCGTGACTATCGATCGCCGCACCGCCAAACGCAAATGTTTCTACGGATAGATCCAAACCGACCTTGTTCACGACAGCGTCCAGCACAATGCGCGCCGCCTCAGCTACTTCCGGGCCAACACCGTCGCCAGGTAAAAAAACCAGTTTGCTCCTCATGGGCGGGCACTTTCATATTGTTGGATGTTGTCCATCTGGTTCAGCAGATGGCCCAGCGGATCGACACCATCCAGAAGACAGCGCCGGGCAAAGGGCTCCACGGTGAAAGAGGCTTGTTGATTTTCACCATACACAACTGTCTGTGTTTCCAGATCAACCGTGACCTGCTGCCCCGGCGTCGCCAGCAACGCTGCATGAGTGGCATCGTCTATCTCTACAGGGAGCAATCCATTTTTCAGGGCATTACTTTTGAAAATATCGGCGATGTCAGAACTGATGACAACACGGAAGCCAAAATCACTCAACGCCCATGGCGCGTGTTCACGAGACGAGCCGCAGCCAAAATTAGCCCCGGCGACAAGTATTTTATGCGTTTGCGCCGGAACCGCATCAAGCACACTGTCTGGGCGGAGGTTTCCTTGCGCGTCATATCGCCAGTCATAAAATACTGACTTGCCGAGACCATCTTTTGACGTTGTTGTCAAAAAACGCGCCGGGATAATCTGATCCGTATCTATATTGTTTTGCGCCAAGACAATTGTGTTTGAAGTGATCACTGCGAATGGTTCAAATGACATATCAAACCTCCTGATCCATGAACTGGCGCGGATCAGCAATATGACCGGCGACGGCACTTGCTGCTGCTGTGGCAGGGCTGGCAAGAACTGTCCGCACCCCCTTGCCCTGACGGCCTTTGAAATTGCGGTTGGATGTTGAAATGACCAACTCGCCCGGCTGGCCCTGATCGCCATTCATGCCAATGCACATGGAGCAACCAGGCAAGCGCCACTGCGCACCAGCGGCAAGAAAAATTTCATGCAGGTTCTCGGCTTCCGCAGCTTTTCGCACAGCCTCTGATCCGGGAACGACGAGGGCGGTCACACCGTCTCGCACTCTCCGTCCGCGCATGATATTAGCAGCCTCGCGCAAATCTGACAGGCGTGAATTGGTGCAACTGCCGATGAAGACCCTGTCTACACGTGCTGTCGTGAAGGGTTGCCCACCCTCGAACTGCATATACTCATTTGCAAGCCGCGCAGCCTCGTCCTCGCCCATGGGCATAGGTGAATCAACGGATATTGCTGCATCGGGCGAGACACCAAAGGTAATCATCGGGCGCAGATCGGAAACGTCAATCTGCACCTCACTGTCAAAAACAGCGCCGTCATCTGTGCAAAGACTTCGCCAATCCGCAACAGCAGCCTCCCAGTCATTGTCGTTTGGAGCATAGTCACGCCCCCTGAGCCAGCTAAACGTCGTCTCGTCCGGCGCGACCATGCCGGACCGGGCACCGGCCTCGATGGACATATTGCAGAGTGTCATACGCCCTTCCATGGAAAGGGTGCGCACTGCTTCTCCGGCAAATTCGATTGCATAGCCCTGCCCGCCATCGGCACCAATATGCGCGATGAACGCAAGGGCCATATCTTTGGCACTACTGCCTTTTGGTAAGACGCCGTCAAATTGAATACGCATGGTTTTTGGCTTGCGCTGCAAGACACATTGTGTGGCCAGAACATGCCCGACTTCCGTCGTGCCAATACCGAAAGCCAGTGCGCCAAAAGCGCCGTGTGTTGATGTGTGACTGTCACCACACACGATGGTCTTGCCCGGTTGCGTCAATCCCAGTTCCGGCCCGATGACGTGGACAATACCACGGCGAGGGTCATCGAGGCCAAATAACTCAACGTCATGCGCCGCGCAATTTTCGATCAGCGTATGGACCTGTTTCTCTGCCTGCGCACTAATATAAGGTAATTTACCGTTTTGATCCGGCGGTAATGTCGGGGTTGAATGATCGAGCGTACCGATTGTCAGATCAGGACGGCGAACATTCAGGCCCCGCTCCTTCAACACCGTAAATGCCTGTGGGGAGGTTACTTCGTGAATCAGATGCAAATCAATATACAGAACGGCTGGCGCCTCTTCTGTTTCCGGCTCGACCACATGTTGCTCCCACAACTTGTCGAATAATGTCTTCGGCATTGCTACCCCCCTCACGCGACAGCCCGGCGCTGGGCCTCGACGCCAGCAGCCAGATTGATCGCTGCCACGAAAGCCGCCACAGCAGCATCTGCCACATCCACTTCGCGGGCTGTACCTGTGTAACGATCTTCGCCAACTTCGATTACAGCTTCTGCGCGCACAATGCCTTCATCGGCCACATGGTGTAGATCAAGAACGGCGATACGTCCGGGTACGCCTGTGATGGCGCATACTGCCGCAAAAGCCGCGTCAATTGGCCCTTCTCCCTCCGAGATCACTGTCTGGCGTTCTTCCTGTTCATCGTGCTTCAGGGTGATGCGCGCAAATGGTCTCGTGTCGTCATCTACATCGGCGCGCAACTCCACCCGGCGCACACGCCACGGCCCCTGCCGTCCATCATGCTCGCTATTGCCGGTCACCAGAGCGACAAGATCAGCATCGGTTACCTCACGGGCCGTATCGGCCAGTTTCTTGAAGTCCGGGAACAAGTCGCCCACGCGCTGGTCGGTTATGTCGAAACCAAGTGACCTGATGCGTGCAGCCAGGGCATGTTTGCCGGAGTGCTTGCCCAGCACAATGGAGTTTGACGGCATCCCGACGGCTTCTGCATCCATGATTTCATAAGTGCGCTTGTCTGCCAGCACCCCGTGCTGATGAATGCCCGCTTCATGCGCGAAAGCGTTTTTGCCAACAATAGCTTTATTACGGGGGATCGGATTATGCGTGACACGGCTTAAGGCCACACTGGCAGGGTAAATTTTCGGTGTTTGAATTTGTGTACGCACACCGAAGTAGTCTTTTCGTGTCGTCAACGCCATGACGGCTTCTTCCATGGAGCAATTACCGGCACGCTCACCGATGCCGTTTATGGCGCATTCAATCTGGCGCGCCCCGCCCCGCACTGCCGCCAATGAATTGGCGACAGCCATGCCCAGATCATCGTGACAGTGCACCGAGAAGGTGACGTTTTCAGCCCCGGAGATGTGAGACACACTGTCGATCAAAAATTTGAAAAGGTCGGTCATTTCTTCCGGTGTCGTATATCCCACCGTATCCGGAATGTTGATCGTTGTTGCACCTGCTTCAATGGCTGCGGTGACGGCTTCGACGAGATAATCCCGTTCCGTGCGAATGGCATCTTCCGGTGAGAACTCCACGTCCTCCACCGCAGACCGGGCATAAGCAACGAGATGGGAAATGCGCTCCAGAATTTCCGAGCGACTCATCTTCAGTTTGGCGTCGCGATGTGTCGGACTTGTGCCGATAAATGTGTGCACACGCCTGTTTTTTGCCGGGGCAACTGCCAGGGCAGCGGCATCGATGTCTTTTTCATTGAGGCGCGCCAGTGAACAGATGGTTGGTCCGTCTATTTCTTCTGCCACGGCGCGTACGGCTCTGGCATCGCCGGGTGAGGCAGCTGCAAAACCGGCTTCGATGATATCGACATTCAGGTCTCGCAACGCGCGCGCGATGACCAGCTTGCCGTCTGTAGACATGGAAAAGCCGGGAGCCTGTTCGCCGTCTCGCAGGGTTGTATCAAAAATTTTTACGTGGGGTTCAGTCATCAGTTTGGTGTCCCTTGATTGAAGTGAAGTGTGCAATCAGCGTGAGGATTATCCTCACGCGGGACTAAGTCGCGTGGTCAGTGGCGTACCGGTACAACAGTTGTGAAATCCTTGCATCGAAATATCTCTAGTCTTTCTCTGCACCACGCCGGATTGATAACACACCTGTGCGGGAAACTTCCGTCAGGCCAAGTGGGCGCATCAGATCTATGAACGCGTTTATCTTTTCGCGCGCGCCTGTCACCTCAAAGACAAAAGAGGCTTGTGTTACATCAAGCGCTCGGGCACGGAAGATATCCGCCGTGCGCATCGCTTCGACGCGCGCCTCACCTTCGCTGGAGATTTTGACCAGAGCCAATTCCCGTTCCAGCGAATCTTTCTCTTCGGAGATATCGACAACCCGGCGCACGGGCACCAGCCGGCCAAGCTGGGCCTTGATTTGGTCGATCTTGGACGGTGTACCGCCAGTGACGACCGTGATGCGCGAAGTATGTTTTTCCTCATCTGTTTCCGCAACCGTCAGGCTTTCGATGTTATAGCCGCGTGCCGAGATCAGGCCGACAACGCGCGAGAGGACGCCCGGCTCATTGTCAACGATTATGGCGAGAATGGATTCTCGATACTCTTCCTGTTTCACCGTAACAGGATAAACAGACTGAGAGGCATTTAACGTAGACATCAGACCAGCACCTTTCCGGCGTCACTGATTTCATCGCCTGTCACGGCGCCGCCCATCAGCATGTCATAATGGGCTGCGCCAGAAGGGATCATTGGGAAGACGTTTTCCTCTTTGGTAACGCAGCAATCAAAAATGACGGGCTTGTTGACATTGATCATCTCCATGATCTTGCCATCAAGCTCCTGCTTCGTTTTGGCCCGGTAGCCAACCCCGCCATAGGCTTCGGCCAGTTTCACAAAATCCGGCAGGCTGGCGGAATAGGAATGTGAGTAGCGCCCGCCATGCAACAATTCCTGCCATTGCCGCACCATGCCGAGATACTCATTATTCAGAATGAATATCTTCACAGGCAGATCATGCTGCACAGCCGCAGAGATTTCCTGCATCGTCATCTGCACGGAGGCATCGCCCGCAATATCAATGACCAGCGCATCCGGGTGTGCTGCCTGAACGCCGAGTGTCGCTGGCAGGCCATAGCCCATGGTGCCCAATCCGCCGGACGTCATCCAGCGATTGGGTTCCATGAAATGAAAGTGCTGCGCCGCCCACATCTGATGCTGACCAACCTCAGTGGTGATATACACGTCTCTGTCCTTTGTCAGTTCGTAGAGACGCTCGATTGCGTATTGCGGCTGTATCTCATCCCCAGACTTGTCGTAGGCGAATGAATTGCGGGCGCGCCATGCCTTGATGCTTTCCCACCAGCCCGAGAGACGCTCACGATCCGCCGGTGTCGCCTGATCTCGCCGCTGCCATTCTGTCAGGAGGGCTTTGAGTATTTCCCCGGCGTCGCCAATGAGAGGTAAATCGACCGGTACGTTCTTGTTGATTGACGACGGATCAATATCGATATGGATCTTGCGCGAGCCCGGTGAGAAGGCATCAAGACGGCCCGTCACCCGGTCATCGAAACGCGCGCCAACCGCAATCATCAGGTCGCATTCGTGCATGGCGTTGTTCGCTTCAAAACTGCCATGCATCCCGAGCATCCCCAGCCAGTGCGGATCACCTGCCGGGTAGGCACCAAGGCCCATCAGTGTTGATGTAACGGGCGCACCTGTCGCCTGAACCAGTGTGCGCAAATCCTGCGAAGCTTGCGGCCCTGCATTGATGACGCCGCCGCCTGTATAGAAAACCGGCCTCTGGGCATGGCGCAGCATTTCAACCGCTTGCTGAATATCCCGGCTGACAGGCGCCGGCACTACGATGCAGTTACGTGTTCTGGCATCATTGCGTGAAACGTAATCCGCCTTCTCGAACTGAACATCTTTCGGAATATCCATCAGCACCGGCCCCGGACGACCATTGCGGGCCACATGGAAAGCCTCATGGGTCAGCCGTGGCAGGCTCTCTGCGCTTGTGACGAGATAATTATGCTTCGTACACGCGCGCGTAATGCCGATTGTATCGCATTCCTGGAAGGCATCCGTGCCAATCAGGGGGCGGGCAACCTGACCGGTAATGCAGACAAGCGGGATTGAATCAAGCAAGGCATCCGCGAGGCCCGTCACCGCGTTGGTGGCACCGGGACCCGAGGTGACAAGCACCACGCCGACCTTGCCGGTTGATCTTGCATAGCCTTCGGCAGCGTGAACCGCGCCCTGCTCGTGGCGCATCAGGATGTGCTGGATCGTATCACGCGCGTAGAGCGCATCATAGATCGGCAATACGGCCCCGCCGGGATAACCGAAGATGACCTCGACGCCCTGCTCCTCCAGTGCATCGAGCAGCAACTCTGCCCCCGGTTTGGTAATCAGTGTGGCATCATCAGTTTTGGCTTTGGTTTCGATGCTCATGACAATCAGTCTTTCTCGATAGTCTCGGTGAAAATTGTGACAGCCCCTTTCGAGGCGGACGAGACGAGCGCAGCATATTTGTCGAACGCGCCGCCCATGCGGTTAATCGGTTTGGGGACATGGCTTTCGCGGCGCGCCTGCCAGTCGATGTCAGCATCAATGCGCCGTGCTTCTGCATCAATACGGATGGTATCGCCATCTTCAATCAGCGCGAGCGGGCCACCAGCCGCCGCCTCTGGCGAGACATGGCCAATGACGAAACCGTGGGAGGCACCAGAGAAACGGCCATCCGTGATAAGAGCAACCTTTCCGGCAAGGCCCTGCCCGGCCACAGCGGCAGTTACCGCCAGCATTTCGCGCATACCGGGGCCGCCTTTGGGGCCTTCGTGGCGGATGATGACGACATCGCCTTCAACGATCTCCCGCCCGGAGACGGCTTTGAAGGCAGCTTCTTCCCCGTCAAAAACGCGGGCGCGGCCTGTGAAGGATCCGTCGCTGTAACCGGCGGTCTTGAGCACAGAGCCTTCCGGTGCGAGATCACCATAGAGGATGCGCAAACCGCCTGTTTCCTTTACCGGCGCGTTTACGGGATGAACAACTTTCTGGCCTGCTGTTTCTTCTGCCTCTGCAAACTCTTCGAACATGGTGCGTCCACTGACTGTAGGCGCATCTGCTATCTTCTGCCCTTCCATCAGCCTCTTGCCGAACAGTCGCACGCCGCCTGCCTCGTGTAGGTCACGGGCGAGAAACTGGCCGCCCGGTTTCAGGTCGGTAATGACCGGCGTGTTGCGCGATAATTCATCAAATTCATCAATCGAAAAACTGATGCCCGCCTCAGCCGCGATTGCGGGCAGGTGGAGCACCGCGTTCGTGGAACCACCGCTCGCAACGACAGCTGTGGCGGCGTTACGCAAGGATGTCTCCGTGATGAAGTGGCGTGCTGTTGTGCCTTCATGAGCCAGTTTTGCAACCAACTCACCGCAGCGCTTTGCTTCTGCCGGTTTGGCATCATGAGTTGCTGGCGGATCCCCTGCACCCATGGGTGCGAGCCCCAGAAACGCCATGGCCATCGCCATGGTATTGGCCGTGAACTGACCACCGCACGCGCCAGCCCCGGGACAGGCGTGACGCTCAATCTCATCCAGTTCGTCGTCGGACATATCGCCCTTGGCATGACTGCCGACAGCTTCAAAGACATCCTGAATGGACAAGTCGCGCCCTTTGCAATGGCCGGGCATGATCGTGCCGCCATAGAAGATGACGCCGGGTATATCCATGCGGGCCAGCGCCATGGCCGCAGCGGGGATCGTCTTGTCACAGCCAACCAAAATAATTGCTGCATCAAGGGAATGTCCGCGCACGGCCAGTTCAATCGAGTCCGTGATGACTTCCCGCGAGATCAGGGAAGCGCGCATTCCCTCGCCGCCCATGGTGATACCGTCAGAGACCACGATGGTATTGAAGTCGACCGGCGTTGCCGCGCCAGCGCGGATGCCTTCGCGGATCGGCTCTGCGAGATCAGCCAGATGCATGTTGCACGGCGTCACCGTTGACCAGGTGTTGACCACGGCAATCATCGGCTGGGCGAAATCCTGATCGGTAAAGCCTGCACCGCGCAGCATGGCGCGGGCCGGTGCCTTGGCCGGGCCTTTGGTGATCGCGTCTGATCTTTTCGGTTTCTGATCCATAATCTGTTCCTGCCTGACTGCAGCTTACAAACAAAAAACCCGCTTCCTTTCGGTCGCGGGGGCTGTTGGTTCGTGCTGCTTATTGCCTAGTTTGCACGCTCCCTGGCCGCCCCCGACACAGGGCTAATCACGAGGACCACAAGGAGGAGTAGCGCAGCAAACAGAGCAACGCTGCTGCTTTGCGCGAGAAAGTTCATGTCGGTACTGAGCAAAGATGTCATCATCTGTCTCTGGTCCTCTTGAAGAGCTGAATTAACTCTTAATCCTTTCTATAGGTGAAGGAAGGCTTAACGAAAAGCAAAAAATGCTAAATATCTGCACTGGATGCGCATGATTGTCCGGGAAATACAAAATTGAGCATTTTCTGCCAAGGCATGATGGGCCGTATGGCTATGGCCTGATCTGCCCATCACCGCGCACAACCGTCTTGTATGTCGTCAACTCTTCAAGACCGACGGGGCCGCGCGCGTGAAGGCGGCCCGTGGCAATACCGATTTCAGCACCCATGCCGAATTCTCCCCCATCGGCAAACTGGGTCGAGGCATTATGCAGGACAATGGCACTGTCGACACCGTCGAGAAATTTTTGCGCTGTGCCAGCATTCTCGGTGACGATGCTTTCTGTATGGCCAGACGAAAACTGCCGGATATGAGAGATGGCGCCGACTACACCTTCAACGGCAGCAATGGACAGGACAGGTTCAAGATACTCCGTATGCCAGTCCAATTCGATAGCGTGGGCGATTTCCGGATCAATTTCCGTGACGGCATGGTCGCCGCGCAACTCACAGCCTGCTTCGCGCAAGGCCGCTGCGACTGGTGGCAGCAACTCGGGCAATCGCTCGCGGTCAATGAGCAGCGTTTCAGCCGCGCCGCAGACGCCGGTACGGCGCATTTTGGAATTGAGGGTAATGCTGACGGCTTTTTCGATGTCTGCATCACGGTCGAGATAGACATGGCAGATGCCATCCAGATGACTGAGCACCGGCACCCGCGCTTCTGCCTGTACTCGGGCGACCAGTGATTTGCCCCCACGGGGAATAACCAGGTCAATTTTATTATCGAGGCCGCCGAGCAAAAGTCCAACGGCATCGCGGTCTGCTGTTGCGACAATCTGGGCCGCATAGGCAGGCAGGCCTGCAGCGATCAGTCCTTCACAAAAGCAGGCATGAAGTATTTTTGCGGTTTCGATACACTCTGAGCCGCCGCGCAGGATTGCGGCATTGCCGGATTTGATCGCCAGCGCGGCGGCATCCACCGTCACATTCGGGCGGCTCTCATAGATCACAGCGATGACGCCGATGGGCGTACTGACCCGCTGGAATTCAAGGCCATTCTGCACAGACCATTCTCTAATGACCTGGCCCACAGGGTCGGGCAAGTCAGCTATTTTTTTCAGGCTCTCACAGATATCCGTGATGCGCGCCGGGGTGAGTTGCATCCGGTCAACGAAGGAGGCCTGTTGCCCGCGCGCCTCTGCCGCTTCAACTTCGATTTCATTGATGCGAAGGATTTCATCTTTTTTTTCAGCAATGATTTTGGCTGCCTGACGCAGGGCGTCAGATTTTTTTTCGCTCGTCTGCGTGGCAAGCGCCTGCGCCGCCGCCTGTGCGTGAGCGGCGAGCATGGCCATATAAGCTGGCAGTCGGTCTGGACCTGTTTCTTCAAGCATCTTTTCTGTCCTGCTCCATCAGCACGAGATCATTTTTTTCAACAATAGCCGGGCGGCGCTTGTAGCCAATTTTTTCTTCAATCTCATCCGATTTCAACCCGGCAATTTTGTTGATCTCTTCTACTGACCATGCCGCCAAACCTTGTGCGATGACGCGGCCTGCAGGATCAACGAGACTGACGGCATCGCCTCTCGTGAAATTACCCGCCACCTCAGCGACCCCTGCCGGCAGCAGACTTTTGCCTGCGCGCAGCGCTGCAACGGCACCTGCGTCCAGACTGATCTCGCCCATGGGCTGAAGGCGACCGGCGATCCATTGACGGCGTGCATTGTCCGGCGAGCTTGATGGCTCGATCAGGGTTGCCGGTTGGCCATTCAACAAAGCCGCAAGCGGATTTTTTTTTCGGCCTTGCGCGATGATGGTCGCGCAGCCATTGCGACCTGCAATTTTTGCAGCGGCAATCTTGGAGGACATGCCGCCGGAACCAACCCCCGCCTTGGGGTTCGGACCAGAGGCAAGAGCCTCAATCTCCGGTGTAATTTTTTTGACCACCGGAATGAGCGTTGCGTCGGGGTCCGTATTCGGGTCGCTGGTATAAAGCCCATCCACATCTGACAGGATGACCAGCGTGTCCGCTTCGCCAAGCTGCGCGGCATGAGCGGCCAGACGGTCATTATCGCCATAGCGGATTTCACTGGTGGCAATCGTGTCGTTTTCGTTGACCAGCGGCAGCGCCTGATTATCGAGCAGCGTGCGGAAGGTGTTGCGGGCGTTGAGATAGCGGCGGCGATTTTCCGTATCATCAAGGGTCAGGAGAATTTGCGCGACTTGTATCCCGTGGCGGTCAAATGCCGCCTGCCAGACTTGTGAGAGCATCACCTGCCCGGCAGCGGACGCGGCCTGTTTTTCTTCAAGACGCAGATTGCCCTGAAGGCCAAGGCGCAGGCGACCCAGGGCAATGGCCCCGGAGGTGACAACGACAATTTCGATATTTTTTTTTCGTAACGCCGCAATGTCGGCAGCAAGGCTGGAGAGCCATTCTTCCCGTGGTTTGCCATCTGCGTCACACAGTAGGGCTGACCCAACTTTCACGACAAGTCGGTTAGCGGACGATATTCTGCCTGCAGCACTCATGCACTGAACAGGCGTTTCAGATTGCGCGCTGCCTGCCGGATACGCTGCTGGTTTTCGACAAGGCCGATGCGTACATGACCATCGCCGCGCTCGCCAAAGCCCAGGCCCGGCGCAACAGCCACATCGGCCTCTTCCATCAGCATTTTTGCGAAGGCGACCGAACCAAGCTGTTCATATTTTTCCGGGATCGGGGCCCAGGCGAACATGGAGGCCGCCGGCACGGGTATATCCCAGCCTGCCTTGCCAAAATGCTCAATCAACGTGTCGCGACGACTGCGATAGGTCGCCCGGATTTCATCAATGGCGGATACCGGGCCGTCCAGTGCCGCAACCGCCGCCACCTGAATGGGCGTGAAGGCACCATAATCGAGATAGGACTTCACGCGCGCCAGTGCACTGATTAACCGTTCATTCCCGACCGCCATACCGACACGCCAGCCAGCCATGGAGAAGGTCTTGGAAAGGGAGTTGACTTCCACCGCCACATCCTTGGCCCCATCGACCTGAAAGATTGAGGGCGGCGGGGTTTCATAATAAATCTCGCTATAGGCCAGATCAGAAAAAATGATGATGTCGTGCTTTTTGGCCAGGGCCACAGCCTCGCGGTAGAAATCCAGTTCCACAGTCTGTGCCGTAGGGTTAGACGGATAATTCAGCACCATGACTTTCGCGCGGGTGCTTTTTGCCGCTTCGGAGAGGCCAGAGAGATACTGCTCGGGCGACAAGGCGGGGATCGCCCCGACCACACCGCCCGCGATGATGAAACCATAGGCATGAATGGGATAGGCCGGGTCCGGTGACAGCACAATGTCCTCAGGTGCTGTGATTGCCTGCGCCAGATTGGCAAACCCTTCCTTCGAGCCGAGCGTTGCCACCACCTCCGTATCCGGATTGAGGCCCACATCAAAGCGGCGCTGATAATAGCGGCTGATGGCGCGCCGCAAACCGACAATGCCTTTCGAGGCGGAATAACGATGCGCGCGCGGGTTGCGGGCTGTTTCGACCAGCTTATCGATGACATGATCCGGCGGCGGCATATCCGGGTTGCCCATGCCAAGATCAATGATGTCTCGCCCCTGACCGCGCAGGGCTGACTTCAGTTTGTTGACCTCCTCAAACACGTAAGGAGGCAAGCGCTGAATCCGGTAAAAGTCTTCTGTCTCTGTCATTTTTCTGGTGTCCCCGCAGATTATGCGGATTTTGCGACGGTCTGTTGTTTTTGACGTGCCAGAATTTCCAGTGGTTCGACAACAAAGAATTTCGCCCGCGCGTTTGGCCAGTCATCCAGAAGCCCGCGCGCACGTGGTGAGCGGGTCTCCTGCCAGTGCCTTTCGACAAGCGCATGACATTCCTGATCGTCGTCTCCCGCGTCAAAACGGCGCAAGGCCACGCTGTCCGGATTGACCATGCCCTCAAAAGTGCCGTCTTCATCCAGCACATAGGCCTTGCCGCCGGTCATACCTGCGGCGAAGTTTGCGCCGACAGACCCGAGAATGACAGCGACCCCGCCAGTCATATATTCGCAGCCATTTGATGAACAGCCTTCGATGACCGTGGTGACGCCAGAGTTACGCACCGCGAAACGCCCGCCTGCCCGACCTGCCGCAAAGAGCGCGCCTGACGTTGCGCCATAAAGACAGGTGTTACCGATGATGGCATCATCAGAAAGGCCAGCCTGCTCTTCCGGCCGCACCACAATGGTGGCACCGGAAAGGCCCTTGCCCACGTAATCATTGGCATCGCCATCGACCACAATGCGCAAGCCCCGCGCCGCGAAGGCACCGAGTGACTGACCGGCAGAACCATTGAGGCGCAGCGTCAGATGATCTTCCGACAGCTCCGCCGGATCATGCTGGCGCACAATATGAGAGGATATTCGCGTACCAATCGCCCGGTCGGTGTTCCTGACCGGATACGATAATTGCAGTTTTTCCCGTCGCTCAAAGAACGGCGCGAGTTCGTGTTCGATCCGCTGATCGAGTGTATCGACAACTTCCGTCCGGCCCATGCGGCTGGAGCGCTTTGGCCCATCGCCAGCATCAGCGCGGATCAGGATCGGGTTCAGGTCCAGATCATCCAGATGCGACTCCCCGCGGGAGACCTGATGCAAAAGGTCCGAGCGGCCAATGATCTCTTCCAGAGAATTGACGCCCAGTGTGCTGAGGATCTGGCGCACTTCCTCGGCGATGAAGGTCATCAGGTTGACCACATGCTCCGGGGTGCCGGGAAAGCGGTCCCGTAAATCCTGGTCCTGCGTGCAGACGCCCACCGGGCAGGTGTTTGAATGACACTGGCGCACCATCAGACAGCCCATCGCCACCAGCGAGATGGTGCCAATGCCATATTCTTCCGCCCCGAGCATGGCGGCAATGACCACGTCCCGGCCTGTGCGGATACCACCATCGGTGCGCAAGGTCACCTGTTCGCGCAAATTATTCAGAGTCAGGACCTGATGCGCTTCAGCCAGGCCAAGTTCCCATGGGGCGCCTGCAAATTTGATGGAGGTTTGCGGGCTTGCACCTGTGCCCCCGACATTACCGGAGATCAGAATGGTGTCTGCCTTTGCCTTGGCAACGCCCGCAGCAATCGCGCCGATGCCGGAGGCGGAGACGAGCTTCACGCAGACACGCGCCTCCGGATTGATCTGCTTGAGATCATAGATGAGCTGCGCCAAGTCCTCGATGGAATAAATATCGTGATGGGGCGGCGGGGAAATAAGCGTGACGCCCGGCGTTGCGTGGCGCATCTTCGCGATGAACTCGGTGACCTTGAAGCCGGGCAACTGTCCGCCCTCGCCGGGCTTGGCCCCTTGCGCGACCTTGATTTCAACTTCCCGGCACTGATTAAGATATTCCGCCGTGACGCCAAAGCGACCGGAGGCAATCTGCTTGATGGCCGAATTCTCATTATCGCCGTTGGGATGTGGCGTATAGCGCGCGGCGTCTTCGCCGCCTTCACCCGATACCGACTTTGCGCCGATACGGTTCATGGCAATGTTCAGGGTGCCATGGGCTTCCGGTGACAGCGCGCCAAGCGACATGCCCGGCGTGATAAAGCGCCGCCGAATGGCGTTGGAGGTTTCGACCTGCTCCGGATTGGTTTCCGGCCCTGTTGCCTGCCAGCGTAAAAGATCGCGCAGTTGCGACGGAGGCTGATTTTCCAGCGCCTCGCTGTAGCGCTGATAAGCCTGACGGTCATCCTCGCGCACAGCGCGTTGCAAATCACTGATGAGTTTTGCTTCCAGCACATGATGTTCACCCCGGCGGCGATGGCGGTAAAAGCCGCCAACCGGCAAGGGCGGCGCATCAGCCTGCCAGGCACGTTCATGCAACTCGGCTGTTTTTTCTTCAAGGCCCGCCAGACCAATACCGGAGATACGGCTGGTCATGCCGGGGAAGAACTCGGCCACCAGCATCCGCGAAAGGCCGAGGGCTTCAAAGTTACACCCCCCGCGATAAGCGGAAATGACCGAGATGCCCATCTTGGAGATGATCTTCAGCAGGCCTGCTTCCAATGCGCATTTGTAGTTATACGCACAATCGCCAATATCCTTGTCACCATAATCCCCCCGCTCCTGCGCCCGGCGGATACTGTCGAGCGCCAGATACGGGTTCACGGCAGTGGCACCGGTGCCGATGAGAACTGCGGCATAATGGGCGTCGATACATTCGGCAGAGCGCACAATGATAGAGCAAAAGGCGCGCTTGCCTGTATTCGTCAGATGTGTGTGGACACCAGCGGCGGCAAGGATCATCGGCACGGCGATTTTGGCGCTGCTCTGATGAATATCCGTCAGAACGATGTGGCCTGCGCCATTATTCACCGCATATTCTGCCTCCTGACGGATGCGGTTGAGCGCACGCCGCAGCGCCGAGCCATCTTTCTTGATGCTGGCGGCATCATAGGTGCAGTCTATCTCGACCACTTTTTCATCGAGCAGATCCTTCAGACGTGTGAACATGCCATTGGTCAGGATCGGACTATCGAGCGCGAAAACATCCGTCTGCGTCTCACTGGTGGCAAGAATGTTGCCGAGGTTCTTGAACCGGGTCTTGAGGCTCATCACGCCGCTTTCCCGCAACGGGTCAATCGGCGGGTTCGTTACCTGACTGAAGTTCTGCCGAAAGAAATGTGACAATGGACGATAATTTTTCGACAACACAGCGATGGGGGTGTCATCGCCCATGGAGCCGATGGCTTCCTTGCCGGTTTCAGCCATCGGGCGCAGTATGAGGTCCAACGTTTCAAGGTCGAGACCCGCTGCAGCCTGTCGGCGCAGGAGTTTCTCCGGCTCAAAGAGTTTTTCTTCCACACCGGGTCCGATCCTGTCTTCCAGCTCGACAATGTTTTTGACCCATTCCGTGTAAGGTTGTTTGGAAGCGAGACGATCCAGCAACTCGTCAGAATCGTAAAACTTCGCTCTTTTGAGGTCCACCGCGATGGTGCGCCCCGGCTCGATGGAGCCGCGCCGGGTGACTTTGCGGTTGCCCAGTGGGCACATACCGGTCTCCGAGCCGACGGCGAGAATGCCGTCATCGGTAATGGCGTACCGCATGGGGCGCAGGCCGTTGCGGTCCAGTCCGGCAATCGCCCAGCGGCCATCAAAGGCCGCGATGGCAGCCGGGCCATCCCATGGTTCCATCACGGAATTACAGTACTCGTATAAAGCGCGCCATTCTGCTGGCATGGTCGAGACACGCTTTGACCAGGCTTCCGGGATCAGCAGTGTCTTGGCAACTGTTGCCGGACGCCCTGCCCTGACCAGTAGTTCAAAGACCTGATCGAGGGCGGCAGAGTCCGAAGAACCGGGCTGGATGACCGGCTTTGTATAGTCGCCATCTTCGCCAAAAACCTCGGAGGTCATCTGGATTTCGTGGCTTTTCATCCAGTTGGTGTTGCCCTTGATGGTATTGATCTCGCCATTATGGGCCAGCATCCGGAAAGGCTGGGCCAGTCGCCACTCCGGGAAGGTGTTGGTTGAATAGCGCTGATGGAAAATGGCGACACGTGAGACAAAGCGCTCATCCTGAAGATCAGTATAGAACCTGTCGATATCTTCCGCGAGGAACATGCCTTTGTAGATGATGTCCTGCGAAGACAACGAGCAGACATAAAACTCGTTCATGGCCATTTCGCGGGCCCGTTGCTCGATACGGCGACGCACTACATAGAGAATGCGGTCGAGTTCTTTCTGCGACCGCTTGCGCGGGTCATGAAAGAGGATTTGTTCGATTTCAGGCCGCGTCAAATTGGCCTTTTCACCAAGACAGCCCGCCTGCACCGGCACCTGACGCCAGCCATAGATGTAAAAGCCGCGACGGAGGATTTCCGATTCGACGATCGCGCGGGCTGCATCCTGCGCCGCGAAATTAGTTCGTGGCAGGAAAACCATGCCCACACAAATGTCCGCGCCGCCGGCGCGGTGACCGGTTGTTTCAACAAAGCTCCGAAACAACTCCTGCGGCACGTTCAGGCGGATGCCCGCCCCATCGCCTGTCTTGCCATCTGCATCAATGGCACCGCGATGCCAGACGGCCTTCAGGGCAGAAATCGCCATGTCCACAATCTCGCGGCGCGGCTCTGCGTCCAGCGCCACCACGAGACCAACACCGCACGCATCATGCTCGGAAGACGGATCATACGCGCCTGCCTCAATCAATCGCTGGCGATTTTGTTCATATGCCCTGATGACATCTGTCATAATCGTTCCGTACTCTCGTTCTATTCTGCCGCGAAGCTCGCCGCCGCTCTGGCGTTCAACTCTGCGGTGATCGCTGTTGCGGCGTCACGGCCATCCTTGATGGCCCAGACCACAAGAGACGCCCCGCGCACAATGTCGCCTGCGGCGTAAACGCCGGGCAGGTTCGTCTCCAGCGAAGAAGGGCGCACCCTTAAAGTGCCCCAGCCTGTTGTTTTCAGTTCAGGCTCGCCAAACATTTCCGGCAGATCCTCCGGCTCAAAGCCGAGCGCCTTGATGACCATGTCGGCCTCGTAATCTGTCTGCGCGTCCGGAATTTCTACAGGCACACGGCGACCGGTTTCATCAGGTTCGCCCAACTCAATGCGGGCAGCCCGCACACCGGTGGTCTTTTCACTATCCCCCAGAATGGCTTTCGGCGCGGCCAGCCATTCAAAGACGACGCCCTCTTCCTCGGCATTCGCGACTTCCCGCGCTGAACCCGGCATGTTTTTCCGATCCCGCCGATAGAGACAAGTAACTGACGCCGCCCCCTGGCGCACAGCCGTCCGCACACAATCCATCGCGGTATCACCACCCCCGATAACAACCACCTTCCGACCTTGTGCTTTCAGCGTGCCGTTTTCAAAAGCCGGTACCTTGTCTTTCAGGCCGGATTTGTTGGAAGCGGTCAGATAATCCAGCGCCGCGACAACACCATCATTGCCGATGCCGGGGCAGGCAAGCTCCCGCGACTTGTAAACACCGGTTGCAATGAGCATGGCATCATGCTGTGCGCGAAGTTCTGTGAAGGTTGCATCGCGACCGACTTCGAAATTCAGGTTGAACTCGACACCGCTTTTTATGAGGTGCTCCGTACGCCGTGCAACGACATGCTTTTCCAGTTTGAAATTCGGGATGCCGTAAATCAGCAAACCGCCAACACGATCATAGCGATCATAAACCGTCACCTGAATGCCCTCGCGGCGCAACTCCTCCGCTGCGGCAAGGCCTGCAGGCCCTGCCCCGATGATACCGACTGACTCGGTGCGTTCCTGCTGCGGCTTGACCGGCTTGATCCAGCCTTCGTTCCAGGCAGTCTCGGTGATGTATTGCTCGACCGAGCCAATGGTGACCGTGCCGTGGCCAGACTGTTCGATGACACAGGCGCCTTCACAGAGCCTGTCCTGCGGGCAGATGCGTCCACACACTTCAGGCATGTTGTTGGTTGCCGAAGACACCGCATAGGCATCCTGCAGTCGGCCTTCGGCCACCAGTTTCAGCCAGTCCGGGATGTCATTCCCCAAAGGACAATGCGACTGACAAAACGGAATACCGCACTGGCTGCACCGCGACGCCTGTTCGGCGGCGCGCGCCTCCGCGAATGCGGCATAGATCTCGTCAAAATCCTCACGACGCGCGGACGCGGCCCGTTTTTCCGGGGTCTGCCGCGCACGGGAGACGAATTTCAGCATTGGGTCTTTGTTCTGTGACATGCGTGCATAATATGGCCTCCCCTGAGGGGGCCCATAAGTTTTTTCAAAATAATTTCAGCTGGCCGTTGGCGAGCCGCTAAAGCCAGCGCGGAGGCGGACAATATGATGCCACATGCCGCAATGCAACAGCATTTTGAACGAATATGCATGCCTCGGAAGCCCTGAATAGCAAATAATTCTACCAGCGCCTGCAACTTGACAAAAGTGCTACCAGGAAGCACCGTGCTTTTATGACGTTCAAATCATCCATTTCCCTTACCGAAGAACAGGCAGCTTTCGCGAAGTCTCTGGTTGAGACCGGTCGTTACGCCAGCCTCAGTGCTGTGCTTCAACAGGGTCTCGACTTGCTCAAGCAAGAGAACGAGCGCCGAGAAATGGAAACAGAAGCCCTGAAGGTTCTTTTGGAAAGACGGCGGCAGGGTCGTTTTCTCAGTGGCGAAGAAATGGACCAGCGTATTCAGGGCATCGCCGAAGAGCGCCGGAAACAACGTGGCCTTTGACGTCCGTTACAGTGAAGAAGCCGTAGCTGATTTCCAATCAATCCTCATTTTTCTCGCTGACAGCTATGAAGCATTTGGCGAGCCACCTGAGGACGCATTTGAACGCGCCGTCATCCGAACACGCACCCTGCGCAGCACAATCAGTGAGGTCCTTTCAAAAGCCCCTCACAGAGGCACACTGGCTGAACATCTTCTGCCGAACCTGCGCCACACGACGATTGACCGCGCCGTCATATATTTCGATATTCATGAAGTAACTTTAACCGTACACATATTAGCGGTTTTCTATGGCGGCCAAGATCATCAGAGCCATATGTTGAGAAGACTATTATAGTCAGCAGGGATACCAAATATTCAATGAGGTGCCTGCTGCTTCACCTGACCTGCAAAAAATCCAGTATCAACTTCAGCACTTGTTCAGGTGCTTCCAGCTCCGGGAAATGACCAATCCCCGATAATGCGACATAGTGAACGTTTTCCGAAAGCTGCTTTGCACTTTCCCGGTTTTCCGCCGGATGTGAGCCATCCGCCTCCCCCCAGATTGCCAGGATGGGCTGCTCTGGCCTGCCAAGGCGAATGTCAGGGTCCATATAAATCTGATAGGCGCTTGCAAGCGACCAGAGAGCACCGTGCTCGAATGATTTCTCCGCACAAGTGCAGAACTGCGGTACTGCATCCCTGTTGCCAACAGCCAGATCAAACCAGTCCCCCATACGCTTGGGCGCGATCCGTGACATGACAAATTGCCCGATAAAGGGCTTTGCCAGAATGCCCTTCGGGTCTCTCCCAGCTTTCCAGCGGGTGAATGCAGCCACATCGCCCGCCTGCATCAACACGAGTTTTGATACAAGGCCAGGGTAGCGCACGGCGATATCGACAGCGGCCAGACTGGCGACGCAAGAAAACGCCAGAATGGCATCAGGCCCTGCAACTTCTTCCAGAAACAGTTTGAGATCATCATTCGTCTCGCGCCAGCCAAAACGATAATCACCCGCAGTGGCGGAGAAACCCATAGCCGGTAACTCGATTACGACCACGCGGAAATGCGGGCTGTACAGATCAAGCAGGGCATCATAAGCCTCCAGCGTTACAGGGGGGTCAGCGCTGAAGACGATGGTTTGTCCCTGCCCGCGCTCCCGGTAGCGATACTGCACTTTAGGTGTACGGCAAAACCGGATTTCATCGGAAGTTGTCGCAGGCCAGCCTGACGCAAAGGCCCGCATCCTTTTTTTCGCACCGGCTGTATCGAGGCTCGTGGCGAGCCTACTCCAGAACTTGCCCATCACTTCACACCCTTCACTGTTTTCAGCATGACTACCGATACAATCACATCGAAGAAATCATCTGCGGCAGCCACAGCGAACAAAATAACGGCTGTCCAAAGAGTAACATGCCGCGCAATAACTATTGCTTATCTCATCACATCCTTTTGCACTCTGGCATTATACCTGTTGCGGCAGCAGCCCCAAAAATGATAAACTGTTTTTCATTTATGAGAGGCTTATGGACTGGGACTCGATCAGATGCTTTGCAAAAGTTGCTGAAACCGGCTCGCTTTCGGGGGCCGCCAGCGCCCTGAATATATCCATCGCGACCATGGCGAGACGCATCGACAGCCTTGAAGCGTCACTTGGTGTAAAACTGATGCGGCGGACGGCCAACGGCGCCATACTCACAGCCGCAGGCGAAGCTGTCCTGCCTTACGCTGATGCAAGCACAAGGCAAATGGCGCAAATCACGCGCATTGCGCAATCCTTCGCATCGGGACCTTCTGAGCCGCCAGTGCGCATCTCATCTACCGAACCTGTCATCAGCAATCTGCTTGCTCCGGCGCTTACCAGCCTGTTTACAGCTCATCCCGGTCTGCGGATCGAGTTTGATGTTGATACTGGCCTGTCAAATCTCTCGACAGGTGATGTTGATATTGCCATTCGTCTGACCAAACCAAAGTCAGAAACGCTGATCGGCCGCAGGCTGACAACAATCCCACTTGGACTGTTTCGGGCGCAGGACTATTCGCTTGCGGATAAAAGTGACTACCCGGATCTGTCAGGAGAACAACTGCTCTGGCTGGACCATACTCTCGGCCCGATCCCTGAAAATATCTGGCTGCGCGACCATGGTCTTGAAGACCGGGCGATCGTGCGTTCAACCAGCCTGCGCGCTCTTGAGAAAGCCTGCATCGCAGGTCTCGGGATAGCGCCTCTGCCTGTCTATCGTGGCAAAGAACTCGGCCTTGAAGTCGTGCCGGGACCTGACCTGCCAGCGCGCCAGCCATGGATTGTGTTTCACCGGGATAATCGAAACAATAAACGCATACGAAGTGTCCGGAACTGGATCGCCGACTGCTTCAAGAAAGAGGTTGGCCTCTAAACGCCCCTACTCCCACTCGATGGTGCCTGGGGGTTTTGAGGTAACATCGTAGACGACGCGGTTGACGCCGCGCACTTCATTGATGATGCGGGTGGCAGTGCGCCCGAGGAAGTCGTGGTCGAAAGGGTAGTAATCTGCCGTCATGCCATCTGTTGACGTGACTGCCCGCAAGGCCAGCACGTGGTCATAGGTGCGCTCATCGCCCATAACGCCGACCGTGCGCACTGGCAGCAGCACAGAGAAGGCCTGCCAGATGGCATCGTAAAGGCCTGCTTTGCGAATCTCGTCGAGGTAAATGGCATCGGCCTTGCGCAAAAGATCGGCCTTCTCTTTTGTGACTTCGCCGGGAATGCGAATGGCGAGGCCTGGCCCCGGGAACGGGTGGCGCCCGACAAATTGGTCCGGCAGGCCAAGCTCACGGCCCAGCGCGCGCACTTCATCCTTGAACAACTCTCGCAAAGGCTCAACCAGCGACATGTTCATCCGCTCTGGCAGGCCACCGACATTGTGGTGGGACTTGATCGTAACTGACGGGCCGCCATCAAAAGAAACACTCTCAATAACATCAGGATAGAGCGTGCCCTGAGCCAGAAACTTTGCATCGCCGACCTTGGCGGCTTCTTTTTCGAATACCTCGATAAACAGCCTGCCGATGATTTTTCGCTTTTGCTCCGGGTCATTGACGCCAGCCAGTTCGCCCAGGAATAAATCCTCCGCCTGCACATGAATAAGCGGGATGTTATACGCATCCCGGAAGAGCTGGACGACTTCATCCGCTTCCCCGGCCCTCATCAGACCGGTATCCACGAAGACGCATGTCAGTTGCTCGCCAATAGCCTCATGGATCAGGACGGCTGTGACAGAAGAGTCCACGCCGCCTGAGAGGCCGCAGATGACCTTGCCATCGCCAACTTGCGCCCTGATCTTGCCGATCATCTCCTCGCGGAACGCCGCCATGGTCCAGTCACCTGAAAGGCCGCAGATAGTGCGGGTGAAGTTACTGAGCAATTTTGCACCGTCGGTAGTGTGGACAACTTCCGGGTGGAACTGCACCGCATAGAACTGCCGCGCCTTATCGGCAATGGCCGCGAAGGGCGCAGAAGGCGTGACGGCAATCGCTTCGAACCCGTCCGGCAGGCTGATGACCCGGTCGCCATGGCTCATCCAGACCTGATACTGCTGGCCAGTTTGCCAAACCCCCTCGAATAACGGGCTGTTGCTGGTCACCTGCACTTCAGCGCGGCCAAACTCCCTGTGGTCGGCGTTCTCCACTTCGCCCCCAAGCTGGGCAACCATGGTTTGCTCACCATAGCAAATGCCGAGCACAGGCACGCCCAATGCGAAAATAGCTTTATCCGCTCGCGGACTTGTTTCCAGTGAGACACTCGCTGGCCCCCCGGAAAGGATGATGGATTTAGGGCCGTAATCTTCGAGGAAAGCCTCATCGACCTTGTTGAACGGGTGGATTTCGCAATAGATGCCATCCTCGCGCAGACGGCGCGCGATAAGCTGCGTCACCTGACTGCCGAAATCGACAATCAGGGCGCGTTCATGATGTTTGGTAATTTCAGGGTCTGACATGATCCGGGGTTACCCTTTCTTGACAAGAGTGGAAACAAAAAAACCATCCGTGCCGGTCCGGTATGGCGTGAGTTGCAAGCTGCCTTGTGTTGACTGGTGGAGACGCAGTTGTTCCGCCGTGTTGTCTCTCAAAAGCCCTGTCTGCTGCATATGGTCCAGAGCGTCAGTCTCTGTGAAGTTTTCATTTTGCGTCAGGAAATGGTCGACACGCATGCGATTTTCCGTGCTGATGATCGAGCAAGTGACATAGACCAGCAACCCGCCAGGCTTCACGAACTGACTGGCTGTGGCCAGGGCGTCGTCCTGCTGAGCCTGCCGCCGTTCCAGTTGCTCTGGCGTCAGGCGCCATTTGGACTCCGGCTTGCGCCGCCATGTGCCGGAGCCTGAACAGGGCGCATCCACAAAAACGACATCCATAGCGCCAATGAGATCGTCCAGTGTTGCGCCTTCTGCCGGACTGCGCACCTGGATATTCCGTGTACCGGCACGGCGCATCCTCTCGAAAACAGGGGCGAGACGCCGTGGCTCAACATCATAGGCGAATATCTGGCCGCTATTGCTGGCAAGACTGGCCAGCGCGAGTGTCTTGCCGCCTGCGCCTGCGCAATAGTCCAGAACCTGTTTCCCACTGATATTCCCGGCAGCCAGCGTGACCACTTGCGATCCGAGATCCTGCACTTCGATCCAGCCCTTGGCGAAAGCTGGCATGGCGTCCAGTGCCGGGCTTTTTTGATGGGCGACTGGCGGCGCGATGCGCAAGGCTGTCTCAATAAAATCAGTCGCTTGAGCGTTGACTTTATTCAGGCTTTTGACAGCTTTTTCCGGATCCGCCTTAAGACTGTTCACGCGCAAATCCACCGGCGCACGGGCTGCCATGGCCTGCCCTTCCGCCACCAGCGTATCTTCCGGCATGTTGAGATGCGGCAAGACCCAGACCGGAAAATCAGCCTGCGTTGCAGTATCTGCATCTCCAGCCGAGATTCCAGCGCTGAGCGCCGCAGCCTCATGAGCCTCCAGTAGACCGGGCCCGTAAGGCTCTTCGGCGGCCACATCGGCAATACGCTTTATGTCCCACCCCCAGAGATCATGTAAAGCACCAAGACAGGCAGCGCGCGGACTATCGCTCTGCATACGGTGCGCCAGAGAGTGGCGGCGGCGCACCACATCATGGCAGAGTGACGATATCCATGAACGGTCGCCAGAGCCTGCAAACCGGTGGGCCCTGCCCCAGTCCGTCAGGCAGGTTTTCAGGGGCACATGCTGTGCCTCAAAAATCTCCAGAACCTCGATTGCGCCGGTCAGCCGCCCTGCCTCTCTCATGACGGCTCCTGATTGAGCCCCAGCTCTTTCTGTTTCTTCTTTGTCAGGCCGAGGGAGACAAGCTTATGGGAATCCGTGAGGTAGTTTTTTAACTCCGCATCGCTGAGGCCGGGACTGTCATAACTCTGGATCCACTTCATGCCACGCGAGGCAAGATATGGCGCAGGGCGACAGCCGGGTGCTTCGCGCAACAACTCCCAGGCTATATCCGAGACTTTGAAAGTAATGTGTGGATGCGCACCGTCATCCCAGCCACCGATCGCAAATACCTTGCCGCCAACTTTCCAGACATGTGAGCCGCCCCACTGCACCACATGGCTCGTCGCCGGGAGCGACTCACAGAAGGCGTTATACTCTTCGTAGGTCATTTAGCTCGAGGTCGGATAGTTTGGGGCTTCGCGGGTGATGGATACATCGTGCACGTGGCTTTCGCGCAGGCCCGCATTGGTAATTTTTACGAACCGGGCTTTTTCCTGCAACTCCGGCAAGGTCGCTGCGCCAACATAGCCCATGCTGGCGCGCACCCCGCCGATCAGCTGATGCAGGATTGGCGCCGCCGGTCCTTTATAGCCGACCCGGCCTTCGATGCCTTCCGGCACCAGTTTCATCTGCTCTTTCACATCGGCCTGGAAATAGCGGTCGGCTGAACCACGCGCCATGGCGCTGATCGAGCCCATTCCACGATAGGATTTATAGGAGCGGCCCTGATACAGGAACACTTCGCCGGGTGCTTCATCCGTACCCGCTAGAAGAGAGCCGATCATGCAGCAATCCGCGCCTGCGGCAAGTGCCTTCGCCATGTCACCGGAATACTTGATACCGCCATCGGCAATCACGGGGACGCCTTCTTCCTGCGCCGCCCGCGACGCATCTGACACGGCTGTCAGTTGCGGTACACCGACGCCTGCGACGATCCGTGTCGTGCAGATGGAGCCGGGGCCGATTCCGACCTTGATCGCGTCAGCGCCTGCCAGCGCCAGTGCCTTGGCCGCTTCGTAAGTCGCGACATTGCCCGCGACAACTTGCGTATAATTGGAGAGCTTCTTGACCCGCTCGACCTGCTTGACAACCTGCGAGGAATGTCCGTGGGCGGTGTCAATAACGATCACGTCGACGCCAGCATCCATGATGGCCTCGATCCGGGCAAAGCCCTGATCGCCAACAGTAGAGGCCGCTGCGACGCGCAGACGCCCTTGCGCATCCTTGCAGGCATTGGGGAATTTCTGGGACTTCTCAATGTCATTGACCGTCATCAAGCCAATGCAACGATACTCTTCATCCACGACGATGACACGCTCGATGCGGCGCTTGTGACAAAGCTCCTTGACCTCTTCCTGGGTCGCGCCGGGTTTGACAGTGACCAGATCAACAGATGTCATCAACTCCCGGATGGGCTGATCGAGATTGGTGGCAAAGCGCATGTCGCGGTTGGTCAGCACTCCAACCAGTTTGCCGACACCGTTGGCATCGCGGTTTTCAACGACCGGAAAGCCGGAAATCTTCCGCTCAATCATGATTTCCTGTGCTGTGCGCAAGCTGTCTTCAGGTGTCAGCGTATGCGGGTTGACCACCATGCCGCTTTCATAGCGTTTGACACGGCGAACATGCTCAGCCTGCTCCTCAATGGAGAGATTACGGTGCAACACGCCAAGGCCGCCATTCTGTGCCATGGCAATGGCCATCTCGGCTTCAGTAACTGTGTCCATGGCAGAAGCGATAATTGGTATATTGAGTGTAATATCGCGGGTGAGGCGGGCTGTCACATCCACTTGTGACGGAATTACCTCAGAGGCACCCGGCTCCAGCAACACATCATCAAAGGTCAGGGCTTCACGTATTTGCATCTATAGTCTCCAGTCAAAATCTCGACCGTATTGAAAACGGTACGGCCTCGCCTATCTGATAAGCGCGGCTGGTGCGGTCCGGATCGCTGCACATTTCGATGGCGGCGTCTGCCATGCGTCCGCCCCGGCCCATCAAATCGTCCGCAATGCTCACAATGCGTGTATTCGGATAGGCTGTGGGCGAGGCATCCTTGATCGCGTCCAGGATTACGGCCTCCTCCACATCCGGATTATGCAGACACGCCGCAATGAACGCCGTTGCAGAGGATCGGCTGATCCCGGCCCAACAATGAACCAGCAAGGTCATGTCCGGGCTCCAGTCCTTCAGAAAACTGATCGCGCCGGAAACATGTTCTTCATTCGGCGTCAGGCGGCCTTCAATGGGCTTGCGGTCATCATCGAGGCATACCCGGTGATGAATGTCCGGGCCGTAGCCTTCCACATCAGGAAATGGCGTGTCCGGACCAAGCAGGCTGACAATCCGTGCCGGATCATTTTCCCGCGCAACCTTGTGCACCATGGCCAGACTGGAAACCCAGATCTTCATGCTACTTCTCGGGGTTTGATTTGAGCAATCGCCTCTCCCGCCTCAATCTCAGCCAACCGTAACTCATAATTCTTTTGTAAATTCATCCACAATCCTGCGCCCGTTCCAAACCAGCGGCCTAATCGTAAAGCTGTATCAGCAGAAATATTCCGCTTACCCTGTATAATCTGATACAGACGATTGGCAGGCACATTTATCAGATCAGCAAGCTGCGCCGCAGTCATGCCAATTTCTGCCAATTCTTCTTCCAGAATTTCACCGGGGTGTATCGCCGGTCTCATGCCCTGCTCCTAATGATAGTCAACGATTTCGACATTTGAGGGGCCCTCCTGATCGTCTGGCCACTCAAAACAAATACGCCATTGCTGATTTATTCTTATACTGTACTGACCATTACGGTCTCCCGATAAAGCCTCTAGCCTGTTCCCCGGTAACTTTCGCAAACTCGCCAGATCAGACGCTGCTTCAAGCACTTCCAATCTCCTGTATGCCTGCCGGGTAAATGCAGAAAATTTTGCAACCCGTTCTCCATCTGCAAACTTTTGCGTTCTCTTGTCTTTGTAACTTAAGATCATGATAAAAAATTTTACGCATGACGTCAATCGTCACTCTCGCCTCCCCCTGAAGCCTGTAGCGACAACATACATCTCGGCCGAATCCTGACGGCTGGCCTTGGGTTTGGCGTGCAGCACCTTGCGGAAATTCTTCTTCAGGCGCACCAGCAAGTCATGGTCCGCGCCGCCCTGAAACACCTTGGCAACAAAATGGCCGCCATCCGCAAGCACTTCCTCGGCAAAATCAAGGGCGGTTTCCGCCAGCGCAATAATACGCAAATGGTCCGTAGCCGGATGCCCTGTGGTGGGCGCTGCCATGTCTGACAGAACCACATCTGCTTCGCCATCCAGCAATGCTTTCAATTTATCTGGCGCTTCCTCATCAAGAAAGTCCATTTCCAGCACCTGCGTGCCAGGCACAGGTGGCATGGCGAGATAATCAATGCCAACCACCTTGCCGGTGGGGCCGACAGCTTTTGCCGCAATCTGACACCATCCGCCGGGTGCTGCGCCGAGATCAACCACGCGCGCGCCCTTGCGCAGCAAGTGATACTTCTCGTCAATTTCCTGCAATTTGTAGGCGGCGCGAGAGCGAAACCCCTCGGCCTTTGCCTGCGCCACAAACGGATCATTCAACTGGCGTTTGAGCCAGAGGGTCGAAGACAACTTGCGCCCCTTGGCAGTTTTGACCTTGGTCGCAAGTTCCCGCTTGGCGCGCTGATCGGCGTCACCGGTGGGGCGAGACTTCAGGCCGCGCTTCTCAGGCTCCTCGCCAAGAGCTGTCCGGGAAATGTTTGTGTGACTTTTCGACTTTTTGCTGTCTGATTTGTCAGACGCAGAAGACGGCTTTCTGGCAGAGCGGAACTTTGCCTTTTTGGAAGAATTATGCCGTTTCGAGTGCTCCATGTGCTCACATAACGGAAGAGTCGTTTTGATGCCAGCCTCTTTTGAATCCGCGTTATCCTCGACGGCGACGACGCCTGCGTTTGCTGCGCGTTTTGCGATCCCGGGCGATCAGCTCCGACAGAATGCCTTCGCGCAGGCCCCTGTCTGCCACACGGATGCGGGTCGAGGGCCATGCCGTCAGAATGCCTTCCAGAATGGCACAGCCCGGCACCACCAGGTCCGCCCGGTCCGGCCCGATACAGGGCTCGCGCTGGCGCTGCTCATAAGTCATGCCGCGCAATTTCTCGGACAGGGCTACCGCTCGCTCAGAGGCCAGCCAGATACCATCCACATCCCGGCGATTGTATTTCTTCAATCCCAGATGCACCCCTGCTATGCTGGTCACAGTGCCTGACGTACCAAGCAGATGCGCTTTCCCTTCCTCGAATAACGGGCGGAAGTCATTTGCCCCTTCGAAGGCGCGCACCTTATCGGCCACCAGTGCGACGATCTCGTCATAGGTCTCACGGTTGAGATCCCTGCCATTGAACTGCTCTGACACGGATACCACACCGAGCGGAATGGAGGTCCAGCTGATGATGCGATGACGCGCCGGACGCGTCTCGGTGGCCTCGCGCACCCGCCGCACCCAGGATATTTCTGTCGAGCCACCGCCAATATCAAAAACCAATACGGCTTCGGAGGCCGGGTCGGTCAGATCGAGGCACCCACGCACCGACAGCCCCGCTTCTTCTTCCGGCGTTATCAGATCAAAGGTCAGGCCCGTTTCCTGTCGGACGCGGGTCAGAAATTCCTCGCCATTTTCGGCCATACGACACGCTTGCGTCGCGATACTGCGCAAGCTGGTGACGCGACGTTGTTTGACTTTGTCAGCACAGATTTTCAGGGCTTCGACGGTTCGATCCATCGCATCATCTGACAGTCGCCCGGACCGGGAAACCCCTTCTCCCAATCGCACAATGCGCGAAAAGGCATCCACCACACGGAAGCCTTGCTTGTGGGGGCTTGCGATCAGCAGGCGGCAGTTGTTCGTTCCAAGATCAATGGCCGCATATTTGGCGGCAAAAAGTGGCGCCGGTCGCCAGTCTTTTTCAAGGCGTTTTTCCGCCTCGACTTCTCCCTCGGGCGGCGTTTGCAGGGCCGCCCGGGAGGCTTTCAGCTTCTTCAGGCGTCGCGCGCTGATGGGCTGGCGTCGCCTTCTCTTTTTCTGCCGGGGTGACGGGTCGCCGCCACCCGTCCCCTCTCCCTTGCGGGAGGTGGTGTTCTCACTGGTCACTGTTGCGTCCTCGCTGACCTGATGCCGCTTGAGCGGACTGTTTTTCTTTAACAGTAACCTGTGGCCTGCAACGCCCGCAACCTGATTTTGTAGTTAGGGTCTTTACAAAATCAGGATGCGGCCTGACTGTCCGCGAGGAATATCTCTTCGGCCAGCTTGTCAGCAATGATGCCCGTTGGGCGGTCTTCTGCATCGGCGCGCTGGAATATCTGTGTCAGGACATCAGCAATGTTATCAAGCGCGCCGTAGAGTTTGTCCTTGTCCCAGTCGCCCAGAAACTCGTGGCCGATACTGATAACACCGCCCGCATTGATGACGTAATCGGGCGCGTAAAGAATGCCTTTTTCCCTCAGCACGCCATCATAACCCGGTCGCAACAGCTGGTTATTGGCAGCACCAGCAATAATTTTCGCCTTGATCGTTTCGATGGTGTCCTCATTGACAGAGCCACCCAGAGCGCAAGGGGCAAATACATCCACATCCTGCGCGGCCGCATCGTCGGGGCTGACAATCTCGGCACCATATTTATCACGGGCGATGGCAAGCGCTTTCTCATTGATGTCTGCAACGACCAGCTTTGCCCCTTCGCCATGCAGGTGATCGGCGAGCGCCATGCCGACCGCCCCAAGACCAAGGATGGAGACGCGCACACCCTCGAGACTGTCTGTGCCCAGCTTGTGTGCGGCGGCAGCTTTCATGCCTTTCCAGACACCATAGGCCGTAAATGGCGATGGATTTCCGCCGCGCCCCTGCTCATCTTCCACGCCCGCAGCATTCCTCGTGTTCTTGCGCATTTCACGAATATCATCCGTCGTGACACCTGAGTCCTGCGCGCTGACATAAAGCCCGTCCAGCGAGTCGATTGCCCGGCCCATGGCCTGCATCATCTCGGGTGTTTTCTCCGAATACGGATCAGCAAAGACGACTGCCTTGCCTCCACCGAAAGGAATGTGGCCGAGGGCATTCTTGTAGGTCATGCCACGCGACAGGCGCTTCACATCGTTCAGGCCATCGTCGAAGCTGTCATATTTGCGCACACGGCAACCGCCAAGGCCGGAGCCCAGATTTGAATTGTGCACGGAAATAATCGCTTCAAGCTGCGACTCCTTGTCCGTGAAATGTACGACCTTTTCCCAGCCTTCCACGTCAAGTACACGGCTCTCCATGCGATGATTCCTTTTATCGGTTGTTGGACGGGCCTGAAATATCGCGTTGCCGCCCTCAAGACCAGCATCAGAATTGACCACAACCGAATTTACCATAGCACCATCAGATTCGGCCATGAATCGTCGTGGTTCTCGCTAATGAGTGTTGCTGTTTAGCATTATATGTCATATGCCTATCCGAAAAACAGGAACGCCCCATGAAGCTCGATCAAATTGACCGCAAAATCCTGCATCATTTGCAGGAAAATGCCAGAATCACCAATGCCGACCTGGCCGAGAAGGTGGGCCTCTCACCAACCCCCTGTTTGCGTCGATTGCGCCGCCTTGAGTCGGAAGACATCATCAAGGGCTACCACACGGAAGTCAATCGGGAAGCGCTCGGGATCGGCGTGACCGTGGTCATCATGATTAAGCTCGAAAGGGAAGACGAAGCCTCCCTGCGGTCCTTCGAGGCAGAAATCAGCGAGCGCCCGGAAGTGGTGGAATGCTATCTTGTCACCGGCAAGTTCGACTACTTCCTGCGGGTCATCATTCCCAACCTGGTCGATTATGAAGCGTTCCTGTCAGAGACCCTGTTGCGCATGAATAATGTGGCCTCCGTGGAATCCAGCTTTACCCTGCGCCAAGTGACAAAAAAGAACGTCCTGCCGCTGCCTTAAACAATTTTCTCTATAGCTGACGCGAGAGAATGAAATCGGCAATACCAGCCAGAGGTTGCTGGCCCGGAGTGAACACGCTGAGGGCCTGCTTGGCGTCTTCAATCAATGCGGCTGCCTTCTCTCTTGCGCCCTCTTCGCCCAGCAGATCAACAAATGTCGGCTTGCTGTTCATGGCATCCTGACCTGTCGGCTTGCCTGTTTGTTCTGCCGAGCCTGACACATCGAGCAGATCATCCGTGATCTGGAACGCAAGACCAATATCCGTTGCATAGCGATCAAGGGCGTCGATCTCCGCCGGGCTCGCCTGCGCCAGAAGACCGCCAAAGCGACAGGAAACAGCAATTAAAGCACCCGTTTTCAGGGATTGAATGAGCGTGATATCTTCCGCTTCTGCCATCCCTGTTTCTGCGAGAATATCCATCATCTGACCGCCAACCATACCCATGGGGCCAGCCGCATGAGCAAGCTCCCGGACCAGCTTTGTGCGCACTTCCGGGTCCGGATGCGTGGCCGGGTCTGCCAGTACGTGAAAGGCTTCTGTCAGCAACGCATCCCCGGCAAGCACAGCCGTCGCGTCATCAAATTCTATGTGCGAGGTGGGTCTGCCGCGACGCAAATCGCTGTTGTCCATGGCGGGCAGGTCGTCATGGATAAGGCTGTAACAATGGATCAGCTCTATTGCTGCCCCGGCACGCACGGAATGCTCTCGTGGCACCTTGAAAAGGTCCGCCGCCAGAACCGTCAGGTAAGGCCGGAGCCTTTTGCCACCGGCAAGCGCGCTGTAGCGCATGGCCTTGTAAATCCGGTCAAGTCCTGCCGCTACAGGTGCTTCCGGCCGGGTCAGCAGCGCATCAATTTCTTTCTCTATCGCCGCCAGCGTATCGGCATTGAAAATATCGCTCTGTTTCATCTGCTGCGGCCCCTGATGATTTGTGTTCAATCAAAGCGCTTTTTTAAGAAAACACGCCGATGATGTCACGGTTCAAGTTTTGGAGCAGCCATGTGCGGCATAGCAGGCATTCTGGATATGAAAGGGCAGCGGCAGATTGACCGTGATGCCCTGATGCGCATGACCGACGCCCTTGCCCATCGTGGGCCGGATGGCGAAGGCTTTTTCATCGAGGACGGAATCGGCCTTGGCCACCGACGCCTCGCCATTATTGATCTGGCAGGCGGCACGCAGCCCTTCGCCACCCATAGCGGTACTACCGTGCTCAGCTTCAACGGCGAAATCTATAACTACGCTGATCTGCGCCAGTCACTCGGCCAGCGCAGCATCGCACTACGTACACAGAGCGACACAGAAGCACTGGCAGAACTCTGGGAGATGGATGGCTCCGGGGCCCTGCCGCAACTTACAGGCATGTTTGCTTTCGCTGCCTGGAACAAGCAGACACGCACCCTGACGCTGGTGCGGGACCGGCTCGGGGAGAAGCCACTGTATTATGCCGTAACAGACGATGGCTTTCTGCTTTTTGCCTCCGAACTGCCTGCCCTGATCGCAAGCGGGCTCTTGACCCCTGAGATTTCTGCCACCGCTGTGAAAGATTACTTCGCGTATGGTTATGTGCCAGACCCTGGCACGATATATTCGGGCGTGTACAAACTGCCCCCTGCCACAAGCCTGACGGTGAAGGCGCCAGCAGAAGCCATACCCGCGCCAGTACCGTATTGGCAGGTCCAGATGCGTGACACGCATCAGGGGGATATCCGTAAAGCCAGCGAAGAACTGCTGGACTTATTGGATTCTGCCGTGCGCAGCCAGATGGTTGCTGATGTTCCCCTAGGGGCATTCCTATCAGGTGGGGTAGATTCAAGCGGGATTGTCTCCGCCATGGCCCTGCAATCGGACACGGCCATCAGGACAACCACTATCGGGTTCTCGGAAGGCTCCCATGACGAGCGCGATTATGCCCGGCAGATGTCTTCCATTTACGGCACACAGCACACTGAGGAAGTTGCAACACTTGATGTCACTTCCCTGATCCCGCGCATTGCTGCTATCTATGGTGAACCCTTCGCGGACACATCTACCCTGCCGACATATCTCGTCTGCCAGAAGACACGGCAGCAGGTGACCGTCGCCCTTTCAGGAGATGGCGGCGATGAGCTCTTTGCCGGTTACCGGCGCTATCCTTTCTACCTCAAGGAAGAGCGCGTGCGCGGATTGATGCCACATGCCTTGCGGCAACCGCTGTTCTCCACTCTGGCGCGCCTCTACCCTGCCCTTGATGATGCGCCGCGCCCCTTGCGACTGAAATCAGGCTTCAGGTCTTTAAGCGAGACGACAGCGGAGAGTTATTTCCGGGCGGTGACGATCAACCGGCCGGAAGATGTGCAGTCCATGCTGCATGGGGACTTTATGAACGCAACCGCAGACCATCATTCAGTGCAGCACGTCGAGAAATTGATGGATAAGGCAGACACGGACGACCCCTTGCTGGCTGCGCAATATGTTGACCTCAATACCTGGCTACCGGGGCGTATGCTGACCAAGGTTGACCGCGCCTCCATGGCGCACTCACTGGAGGTGCGCCCACCCCTGCTTGACCACCGCCTGGTGGAATGGGCCAGCAAGCTGCCCCCACAGCACAAACTGGAGGGCCATGAAGGGAAACTGGTCCTGAAGCGCGCGCTGGAGAAACGCGTGCCGCGCGATATTCTCTATCGCCCGAAACAGGGCTTTGGCCTGCCGGTGGCTGACTGGCTGCGCGCCGAGCAGAATAACCCCTTGCAGTTGCTGGCGAGCAGTAACCGCTGGCGTACATCCGGCATGTTTGATGTCAGCCGGGTCGAGACCATGATAAGCGAACATAAGAAAAGTCAGCGCAATCTCAGCCAGGAGCTGTGGAGCCTGATTATGTTTGAGGCGTTCCTGTCTACAGAGACCCGGACAGTATCTGGCTGAACAACGCCTTATACTGATTGACCATTTGTTCCTGACTGAATTGCTCAGCAACCTGCTGACGGTTATGTCTACCCAGTTCGCGGCGCAATGCCATGTCGTCCACAAGGGTAGCCAACGCACGCGCAAAACCGGCTTCGTCAGATTTTTGCAGCACGTAAGGAGCGTTCTCGCTCGATACCATGCTGGCAACATCTCCTACTTCTGTCGCCACAACCGGCAAGCCGCAAGCCATGGCTTCCAGCAAGGCAATCGGCATCTGCTCTGTGTCAGAGGAAAGCGCGAAGAGATCAAACCCTGCATAGACTTCTTCCGGTTTATCTGTATGCCCCGAAAACGTCACATCATCTTGCAAACCGCACTCTTTTGCGAGCGCTTCCAGATGCGGTCGATCAGATCCATCACCGGCGATCACCAGCCTTGCCTTGTCAGCAATATCCGCCTGCTGATAAGCACTTATAAGCCTGGCGATGTTTTTTTCTGCGCGCAACGCGCCAAGGGTCCCGATCACCAGTCTTTCATCGTGCCTGTCCGTCACTGGCTGGAAACGCTCAAGGCTGACCCCATTCGGCAAATGTTTGACAAGCCGGGGCCGCAGACCCCATTTTCGGGTCGCCAGAGTTTCAAGCACTCTGGACGGCACAACCACTTGCGTGTTGCGCAGGAAAAGGCGGCGCGCGAACACGCGTTTCCAGTTCTGTTCTGCCGGGCTTTCATCCGGGCCAAACCCGTCCTCGAAATGCAGATGCGGCACCAGCGTTTTGCCGGAAACCTGCCCCCCATTGGCGATCACCGCTTCGAAACTGCCCCAGTTATACGTGCACAGCATGTCTGGCGACAGGTCCTGCATTTGCTCACGAAGGTGTCTGATATTAGACACGCTGAAACCGCCGCTTTTTTGAATGCTCACGGGGTGGCGTTGATAAGAACATTGCCCCTGCAACAAGGACTCCGCCTCATACTGATTGTCCATGGCAGAAATGACATGATTATAGTCCGGCATTTCACGTGCCAGCATGGCAAAGCGCCGCTGCGGGCCACCCACTGCGAAAGTCGAAAAGACATGGTAGATCGTCTGCTTACGATTTTCCATGAATGCGGATTGCCTGATCTATAAAGACGGTTCGATCACTGACAGGTTGCCAGTGCAGCGTTGCCTTTTCATGGGAAATATCAAACGGTGAGACCAGTCCGCGCGAGCGCAAATCACGCATCGACGGGAAGGCCACCTTGCGGCCACCAACCTGTTTGATTGCCCATTTGCTGACTTCCCCTGCCTGCTGCTGCCAGAGCGATTGCGGGCGATAAACCAGTGGCCGCCCTGTCGCGGCAGCAAGTTCCGCCGTGTAATCACGGGCGCTGAGGCGCACATCCCCCACCAGATTGAAGCACTGTCCGGCCATTTGATCGGCCTCACATTCCAGCATGGCGAGCATCAGGGCTTCTGCCACATCATCCACCAGAACCAGTGGCAGCGGATTGGTTCCGGCATTCCAGCCAAGGCAAACCCGGTCGCGATTATAAAAACCGATACCGCTATGGAATGGCGATGTGCCCTGCCCCAATACGACGCCGGGGCGGAAAAGACTGACTGGCACGCCGCGCTCTTTGTGCATCTCCAGCAGCATAAGGTCGGCCTCGGCCTTGGCACGTGAATAATCAGCACGCTCCTCTTTCAGCGGATCAACCGGCGTATCATGGCGAATTGTCGTGTCGGGATCACCCAGATAAAGGGCCGCGATGGAGCCAACATGCGCGAGTTTCTTCACACCGGCATCGCGTGCAACCTCTGCCACTTTCTCGGCCCCGCCCACAAGAGCCGCGCGAATGGCCGCCCAGCTATCGCCGCCCCCGCCATGGGCAAGATTGACCACATGAGGCACATCGCGCATGGCCGCTGCGAGTGCTTCGGTATCTGAAATGGAGCCCTGCACGATATCCACCTTTTCGCTGTGGAAGTGCGCCGGCAGGTTCGCCGTATTGCGCGCCAGCACACGCACATTTTCACCTTTGTCGATCAACTTGCGAACAAGTGCCGAGCCAATAAAACCGGTCCCCCCCAATACCAGCACCGAAGGTGCAGTGCCTTGCGTGGGCGATGCTGAAGTGGTCGAAGCCTTTGCGGGCATCTCTGTTTGATCGGCGATTTTCTCGCAAACCTCGACAACGCGCAGGCCTTGCGCGCCATCAAGATTATCCGCTTGCGAATCCATATCCTGATAGAATTGCGCAATACTATTCCGTATGGAAACGTAAAAACTGTCACTGCGACCCAATAACCCGGCCTGTGCAGCCAGATACTTTCCGGATGCCATCAGGCCCTGCCCGGTCAGGCTGGCGCTGTCGGCGATATTGCTGCGCAGGTTCTCGGCAAACTCGATATAGGCGCCTGCCTGCTGCACGCGCGTGACATCGCGAATGTAGTCAGCCTCAACCCGGCCATCATCCCCGGTGACGGAAAGACGCCAATCCGGATGATCTGCCCCCAGTTTCAGGTGCAATTGCACAGGCACGCGCCCGCCGCGCAAGACGACGATCCATTCGGTTACCAGATAGATGCCCGGCGCAAATTCCTGCGCCTCACCATGCCAGACAGTCTCAACCTCCAGGGCGCCGACCACATCATCAATCAGGCTGACCGGGTGCACCGCCTGCTCCAGCAACAGGTTGAGCGGCGAATTAAACATCCAGTGGCCAAACTGGCGCGCCGCAAGCTGGCGAAGCGGCACGGCATATTCGCAGTGAATGCTCCTCACCGGGCCGATGCGATTGTCGTCCAGCGCCTTGCGCAATTTCAGATGCGCCGGGGTGAAGACGTAATTCTGGTTGATCCGCAAGGAAGCCCCGTGCTCCGCCGCAAGGGCCTGCAACTGGCGACACTCATCAGCGCTTTCCGCCATGGGCTTTTCGAGAAAGACGGTCTTTCCAGCCTTCAGAACCTCAGCGGCAACAGCAAAATGCGTGGCTGGCGGGGTCAAAACATGCACCACATCCACGGCGCTCGCGAGCAAGCCCGCCATCTCGCCATGGACCTGCCGGATGCCGTATTTGTCGGCAAAACTCTCGGCTGCCGCCGGGTTGAGGTCCAGAACGCCCGAAAGCTGAACGTTATCAAGCGATTGCAGGGCCTGGGCATGCGCCTGTGCGATATTGCCCGTTCCGATCAGAGCGACCTGTTTCATGATTTCCACGCTGGTTTCTGCTTCCCGCTCTTATGGGGCAAAATCATCCTTAATTTGTTAATTTCAGGCACATGCGAGGCCGTTGAGACGACTTGTGAAACACCAGCATTTTCGTGTTGACGCCCCGGAGGGAAATCCTTATCTCATGCGTTCCTTAAGTGGGCCCGTAGCTCAGTCGGTAGAGCAACTGACTTTTAATCAGTGGGTCACAGGTTCGATTCCTGTC
>JALEGJ010000064.1 GCA_022763115.1 Aquisalinus sp.
GGCAGATGCTCTTCCGGGAGCAACCGCTGATGCTTCAGCCGTGCTGGCAGATGCGCATAGCCAAAGAGCGATATGCGATCCGGGGAGAGACTTTCTGTCTTCTTCAGCGTCGTCGCGAACACTGCCGGCGATTGATAAGGCAGGCCATAGAGCAGGTCAAAACTGATATCATCAATGCCGCAGGCCCGCATCTCGGCAACGCATTCTTCTATCAACTCATATGGCTGGATACGATTGATGGCTGTCTGCACACGGATATCAAAATCCTGCACACCTATGCTGAAACGGTTTACGCCAAATGCTGCCAACGCCCTGATCAACCCCGGAGGGCAATGACGTGGATCGATTTCCATCGCGATATGCGTCTTGTCTGTCAGGCCCAGATTTAGTTCTACAGCATCAAAGATCCTGCCAAGATCATCCTGCGAGAGAAAATTCGGCGTGCCGCCACCGAAATGAATACTGACTATTTCACCACGGCCTTTGAGATGACGCGCTGCAAGCTCAATTTCACGGATAAGTGTCTGTGTGTAAACCGACGCCCGGTCATAATTGTTCTCAACTGACATGTTGCACCCGCAATACCAGCAAAGCTGCTTGCAGAACGGCACATGCAGGTAGAGAGACAGTGGCTCGTAAGGTGCAATTTCCGACAAAGCGTTAGAGAAAACGCGTGCGTCGACGCGGTCATCGAAAAACAGCGCCGAGGGAAAACTCGTATAACGCGGCGCGTTGGACGCCAGATATTTCTGCCAAGCCTGGTTCATGCCCCCTGCATGACAGAGATATGAGATTAATAACTGACCTAAATCAAATCAGCCATCCATAACGACTTATTTCTAAGTATTGGGATCTGTTTCACGCAAGGGGCCCGCCACACCTGACGGTGCGTGTTCTTCAAGATCACGAACCCGCTCACTGAACCAGGGCCAGCGGTGACGTATCCATTTGAGCATGGGGCGCGCATGAGGATTCGCCATTACCAGAATGAGCACCCCAAGCAGGATAATCAGAATGCCGAGTGGCACAGGGCTGACCATTAACACAGTGCCCACCACAATCATGGCGATGGCTAATAGCGAGATCAAGAAACGGACAATTAACATAAAACCGCTTCTGGCATGATTAATGGACGATGAAGGCAGGCAATCCAGTATTTTTCAAGACGTCCTGCGTCACACCACCGAACACTCGCTCACGCATCCGGCTATGGGAATAACCACCAAGGACAAGCATGTCGGTTTGCTGATCAGCTGCAATCTGACGGAGCTGGTCTGTTACAGAACCTGCAGACTTTTTCACTGTCATGACCTCAGCGAAAATGCCGTGAAAGCGCAGATATTGCCGCGCTTCTGATGCGGCGGGATAGGTCTCGCGCACGTCCCCAATCGTCAACAGCACGATGTGTTCGAGCTTTTTCAGGAGCGGCAGAGCTGCTGTCAGTGCGCGCGTTGCTTCCAGAGAACCGTTCCAGCCAATCAGGGCAGACTTCGGAAATTGCGGCATCCCTGTTTCCGGCACCAACAAAACAGGCTTGCCTACTTCAGTTAGTAACCTCTGGCGCAATTCGGATTCGATCACGCCGCTAACCTTCTGGCACTGCTGCATGACAATAATATCGTTCATCCGGCCAAAGCGACTAACCAGCTCATAAGGGTCTCCACAGCGTACGATCCAGCTGGCAGTTGGTTCGTCCGGTATGCCCTCCCCCTCAAAAGAAATCTCCTTTATAGAGGCGGCTTTGACCGCGGCTTCAAATGCCTGTCGTAAATATGATGTCAGCTCATCGACCGACTTTTCGTAAAGGGATCGGGCCTGACTGATTGATCCCATTTCCAAAGGATACGGCAAAGGCTGCAGTGACGCATCAAATGGCTGGCGCACCTGACAGGCAACAGCATGTCCCTGATATTGCTCAGCCAGGCTCAAAGCAGCTGAGAGCGCACCCGAAAAAGAACTTCTGGACAGGGCGGGCACTAAAAGTGACTTGAACATCGCGTGTACCTCCATAGGGAGTAAATCACTGCGAGGTGCTGAATGCTTGATTTATCTCAAATTTGCTGCGGAACACTGATTGTGTGACCGTATGCTTTCCCCGCTATTTTTCCCAGTCCTGCTCAAGGCGTGAGGCTGTCATGAACAGGAACAGGGCGGCAAGAATGTAAAAGACAACACCGCAAAGAATGGCGTATCGCAGCGACTCGTCCCCCATCGTCGCCGACAGGCTATCCGAAATGACGCCTATGGCAAGATTGCCAAGGCCAATGCCGATGAGGTTGTTGATGAACAGGAAGATTGCCGACGCAGTCGCACGCATATTTGGCGGAACAAGATGCTGGAAAGCAGATAGGACAGGGCCCAGCCAAGCCAACACAAGGGCCTGAATAACAATAAATGAAAGGAAGACGAACAGCAATTCGTTGGTCAGCACACCAATCAGGAAAAAGGGAATGGTCGCCACAAAAGCCCAGGCCGGGATCAAGGCATAGGCGGCTTTGCTGCGTTGACCGAACTTGTCAGCCAGGAAACCGCCTGCCCAGATACCGATCAATCCCCCGACAAACAGAATAGTGCCATAGAAATAGGCCGCATAGGAAAGTTGTGTCGGCTCTGCCGGCAAGAGGAATGAGGGGATAAAACTCATGAATTCCGGCAGGGCTTCACCAAAGCTGCGCACAAAGAAGGACGGCAGCCAAAAAATCAACCCGTAGCCCATCATGGAAGAAGATGCTGCGCCAATAGAGAGAAGCCAGAAACTGCGTTTTTGCAGCAGGAGATCTACAACCTCACGAAATGGCGCTGGCTCTACCTTGGCTGACGGTGGATCATATTGGCCGCGCTTCGGCTCTCGCATGGTCAGCCGGAAGATCGGCGCGAGTAATAAACCCAGCACGCCCACAATGATAAAGGCTGAACGCCAGCCAATAATATCAGTCAGGATTCCTCCCAGTATAATGCCAAGGGCAGAGCCGATTGGTATGCCGAACGAGTAGACGCTGAGCGCTCTGGCTCGCTGATTGGGTGGGAAGTAATCAGATATCAGAGAGTAGGCAGGTGCAACACCACCCGCTTCACCAACGCCCACACCAAGCCGTGCCAGAAACAGCTGGAGAAAATTCTGAGCAAGACCGCACAAGGCGGTCATGGCACTCCAGACGGAGAGTGCGATCGTCATGATCCATGTACGGCTTTTACGGTCTGCAAGTGCGGCAATCGGAATGCCTAGAAACGTATAGAAAAGGGCAAAAGCCAGCCCTCCCATCAGGCTCAGCTGAATATCAGAAAGGCCCAGCTCTTCCTTGATTGGAATCGCCAGAATGCCAACGATCTGTCGGTCAATGAAATTAAATGTATAAACAACTACCAGAATGAACAGGACGTAGGCGCGATAGGCTGACGAAGTGACTGGTGTTGTCATGACTTATTCATCCTCGCCCGGTACAGCTGCAAACACTGCTTCCATAAAGAGTTTGGCGTCCGCAACCGTTTGCTCTGGCGCTTCTTCCTGTGCTGAATGCCCCACGCCGGGGTATGTGATCAACCGGGCTTGAGGAATAGCCTTTTGCATTCTTGCACCATCTGTTGACGGAATGAGCAAGTCTTCCTCCCCCCAGAGGATCAGAGTCGGCACTGTGATATCTGCCAATAATGGCTCCGGGTCGGGCAGTGTAAACTCTTCCACGGATTCGATCATGGCCGGGCCATTCCCCTCGCGGCTCATCATGTCGCGAAGAACCGTCAGGCGTTCAGGGCTTATCTTGCTGTCATCACCGTAAATCAACTCGGCACTCATTTTTACGCCTTCAGGCGGAGCAAGGAGAAGATACGCTTTCATGGCGTTCGGCACTTCTGCCGGTTCATCCGTAACACCATTTTGAGGATACGCCCCAGGTGATATCAGGATCAAAGCAGATAATGCTTCGGGATTGCTGGCCGCAAAACGCCACGCGGCCAACCCGCCAAGCGAATTGCCTGCGAGAACAGGCTGCTTAACGCCAAGGGTATCAAGCAGTTCGCCAAGAAAAGCCGCTCGCTCCGCTGGAGCATAACGGGATTTTGGGTCCGGCCCGGTCAATCCATGGCCAAGCAGATCATATCTAATGACGCGATAGTCAGTCTTCAGGGTTTGCGCCCATGCATCCCATGTTTCCAGGCTGAACGTAAAACCATGGATGAGAACGATGGGTTGGGCATCGACTGGCCCTTCTTCCCTGACGCGAACACGCGCTCCGGCCACCTCAACAAATCTGTCAGCAGACGTCAGGTATGTTGTTTCGAGATCGCTGGCTGCAGTACCCTTAGTCTGAAACCAGATCATAAAGCCTCCGCCGCCGATAAGAAGCACGATCAGTGCACACAAGAAGAACAGTACTTTTTTCATATTGGCGGCCCCAAAAGAATGACAAAGCAAGGCACAAAATAACGCCTGTGCCTCGCTTTGTCAGTTGCCCGGGAGGAGGGGCTAGTAGTTATACTCGACGCTTGCCGTGAAGGTTTGCGGTGCGCCGTAGAAAGCAGAGTAGGCGCCGTCGACACCCAGCTGGGCACTACCGGCAAAATTATAGCCTGCAACCTTGTACTCTTCATCAGTCAGGTTGCGACCGATCAGGCTGAGGGACCAATTGTCATTTACTTCCCACACAACGCTGGCATCAAACAATATGTAGGAGTCAGGGTCGAGTGGTTCTGTGCCGGCAGGCAGCAATGGGTCTGTTTGTGGACCTTCGTTGTCGACGTTGAAGATATTGTAATCATCACGATACGAAGCCGAGGCCGTAACGAGCAATGAACTTCCATTATCAAGTGTGAAATTGAAGTTCGTACCAAGACGTCCTGTCAGCTCAGGTGTGTTCTGAACAACAAACTGGTCAGAAATATCCACCTCTACAGGCGCACCCGTTGAGTCCGGAACAACCGTGACAACCTGATTGATTTCTGCATCAATATATCCAAGCATGAAATCAAGACTGAAGACGTCTGACATCTGCCACAAACCTTCAAGCTCAAGACCTGAATATTCAGATTCACCGGCATTCAGAACCGTAGACACGAAGGTGTCCAGCCCCGTCACAGGGTCAACTTCTGCAGTTTGCACAGTAATCTGCTGATCTGTGTAATCTGACCAGAACGCCGTTGCCGCATAGGTCAGGGCTCCATCCATCAGTCTGCCTTTAGCACCGATCTCGTATGTCTCGACAAATTCTGGCGCGAAACCGGATGTAATGACCTGGAAGGTAACGCTTGGGTCATCAAACTGCCCGTCACCATCGGCATCAATAAATTCCGGCCCGGCATTACCGCGCGGATCGAAACCACCTGACTTAAAGCCCTCCGAGAAGGATGCATAAAGTGTCAGATCATCATTTGGCTCATAGTTTATTGCAACGCGCGGTGTGAACGCATCATCTGTACGTGATGATGTGAAGTCACTACTTGTTGCGAATGCTGCCCTGTCAGGTCCACCGAGCTGCGGGCTTGGCGCAGTGCCCAGGAAAGTCTGACGCAGAACGGATGCCTCAGTTTCATCTTCTGTGTACCGACCGCCCAGAGACAGGGAAATCTGATCCGTCAGATCGATGCTGACATCTGCAAAGACCGCAATACTTTCCTTGCTGACCTGACCGGACGTCGGCGCGTTCACACCAAAGTTCCCAAGCACAACGTCAAAAGCACCGTCATATTGTCCGTCAAGATAGAACAACCCGGCGACACCCGAGATACGGTCATGCTCGAAGTTGGCCAGGATTTCCTGTGTAAACTGCTCGTTATCGTAGAAAGCAGGCACGTCGAAGTCGTTGACTGGCAGTGCGTCAAAATCGATTGGTGTTGTTGTGTAATCTTCGCGCATTGCCGTGATAGACTTCAGCGTCAATGCATCGGAGACTGTCCATTCCGCGATGATGGAGCCACCTTCAGACTCAACGCTGTTATCATCTCCAGCACCGCCACGCGTGTCATAGATATTGTTTGTCACTGGCTCGCCGTTGGTGACGCCCGGCAACAGACGGTGACCATGCTTAGCGTTGGAATTATCCTCAGTCTTGTCATAGGCAAGGCGCACTTTAACCGATTCTGTCGGTACCCAGAGGGCATTCAGACGGCCTGCAATGACATCCTTGTCGTAATGATCAGCACCAGTCGTCAGGTTTGTACCAAAACCGTCGCGCTGATAATTTGCGATTGCGCCGCCAATAGCAAAGGTGTCCGAAAGGGGAATAGAGCCTGTAATAATCTGATCAAACTGGCCATAGGTGCCAACATTAACCCTTGCACTGAACTCAGGCTCCTCAAGGTTGAGGTCGCGTGTCACATATTTGATCGCACCACCGATGGTATTACGGCCATAGAGCGTACCCTGTGGGCCACGCAGGACTTCGATACGGTCAACATCAAAAATGTCGAGGATAGCCCCCTGTGGACGCGCAATATAAATATCATCGACATAAAGACCGACACCAGGCTCAAAACCCCAAAGCGGATCCTGCTGACCTACACCCCGAATAAAGGCGATGAGTGTCGAGTTTGAACCGCGGGCGACTTCAATGGTGGAGTTTGGCGTAAAGCGCTGCACGGCGGTAATGTCTATTGCCCCTGTAGTCTCAAGCTTCTCACCGCTGACTGCCGTTACGGCCAGAGGCACATCCTGCAGACTTTCATCGCGACGACGCGCTGATACGACAATAACATCTTCATCATTACCAGCTGAGGCGGAGGTTTCCTGAGCCACTGCCACAGCCCCCCCAGCCAGTGCGACTGTTGAACAAACGCTGAGAAGCGCTGATTTCAGAAGAATTTTTTTACCCGTTGTGAACCCTGTGACAGACATGCCAGTTCTCCCTTTTCATGTAACTTATATGAAAACATTAAGGTAATTGGCACATGTCGCCTATGTCCCGACGGCTCACGCAAAGTGTACAATTTCGCTCACAATCCGGTCAGTCACCTTGCACTGTCACGTCCGGCGACAAAGGCCGTGGGTGTTACGCCATTCCAATTCTTGAAGGCGCGCACAAAACTGCGGAATTCGGCAAATCCCAGTTGCTCGGCCACTTCACTGACTGACCGTCCATCCCGCAACAGAGCCTGCGCCTGTTTATTCAGGATGTCCTCACGCAGATCACGAAAACTGACGCCCTCTTCAGCCAGCCGCCGTCGCAGCGTCGCAACACTGATATCCAACTCGGCAGCTATCTCATGCTGCTCATATATACCCTGATGAAAATGATCCTCGACAAGAGCTTGCATTGTCTTGATACTGTTTAACGCCGATCTTTCCACCGCGGATTGAATCGTCTCGTAAACAGCTCGCGCACTTAGATGCGTGGCCGCTGGCCGGGGCATGGCCTTTGCCATAGCGTGCGCCTTGAAGCGCACCGCGTAAACAGGCTGGCCAAATCTGACCGGCACCTGCCAATAAGACAGGTGATTGCAACTACTGTCTCGCGCCGGCCTCCTGAGGCTCAAGGCTGTCAGCGCCCCTTCTGCATTCTGTGGGCAGATCGTTACCAGCATACAATGCAAAAAAATCAGGGTACTTTCCATTGCAAAATACGCCTGATCTGACTCTGGTTCAAATGTATAAGGAAATGCCCTGTCATCAATGATATAATCTATGTGCGTCCCTGCAGCTTCTACCCTGTTGAAGGCGCCCCCATGCAAGAGGTTATAAGACTCAGCGATAACCCTCATGGCTTGCTGCAGGCTCGTGCTCTCCCCGACATGCCGCAAGACAAAATCTGTACTACCCGGAATAAGTTGACGCTCAGACAGGTGGCAAGTTTCGTCGCCTATCAGGACTGCCAGTCGGTTTTGAATGCGGTAGTAGTCAGCGAGTGAGACAGAAGTTTCTGATGTCAAGTCCGATGCACTTTCTGACAAAGCAGTTTCCTGCAACAACAGTGCCGGATCGATTCCGGCATTCTTTCCCTGATCGAGGAGGGGGCGCACACGCTGAAAAGGCACGTCGATTGACGACTTGGCGATTGTGTCTTCCTTAATCAGAGTATCTGCCATCATTCAGCCTTCGTTGAACCGGTTTTTGTTTCTGGCGCGTCCCCAAGATTATCTAGTCACGATCATGAAAATGTACAGCCCCGGCTCCTGACATCTCCAGTATGTATCAGCCCGTATCCCGGCAAAATAACCTTAACTCACCCTTAGATAAATACTGGCCTGCGTCAGATTTTCAGCAACTCGCGAAACATCAGCCACAGAACTACCACCAATTATTTCCACCTTCCCTTAGACTAAAGTCGCGTAGTGCGGCCCGCCCAATAGGCGTAGCTTTTAAGTACCCCAAAAGCATTTTTACAAGGGAGGTAAGTCATGAGCGATACTGCACTATCGGGATCAATCCCGGAACCAAAAGCCTTTGAGCATAAAGGCGAAAATATGCCTGTTGATGGCCATGTGGGCCAGCCGACAACAGAGGAGCGCGCCAGCCAATACTGGGCGGCAAATCTGAAACTTCTTTTTGCCCTTCTCGCGGTCTGGTTTGTCGTATCCTTTGGTGCGGGCATTATCTTTGTTGAGCAATTGAACAACATCAACTTCTTTGGTGTGCCACTCGGTTTCTGGTTCGCCCAACAAGGATCAATCTACGTCTTCGTCGTACTGATTTTTGTCTACTCAACACAAATGCACCGCATCGAGCGCCAGTTCGGCGTTGATGACGACTAAGGGAGGCAACAATGAGTACCCAGGTTCTTACATATATTTTTGTCGGGCTTTCATTTGCCCTCTATATCGGCATCGCCATTTGGTCGCGTGCCGGTTCCACCAAGGACTTCTATGTCGCTGGCGGCGGTGTACACCCGGTCGCCAACGGCATGGCCACGGCAGCTGACTGGATGAGTGCCGCCTCCTTCATCTCCATGGCAGGTATTATTGCTTTTGCCGGCTATGATGGCTCCATGTATCTGATGGGCTGGACCGGCGGCTATGTTTTGCTGGCACTTCTACTGGCACCTTATCTACGCAAGTTCGGGCAGTTCACCGTACCGGATTTCATCGGGGAGAGGTATTACTCCAAGGTTGCACGCGTTGTTGCGGTTATCTGCCTGATCGTAATCTCGTTCACCTATGTTGCCGGTCAGATGCGCGGCGTTGGCGTAGTCTTCTCACGCTTTCTCGACATACCTATTGATATGGGTGTTCTTGTCGGTATGGGGATCGTCTTTTTCTACGCCGTACTTGGTGGAATGAAAGGCATCACTTACACACAGGTTGCACAATATTGCGTGCTGATTTTTGCCTATCTGGTACCAGCTATCTTTATCTCCATGCTGATCACGGGAAATCCTGTTCCTCAGCTCGGCCTTGGAGGTGAAGTCGGCAACAGTGGCATGACCGTGTTACAGAAACTTGATTCGACTCTGGTGGAGCTTGGCTTCCAGCCTTACACGGAGAACAAAAAGTCTCTCGTTGATATCTTTGCGATCACCATGGCGTTGATGGTCGGTACGGCTGGGCTGCCACACGTTATCGTGCGCTTCTTTACAGTACCCAAAGTATCTGACGCGCGTAAATCCGCTGGCTTTGCATTGATCTTCATTGCCTTGCTGTACACAACAGCACCTGCTGTTGGTGCGTTTGCACGGATCAACTTTATCGAGACGGTAAACGAAACGAGCTACGCAGGTGAAGCCGGTGAAACAGCGACACCTGAATGGGTGAAAAGCTGGGAAGGCATTGGCCTCATTGGCTGGATTGACAAAAACAAGGATGGCAACATTCAGTATCGTGATGGGGCCGCCTTCTCTGGCAAGCCGGCATTCTCCGGTGAAACAGGTGCAAGTGGCGAACGTGCCCTCACGAACACACCAACAGAAGGCCAGAACGAAGTTTATGTTGATCGCGACATCATGGTCTTGGCCAATCCGGAGATTGCCAAGCTGCCAGGATGGGTCATCGCCCTTGTGGCCGCTGGTGGTATTGCCGCTGCCCTTTCCACAGCAGCGGGTCTGCTTCTGGTGATTTCTGCCTCAATCAGTCACGACCTGATGAAGAAGACTTTTGTCCCGAATATCTCGGACAAGCAGGAATTGTGGGCTGCACGCGGCGCTGCTGTGGTTGCCATTACCATTGCTGGTTACTTCGGCATCAACCCTCCGGGTTTTGTTGCACAGGTTGTCGCCCTGGCCTTTGGTCTGGCTGCATGTTCCCTGTTTCCGGCGATCCTCATGGGTATCTTCTTCCGTGGAATGAACAAGGAAGGCGCCATAGCAGGAATGATTGCCGGGCTTATCTTCACGATGGGCTATATCTGGTTCTTCAAGTTCGGTGCGCCTGAGCTGAACAATAAGGATTACTGGCTGTTCGGTATTTCACCCGAGGGTATCGGCTCCATCGGTATGGTGATTAACTTCGCCGTCGCCTTTGTGGTCGCGAGCTTCACCAAGCCGGTTCCGATGGAAGTGCGTGATCTCGTGGACGACATCCGCATTCCGGATGGCGCCGGTGTGGCGCACGCCCATTAGTGCCCTTCCCCTCCTCTCAAGGAGCTAACTGACAGCGGGCCTTCGGGCCCGCTTTTTTTTGCATGAACGATAGAAAGGGACTAAAATGATCAAAAAACAATGAGTTAGGGAGATATCTGTGCCGGTATTGCCTATCATGGCGGCCCTGGGTGTGTATTTTCTGGCGATGTTCGCTGTGGCATGGCTGGGAGATCGCCAGAAACTCCGGTTAGGTAAAATAAACGCCGCGGGCCCCAAAAGCACCCTCATCATCTACAGCTTGTCACTTGCCGTGTACTGCACGTCCTGGACGTTCTACGGTGCCGTTGGTACAGCGGCTTCTTCTGGCTGGGAATATCTACCCATCTATCTGGGGCCAATCCTTGTTTTTACTATTGCCAGGCCATTGGTACGCAAACTGGTTACTGTCGGGAAACAACAAAACACAACGTCAATAGCGGATTTCCTCTCAGCGAGATATGGCCGCAGTCGCAGCCTTGCCACTCTGGTCACCCTGATTGCGACGTTCGGCGCAATTCCTTATTTTGCCCTTCAACTCCGCTCCGTAACCTTTACGCTTGAGAGCATAACGGACACCTTCGCCTTCGGCCTGACAGCAGAACTTTTTTCCATTGCGGCGATGCTGGCCCTGTTTGCGATTTTTTTCGGCACAAGGCATCTTGATGTTACCCAGCATAACCGGGGCATGATAGCGGCGATTGCCCTCGACTCTCTGATCAAACTGTTGGCGCTGCTGGCTGTCGGTTGTCTCGCCCTGATACTTCTCAGCAGCGGCGCGAACGATACAGTGCAGTTGCAAGAAAACCCGTTTGCTGCACCGCTGATGACTGACCGCTTTCTAACCCTGACCGTTCTTTCAATGGCAGCAGTTTTATGCCTGCCACGTCAGTTTCACGTCATGATTGTCGAGTGCCAGGATGAAAAATCAATCGGCAAAGCAGGGCTTGGATTTGTCAGCTACTTGATCATTGTCTCCCTGCTAGTAATTCCAATCACTCTGGCAGGTTTGAAAACACCGGCCACCAGCATTGAAAATCCGGACCTCTTCGTTCTCGCCCTGCCCGCGTCAGAGGGAAATGAATTACTGACATTGATTACATTTATTGGCGGCTTTGCCGCCGCAACAGCGATGATCATCGTTGGTGGAGTCGCCTTGAGCACCATGATCACGAATGACCTGCTTATACCCGCCTATATGAACCTGCAAAGAGGTGCCAATCGGGATCAGACGGATATTTCAAGAACCATCCTGACCATGCGCCGTGCAACAATAGCCGTTCTGTTATTCTCTGCGGCCAGCTTTGCCGCCTATGTTCCGCCTACCTTAAATCTGGCGAGCCTTGGCATTATATCCTTCGCGGCAGCAGCCCAATTCTCCCCGGCGCTGATTGGCGGTTTATACTGGCGCCATGGCACACAGGCGGGGGCAAATGTTGGCCTACTGACTGGTTTCACCATCTGGCTTATAGCCCTGTTGATCCCATCTCTTCTGCAACAGCCTTCCTTTGCCAGTTATATTATGCCGTTTGGATGGGATGATCTGACCAACGGCACATTCCTGTCTCTCACCGCAAATGCTGGTCTGTATATTATCATTTCAAAACTCTCGGCACTTACGGTCGGAGAGAAAGTGCAAGCATCCTACTTCCTGAAAGGTGGCAACAACCAAAAGGAAATGAGCGAAGAGCTGATTCCGGACAATAACCTCACCGCAGGTGATGTGCGCATTATTCTGGAAAAATTTCTTGGTCCGGAACAAGCGGAAAAATCACTAGAAGCCTACAGGGTCCTAACCAACAAAGCCTTTTTGGAAGATGACCTGATTGATGCTGATTTTATCCGATTTGCGGAAAAGCAAATCGCAAGAACACTTGGTTCTTCGTCAGCACGGATACTTCTCACCCGTACCCTTACGGGCAAAGGTCTCGGTGTAGAGGATGTTGTAACCCTGCTTGATGAGACCTCACAAATACTCTCCTTCAATCAGGAGTTATTGCAAACGACGCTAGAAAACATTCCGCAGGGTGTTTCAGTGATAGATCGCGACATGAAACTAGTTGCCTGGAACACCGCCTATCTTCAGATCTATGATTTCCCGGAAGGGTTTATTCATGCAGAAAAACCGGTACAGGAAATTCTCCGATTTAACGCCGACCGAGGTGAGTTCGGGAGAGGTGACGCGCAGCAACAAATAGAAAAACGGTTATCCCACCTGAGAGCTGGAACACCACACACATATGAACGACAACGCCTGAATGGCACCGTCATCAAGATACAGGGAAAACCCATCCCGGGCGGCGGGTACGTGACAACATTCACAGATATCACCGAGTATAAAAACATAGAATCCGCGCTGCGAAACAGCGAAGAGAGTATCCGATTTTATACTGAAAACATTCCCTTTCCGGTTGCCTATACTGACATAAATGAAGTTATACTTTTCAGTAATGCTGCCTACCGAAAAATGTTCGGTCAAAATGCCACACAGTTACGCGGCAAAACCCTGACCTCGATTCTTTCAGATGAAGAATACGCACTTCGTGTACCATATATTCGTCAAGTCATTACGGGTCAGCGCGTCTCTTTCGATATCGAGAAAGAGCACGATGGCGAAATCCGGACCATGCAGGTTACTTATGTTCCACAGTATACAGATGGAAAAGATATAGCAGGTTTCTTTGGTCTCTATCAGGATATAACTGACCGGCGTGCTGCAGAGCAAGCCTTGCAGAATACCAATGACACACTGGAAGAACGAGTCCAGTTGCGCACAAGAGAGCTGGAAAGCCTGAATGAGGCGCTGGATCTTGCCAGGCAAGAGGCGATTGTCGCAACTAAATCAAAAACCCGCTTTCTTGCAGCTGCGAGCCATGATGTTCTGCAACCGCTCAATGCTGCAAGATTGTTCAACTCGGCGCTCATTGATGATCTTGAAACAACCGGGCAGAACACTGAACTTGCCCGTAAAGTCGAGCAGTCTATCACTTCTGCTGATCTTTTGCTGAAGACCTTGTTGAATATCTCAAAGCTGGATGCGGGTGGTGTGACCCCCAGCAAAACGACTTTCTCCCTAAACGAGCTGTTGAAAGAACTGGTCGATGAGTTTCGGATGATCGCCTCCGAAAAGGCGCTGTTTCTGCGGTCGGTCGACACGACCATCGCTGTTTCGACAGATCGCGGACTATTGCGCAGTGTACTTCAAAACCTGATATCAAACGCAATCAGATATACAAATGAGGGCGGCATTCTGATTGGCTGTCGACGCAGAGGCAACAACAAGGTTCAAATTCAGGTCTGTGATACGGGAACCGGTATTCCAGAAAGTAAACACAAAGACGTCTTTCGAGAATTCACCAGATTACAGAACGATACGCACGCTCAAGGGGTTGGCCTTGGCCTGGCAACAGTTGAGCGTATTTGCAGATTGCTGAATCACACTGTTGATATCCGTTCAGAGCCGGGATCAGGCTCAGTCTTCAGTGTCACTTTGGAAAGAGCGGGTCGCACAAAAGCCGTTAAACCCACCCCCCCGAAAACAGCCAGTACCCTCAGTAACATGAGTATATTATGTGTCGATAATGACTCACAGGTTCTTGAGGCCATGGCAGCCCTGCTCAAGAGATGGGGCATTGAAGCAAAGCTTGCGCACAGTCTTGATGAAGTTATTTCATACTATCCGGCAGGTGTTGAAGTTCCGGATATGTTGTTATTGGACTACCGGCTTGACAATGATGAAACCGGCCTCGACGTCATGGATTATTTTTCAGCGATTACAGACCGGCCACCTTCAGCAGCACTTCTCACAGGTGAAGAGAGCAGTTTTGTTGAGCAAAAGGCTGCAAAATACGGCATACTGGTTTTGGCAAAACCGGTTGAGCCAGCTGTTTTGCGCGCTTTTTTACTGCGTCAGAATACAGTCGCGGCTGAATAAGGGTCACTTCAGGCATCTTTCTTCGGATCATCCCGATCTACAAAAAGCGATGCTGCCGCAAGCACAGCCTGCGTGCGATTCAGGACATCCAGTTTTCTGAAAATCGCTGTCAGGTGAGCTTTCACCGTTGCTTCGGTAATGCCCATGTTGAACGCAATCTGTTTGTTCAAAAGGCCTTCATGAACGCTTGTGAGAACCTTCAACTGCGCAGGTGTCAGGCTGGCGAGGCGTTTTGCCATTTCATCTTCTGCCTGAGAAGCGTCTGCCTGTATCTCTATTCCATCCGGCTTCCATATCTCGCCATCCAGGATGCTCGTGATCCCCTCGGTAATCATTTCCAGCTCTGAAGCCTTGGGGATAAAACCAGATGCACCAAAGTTCAGTGCCCGCCTGATTATTTCCGGCGTATCACTGCCAGAGATAACTGCAATAGGCAGCATCGGGTAATCATGACGCATGGAGATCATCCCCGCGAAACCTTCGCTATCTTCCATATGCAGATCCAGGCAAAGCAGGCCCGGCTCAACGCGTGTAAGCACTTCACGTGTTGAGCCCAGACTACTGGTTTCAATGATCTCTCGCTCAGGCGCAGCTTTGGTTACAGCCTGCTTCAGGGCGGAACGAAATAGCGGATGGTCGTCGGCAATCACTACAGGTTTCAGCATATACCTGCTATGCCACGAATCAGCTGTTAAGTCTGCCCTCAATCAGCACATCTACGATACCAGGATCGGCAAGCGTAGAGATATCGCCCAGACTGGAAAACTCATTCTCGGCAATCTTGCGCAGAATGCGCCGCATGATTTTGCCGGAGCGCGTTTTTGGCAAGCCTGGCGTGAAATGAATGAAATCAGGTGTCGCAATTGGTCCGATTTCCTGACGCACCTGCCGCTTCAGCTCAGCACCGAGTTCAGCTGTCATTTCGACACCGGCATTAAGGGTCACATAGCAATAAATACCCTGGCCTTTTATTTCATGTGGATAGCCAACAACCGCTGCTTCAGCGACGTTCTTATGAAGTACCAAAGCACTTTCAATCTCAGCCGTTCCCATGCGATGACCGGAAACATTTAGCACATCATCAACACGCCCTGTAATCCAGTAATAGCCGTCTTCGTCTCTGCGGGCTCCATCGCCCGTGAAATAGAGGCCTGGATATGTCGTGAAATAAGTCTCTATAAAGCGCTTATGATCACCATAGACGGTGCGCATCTGCCCCGGCCAGGAACCTGTCAGAACTAGATTACCTTCTGTAGCGCCATCAAGAAAGTTGCCATCGTTATCAACCAATGCAGGCTTGACACCAAAGAAAGGTTTTGTGGCTGACCCCGGCTTTAACGCTGTCGCCCCAGGAAGTGGGGTAATGAGTATGCCACCCGTTTCAGTCTGCCACCAGGTGTCCACAACCGGACATTGGCTGTCCCCTACTACCCGATGATACCATGACCATGCTTCAGGATTGATTGGCTCACCAACAGACCCTAGCAAACGCAAGGATGAGCGGTCATATCTGGTCACATAATCGTCTCCCTCACGCATCAGGGCACGAATGGCGGTCGGCGCAGTGTAGAAAATATTGACCTTGTGCTTATCAACGACCTGCCAACAGCGGCCAGCATCAGGGTATGTCGGCACCCCCTCAAACATCAACGTTGTCGCACCATTCGCAAGGGGACCATAAACAATATAGGAATGACCCGTAATCCAGCCAACATCAGCGGTACACCAGTAAACGTCACCCGGCTTATAATCAAAAACAACCTCATGAGTGAAGCTGGCGTAAACAAGATATCCGCCTGTCGTGTGTAGAACACCCTTTGGTTTTCCGGTAGAGCCAGATGTATAAAGAATAAATAACGGATCTTCGGCTTCCATTTCTTCTGGCGGACAATCTGGTGCGACATCCTGCATGGCTTCATCCAGCCATAGGTCGAGACCTGGATTGAAAGGCACCTCACCGCCCGTGCAGTGGGCCATAATGACTGTGCGTACCCTGTTTTGATGGTCCGGATGTGCCAATGCTGCATCGACGTTGACCTTCAGGGGGACAGTTTTACCTCCGCGACGCCCTTCATCTGCGGTGATGATGCAGGTCGCGCCACAATCCTCAATCCTGCTGGCCAGCGCTTCTGGCGAAAAGCCGCCAAAAACGATGGAGTGCACAGCCCCAATGCGAGCACAGGCGAGCATGGCAAATGCTGCTTCCGGAATCATCGGCATATAGATAATCACTCGCTCGCCTTTGCGTACACCACGTGCTTTCAGCACATTTGCAAAACGGCAGACATTCTCATGTAAGGCGCGATAGGAGATATGCCTCGAGATATCAGGATCATCACCTTCCCAGATGATGGCCGTCTGATCCGCTTTATCTGCCAAGTGACGGTCAATACAGTTGACTGATACGTTCAGCGTCCCTTCCTTATACCAACTTATATGCAGATCATCTTTGTTCCAACTGACATCCTGTACGGTCTCAAAAGGAGACATCCAGTCCAATCGGCCAGCGACCTCTCCCCAGAAGGCGTTCGGATCCTTGACAGACTGCTCATACAGCGCATCGTATTTCTCTGCGTCAATATGCGCTGTCTTGGCAAAACTATCCGGCACAGCGACCGCTGTTCCTGAATCAAAAGGGGTTACGGTGGGGGCTGATGCGTCTGCCATGATCTCTTCTCCCGATCTGTTGCCGATAACAACGCCCAAACGGTCGAGACTAAAGCATTCGGTCACGGAACTGTTTGGCCGCAGGCAGATCATAGCTGAAAGTCACCCACCCCAACCATTCGACCTTGGTCGCATAGACCAAAGGCGAATGGAAAAGTCTGTGAAAGTTGCCAGCATACGCCTGTTGTAACCTAGCGGGAGGATCAAAATGAAAAATCAAAACGCCGCCAAAACACTGAAAAAATCACTTGTCACGGCGGTTTCCCTTTTTGCCTTGTCTACACCAGCCTATGCACTGGGTGGGGATGACCTTGAAAGTCGCGTGTCGGCGCTGGAAAGTAAACTGGACCTAATCCTTGAAAAACTGGAAACCACGGAGACATCCATTACGGCTGAACAGGCAGCAACGCTGATGGAAGCCAACACACTGCTGAAAGAAGCTGTTGCAACCGCCAATAGCGTGCCTGCAAACCAGACAGCTGTAGTACAGATACCCACCGCTACACCTGTGGCCATGACCGCGACTGCGCCCCAACCTGCCGCCCCAGCAACAAAAGGCTTTGCCATGGGCGACACGCAGGTAAGCTTCAGCGGGTTTGTAAAACTGGATGCTTCCGTCACAGACTTTGACAGCGGCGAGTTACCAACCAACAGCCTTGGTCGTGACTTCTATATTCCCGGCACCATTCCGGTTGGCGGCGAAGGTACCGGACCGGTATTCGACTTCAATCCACGGGAAACACGATTCATCTTTGGGATGAATTCCAATAGAGGCGGCCATGATATTGGTGGCAAGATCGAACTTGATTTTCAGGTTACCAATGACGGTAATGAGCGCGTTTCCAACAGTTTCTCGCCGAGAATGCGGCAAGCCTATCTGACTTTTGATAAATGGCTGATTGGCCAGACCTGGTCGACGTTCCAGGACGTTGCCGCCTTGCCGGATAATCTTGATTTCATCGGCCCGACAGAAGGTACTGTTTTTGAACGACAGCCAATGATCCGTTACAAGAACGGTCCGATTGAAATCGCCATTGAACAACCGGAAACCGAAATTACCACCAGCACAGGCGCCCGCCTGTTACCTGGCGATGATCCGTTACCTGATCTCACAGCGCGCTATACCAATAAGGGCGACTGGGGCCACATGACAGTTGCTGGCATCGTTCGTAATTTGAAGATGGAAGAAGACCTTGTATCTGGTGCCAAGGAGGATACCGCTCTCGGCTATGGCATCAGCCTTGCCGGTAAATTGAAAGTAGGTCACAAGGACGATTTCCGATATATGCTGACTGCGGGTGAAGGCATAGGCCGCTATGTTGGTGTCAACATCGTCAATGATGCTGCGGTCGATACGAATGGTGAGCTGGAAACCATCGGTACCCTTTCCGGTTTCGCCTCCTACCGTCATTTCTGGAACGATTCATTGCGCTCGAACCTGACTGCGGGGTACTTCAAGGCTGATAACCCGGTTGCGTTTACGGGCTCAGGTGTGACAGATGAAGTGTACTCCGTACACGCGAACCTGATATACCAGATCGCTCCGAAACTGGATGTAGGTGTGGAGTACATCTACGCTAACCGTGAGCTGGAAAGCGGTATTGACGGGGCCATGAACAAAATCCAGTTCTCAGCAAAGTACGGCTTCTGATACATTTGCGATAAGTTTAGGCGGTTTAACGAACTCTATCGACAAAACGACAACAACTTTTACATCATAACCTGGATGAAAATACGACTATTTCATCCAGGTTTTAATATTCATTGGTATATGAATTTTTCAGATTTTTAATTGAGCCACTAATAATTCCAGTTTCCCCAACAAAGAATCAACTTCCTTCTCAGACGTAGAGAAATTCGTCACCATGCGCTGTAAGTTTCCGTCCCACTTATCGCCGGGATAGAGCCAGTCATAGAAGTGCGCGCCCTCTTCACGCATCTGCTCAGCCACGCCTCCGGGAAGGGTGGCAAAAACTTCATTGATCTGGGTCGGCCAGACCACCTCGCAGCCTTTAATACCGGCAATACCTGCCGCAAGTTTTGTCGCGGCAGCGTTCGCCTGTGCCGCCATTTCCAGCCAGAGATTATCTGTTAGCAAGGCTACCCATTGTGCTGAAATGAAACGGTTCTTGGAAAAGACCTGTCCGGCACGCGACAAGCGGGAGCCGAATTCCTCCGCCTGCTGCGGGTGAAAGAAGACGACGGCCTCTGCCGCCATGGCGCCATTTTTGGTTGCGCCAAAGCACAGAACATCAACACCTGCCTTCCATGTTGCTTCTGCCGGGCTGCGGCCAAGATGCGCGACGGCATTGGCGAAGCGCGCGCCGTCCATATGCACTTTCAACCCGTGGGATTTCGCTGCGTCGCACAAGCCTTCGATTTCTGACACAGCGTAGACAGTACCACTTTCAGTTCCCTGCGTCAGGCTGAGGGCAGATGCTTTTACCCGGCGCTGCTCTGGCGGATTATAGAAGCGCATCTCTGCATGAATTTGGTCCGGCGTAATCTTGCCAGCTTCACTGGCGATCGGGATCAACCGTGCACCCCCGGTAAAAAGCTCGACAGTGCCCGGCTCGTCGATATTTATGTGGGAAACATCACTGCAAAGGATCCCGCCATAAGGGGGTACGATCTGCGACAGCGCCAGGCCATTAGCGGCACTGCCCGTTGCAACAAAGAAGACAGCGCAGTCGCGCTCGAAAACGTCGCAGAAGAGCTGACGCGCCTGATCGGTCAAGTCATCGCCGCCATAGGCTGGCACACTCCCCTGATTGGCTGCGAGGATTGCGTCCATGATTTTCGGGTGAACGCCGGACCAGTTGTCTGAAGGAAACTGCATGATAAAGACTATGAAGCGTCCGCCGCTTGCGTCAACTGTTCAGGCAGCGGCAAGAGCCGTCAGCTTTTCCTGTAAAGCGCCATGGTTCTCAATGACCTCAACTGCGCCAGCTTCCAGTAGTCTGTTGCCATGGCCTGCATAACAGTGCCCGCCGCCAGTAAAGCCCCAGACTGTCATGCCAGCGGCAATGCCAGCGCTGACACCGTTCGCACTGTCTTCAATGACTATGCAGCGCGCCGGATCAGCTTCTATTTTTTCAGCAGCATACAGAAAGATATCCGGTGCCGGTTTGCCGTGATCTACCAGCTCCGCTGAATAGGCATGGGGGGCAAAATCATCCCACAGGTCAAACCGTGTCAATTTATCGTGCAAATACTGAATGCGCGTCGAGGAGGCGACGGCCCGTTTGAAGGGAAGCTCCTTCAGAACCGAAACCATTTCGGCTGTGCCGGGCACAGCCTGCAACTGATGACGATTGTGACGGCGGTTTTCGATCATTGTCGTGAAGAGTTCTGCCGCCTCTTCTTCCGTTGGCAGACGGCCCAACACTTTCGCATATTCATCACCGAGCTTCGCAGCAAAAACATCATCCCGCAGACCTGTAAAAAGGCGCACGAGATCTGCTGCCTGCCAGTCAAAGCCTTTCGTGCGCATGAATGCGGCCGTGTCTTCCAGACCCACAATCTCGCTGTCTACCAGCACACCGTCGCAATCGAAGATAATAGCTTCTGTCACGTCAAATCATACCGGCAGATTATTCCTGCACGTCGTCAATGAGTTTGGCGTTATATTCTCTCGTGGCACCTGGTGTCAGGAAGAAATCCACAATGACCCAAACTATTATCGGGACAGCCAGCAGAAACAGAAACCCGCCCGCGTCGTGTCCCTCTTCCAGCATGATCACACCGGCGATAAAGCCGATAATACTCATGATACCTGCTGCAAGTTTCAAAAAGCCGTCTTTGGCATTCTCAAGTGTAAACTTGTCGATACCAAGCCAGCCTAGAAAATAATTATATCCGTACTGAATAACCGGATTTTTCATCTGCTGAAAATATGCCCAATCGAAGGCCTCCCGGTCATTATCTGTCGGGAGAGCATCGCGCTCATCAAAAAGCTTTCTCAAAAATTCATTTTCGGTCATGTGATATCCCCCTCATCTCAGCGACGAACGCCTCTGCCATTTTCAGGTTCTTCAATCTTGCCGAGCCCCCGATCAGAAAATAATCCACCAGCGTCCAGATACCCAGTCCACCAAGGGTGACCAGTTTCAGGATACCAATAAGGGGCTGGCCCAAGGCCATACGATCAATGCCGTAGTCGCCGACAAACTGACTTGTAACGAAAAGATGTGTCTGGTTTTTCCGCTTCGAGAAGAAAAACTCGTCAAATCTCTTTTTCTCATCAGCATCCAGTCCGTCCCGCAACTTGACCAGACGCTGGTAGTAATACCTGCTTGCAATCACCCGTCTAACTCCCAAAAAAAACGCCCCATTACAGGGGCGTTTTTAGCGTGAATAGAGATTGGTTGCAAACGCGTCTTAGCCGAGGTTGGCAAGGAAGGCCAAAAGCAGGAGCGCGATGATGTTCGTAATCTTAATCATCGGGTTCACAGCTGGCCCTGCGGTATCCTTATACGGATCACCAACAGTATCACCTGTTACAGCGGCCTTGTGGGCTTCGGAGCCCTTGCCGCCGTGGTTGCCATCCTCGATATATTTCTTGGCGTTATCCCAGGCACCGCCACCCGCTGTCATGGACAGCGCAACGAAGAGACCTGTGATGATAACACCCATCAACATCGCACCAAGCGCTGACAACGCTTCTGACGGGCCCGCGACAAGACCAACCAGCACGTAAAGCAGAATTGGTGTCAGGATAGGCAGCATGGATGGTACAACCATTTCCTTGATCGCTGCGCTGGTGAGAATGTTCACTGCCTGCGCATAATCAGGTTTCTCGGTACGCTCCATAATGCCTGGTTTCTCTTTGAACTGGCGGCGCACTTCTTCAACAATCGCGCCGGCAGCACGGCCCACGGACTGCATTGCCATGGAGCCAAAGAGATATGGCAAGAGACCACCAACAAAAAGGCCAACCACGACATACGGATTTGACAATGAGAAGTCATAGCTGATCTGGTTGGTCAGGAACCATGAATACTTGTCAGCTGTCGCATCATCAATGAAGTGCTTGAGGTCTTCTGTGTAAGCCGCAAACAGCACCAAAGCACCAAGACCGGCAGAGCCAATAGCGTAGCCTTTGGTAACAGCTTTGGTTGTGTTCCCCACGGCGTCCAGCGCGTCTGTTGTGTTGCGGACTTCAGGATCAAGTTCGGACATTTCGGCGATACCGCCAGCATTGTCAGTAACAGGACCGAAAGCGTCGAGCGCGACAATCATACCGGCCAGCGCCAGCATGGTGGTCACAGCAATCGCGATGCCGAAAAGACCCGCAAGGCTGTATGTCGCAATAATGCCAACAACAATCACAATAGCTGGCAGGGCCGTCGCTTCCATGGAAATAGCCAGACCCTGGATCACATTTGTGCCGTGACCACTCTCTGACGACTTGGCAACGGATTTCACCGGGCGGAAGTCAACGCCTGTGTAATACTCCGTGATCCATACGATCAGACCGGTAATCACAAGACCAAGCGTGCCGCACCAGAACAGGCTCTGGCCGGTAAAGCTCTTGTCGCCAACGATATACTCCTGGCCCCAGCCAAGGACGCTGCTGGTTACAACAGCCAGCACAATCCAGGACAGGACGCCTGTGGCGATAAGCCCTTTATACAGTGCCCCCATGATGTTTGTAGAGCCGGAGCTGAGACGAACAGCAAATGTGCCAAGAATGGACGTCACGATACACGCGCCACCGATCGCCATCGGATAGAGCATGATGCTGCTGATTGTGGCATCCCCTGCCGTTGCAAAGAGGATAGAGCCCAGCACCATCGTTGCGGCCATGGTCACCACGTATGTCTCGAAGAGGTCAGCCGCCATGCCGGCACAGTCGCCAACATTGTCGCCAACATTGTCAGCAATCGTTGCCGGGTTCCGAGGATCATCCTCCGGAATACCGGCTTCAACCTTGCCCACAAGGTCACCACCAACGTCAGCACCTTTGGTGAAGATACCGCCGCCAAGACGGGCAAAAACGGAAATCAGTGATGCACCAAGCGACAGAGCGACCAGACCGTTTACAACCGTGCGGCTTTCAGGCGCTGCGCCAAACATCCCTGTGAGAATTGCATAGTAACCAGCGATACCAAGCAGTGCGAGGCCTGCAACCAGCATGCCCGTTACGGCACCTGACTTGAACGCAATGTCCAGACCTTTAGCAAGGCTATCGCGAGAGGCTTCTGTTGTCCGGACGTTAGCACGTACAGAAACAAGCATGCCGATATACCCTGCCACACCGGAAAGTACTGCACCCAGCACAAATCCGAATGGCGTTACCAGGTCACGGAATAAAGCCAAGAGTACGAGCGTTACGACAACACCTACAATTGCAATCGTAGTGTACTGCTTCTTGAGATAAGCTTGTGCGCCTTCCTGAATAGCGGCGGCGATCTCCTGCATCCGCTCATTACCGGTTGGTGCCGACATCAGACCACGAATAGTCCAGAGCCCGTAAAGCACTGCCAGAAAACCCGCCCCAATGACGAGCCACAAAGATAGTGACATGAAATCCTCCAAATCAGATTATGTTATAGTGGGCGATGGGCATCACCCCCTCGAGATTTGGCCGGAAACTGGCAAAACCCGGCTCTTAAATCAA
>JALEGJ010000065.1 GCA_022763115.1 Aquisalinus sp.
GCCACTTTTTAAGGTCTAGAGTACCCATTTTATCCTCTTAAGTTACGTTGTTACGAATTAAACCCGTGGAATAACCCATCGCGACGGTAAGGTTTCTGAAAATTTACACAAGGGGAGAAAAGGGTTAATTATTACATTCGGGAAAAGTGTTACCCTTTTGACACATCCCTGTTGCAGCTTGGGTTCCGCATTAACCATGCTTATGCGTCTGGCGAGCGTAAAATGATAAAATTGCCCCCGGTTCAGGGGGCAAATAACTGCGCCAAGTCCTCAAAATATTTAAATTCAAGCGCGTTTCCTGCCGGATCGCGCACGAAAAATGTTCCCTGTTCACCGGGTTGGCCCTGAAACCGGATTTTCGGAGCAATAAGCCAGTCAGTTTTGGATTTTTCGATTCGGGTGCGAATCTCGCTCCAGTTTGCCTTGTCCAAAACGAGCCCGAAATGGCGGACAGGCACGTCGTCGCCATCCACAAGGCTGACTGATTCGTTTTTCGAACTGTCGGATAGATGCGCGACGACCTGATGGCCGAAAAAATTGAAGTCGATCCAGCGCTCCGAGCGCCGACCAACTGTGCATCCTATAACCGAGGTATAGAAGGTTTCTGCAGCTTCGATGTCATCTACAGGGAAGGCAAGATGGAAGGGCGCGAGGTCAGGGGCAGGCATCAGCTCGCCTGGCGCGCTTCTTCAATTGCCTCTTCAAGCTCTTCCGGATCCCAATAGGGGATAATCTTGCTGTATGCGCCGTCAGTTGAGGCCACAATAAAGGAAGGGGTCCCTGTGAGACCGATGTCTATGGCAATTTCCAGCGTGCGTTCAAGAATTGCGTCCAGTTCCTCGCTCTCGCGCTTGCTATTCAGAGAGCCGATATTGAGGCCGACCTTGCGGGCAATGTCTTCAATTCTGTCCTGATTAAGAAGCCCGGAGGAGTCCATAAGGGCAAAATGCAAATCACCATATCGGCCCTGTTCGCGGGCGGCGAGCGCAACTTTTGCTGCATATTCGGATTCTTCGCGCAGGATTGGCAACTCACGGAAAACGAATTTCACGTCACTTTCCTCTTCCATCATGCCTGCGATGTAGTCAGCAGCGGTTTTGCAATAGCCGCAGTGGTAATCGAACAGCTCTATAACGGCAACTTTCGCATCATCACCTTTAGCCCCCATGACGTAACCATCCCGTTCATCCAGTAATGCTGCCAGGTGACGGTCCAGATTTTCCTGAATACGGGCTTCTTCAAACAGGGCTTCCTGTTCGGCATATCGGTCCAGTGCCTGAGCAATAATCTCCGGGTTTTCCAGAATGTAATTTCTGATCGTTTCCTCAAGGGCGGCCTGATCCGCTTTCTGTCCGCTCTCTTTTGAAGTGAACTGAGCCTGACTGCCAGAAGTGATCGAGAACCCTAAAGCTGCTGCACCAACAAGGGCTGCAGAGACGATTGTGGCAACTTTGAATTTACTCATGAAGATATCCCGAAATTTTATCTTGATTGATCATTAGATCGAATTTGTGGTCGGAAAAAGTCAGTTATCGGAACCCACACAAATGTGAAGTGATTGTCACCCCCGACGTGCTCCGGGGTCTGGGTTTCGACGCTGGAATTTGGCTGCATCTTCGGCTGTAGCGCGAATAATATCGTTCGCCTGACGCCATTCCGGTGTCTGCTCGTTGAGCAATTTGCTGGCTCTCGTGGCAAAGCGATGGGCCTCATGGGGCACACCGGCGTTGAAATAAGCCTCGGCAGTTGCGAAAGCCGCCAGGTCATCGCGGCCAATAGCGCTGTAGGCTCTCGCCAGTTCTGTCCAGCCAAATATATTGTCCGGCTCCATATTCAGGGCCAGTTTCAGGATATCGATTGCTTCGTTCATTTGTGCTTCGCGCTCCAGAGCAACGAGTGCGCGTGCATGATTGACTTTCAACAGGGCATATTGTGGTGCCAGTTCCGAAGAGCGCCGGTGCGGCTCGACGGACTCTGCGATTCTACCATGTTCGAATAGCATCTGGCCTTTGAGTTCATAGAAGAATGGATTTTCCGGCTGTTCAGCGATCAAACTGTCAATCTCTCTAAGCCCGGCATTGAGATTGGAGCCTCGGTAATAGGCAACCGCCCGTGCATAGCGGGCAGGAGCCGAGGTATCAGCCAGAGGGTACTGTCGCAGGGTTGTTTGTGAATTCTGCAAAAAGCCGTGAATTTTTGCCTGGATCATTTTCAGACGCATGATCTCTTCTTCGGTATCCACGTTGTCCAGATTTTCGGATTCCTGAACGCGCGCCTCCAGCGCCGTCATTCTGCTATTGGCAAGCGGGTGTGTCTGATAATAGGGGTTTGCCTGATTGAACGTGATGATTTGCTGGTTTCTGAGCTTTCGGAAAAAGTCCACCAGACCCTGGCTGGAGCTTCCTACATCATCAAGATATGTAATCGCAGCCTGGTCAGCGCGCGATTCCTGACCGCGGGAGTAGCTTAGAAAATTTGCCTGACCTACCTGTTGGCCAAGTCCAATGATCCCGATCCCGGCATCCGGGGCCCCAGCGATAATGGCGGCTGTACCAAGCACAAGACTCAGCATCATGGGGCGACTTGCGGCCCGTATCGCTTCATCAGAGCGCTGGAGGTGACCACCAGCCATGTGGCCTGTCTCGTGCGCAATAACGCCTTCAATTTCATTTGGCACTTCCGCTGCGGTGATCAGCCCGGTGAAGACGTACATATTAAGGCCATTAGCAACAAAGGCGTTGAGACTGGGATCACCAATAAGATGGATGCCAACGCTTTCAGCAGGCAGTCCGGCAGCTTCAAAAAGTGGTCTGGAATAGTCTTCCAGAAACTGTTCTATTTCCGCATCTCGCAGGAACGACTGGGCGAATGCTCCTGATGTGCCCAAAAGGAAAAGAGCCGGCAAAAGCACGAGTAAGCGGATAGATTTATTTTGCCTGAACACATTCTTCTCCTGCACATAATTTCCCGGCAAATGTGCTGGGCTTGAGGATAATATAAAAGTGTAAATGCTGACAGGTTCAAGCCGTGAAAGCGCTTCAACAGCACTTTCACGGATTTGTCATTGCCTCAGGACCTGCCAAGTGCCTTGGACCACCAGCCGGTCTTTTTGGGGCGATCGTTGTCAGTGTCTTCTTCCGCTTGGTCCGATGGCGTATCAACCTCTACCGGATCGTTTGCGGCTGTTGGCACCGGTTCAGATTTACTTTCAAAATCATCAGCATCGGCAGGTCCAGCCAAGGCATCAGAATCCGCGGAAACGGTTTCTTCCGTCACTTGCTGTTCAGACGAGGATATAACCTCCTCGCCAGACCCGTCTGTTTGTGCGGCACTTTGCTCATCGTCCCGGTTCTCAGAAGAGGACTGATCGCCAGATTCGTGAGGGGTATCTGAGTCAACGTCCTGTGCTTCATCTGCCTGTGCGTCAGTAGTCTCGTCAGTTGACTTGCGTCGATTGCGTTTTCCACCACGACGACCACGCCGACGGCGCTTGCGTCCGCCTTCTTCTTCATCGCTGCCAGCAGCACTCTTTTCGGTCTGGTCTTCAGAAGTTTCTTCTTCAGACTTTGCTTCCTGTTCGGGGGCCGAGCTGTCATCGCCATTATTGTTTTTGCGACGCCTTCTGCGCCGACGCTTGCGGCTTGGTTTTTCGTCCTGCGCCGTGTCCTCGTCGTCGGATGTTTGCTCTTCCTCGGGGACTTCGGCAATCTCGGCAAGATCGGCCGTGACAAAGGCAACCGGCTTGTCCATGTCGCGGGCAGGGCCGCGCTTCTCAATCTCGAACTGGTCCCCCGCTTTCTGCGGATCAGCAACAATCTCAACATTCAGGGCGTAGGTCGCCTCAATCCGGTTGAGCCAGTCCCGTTTGTGATTGAGAATGAAAAGGGCGACTTCTGTGGAAGTGGCTGCTGAAATAATGCCTGCACGGCCATTAATCGCCTGCTCCTCAATCGACCGCAGAATTCTCAGGGCGGCCATTTCCTCAGATCTAACTGCCCCGGCGCCGTTACAGGTCGGGCAAAGACTTGTTGTGCCGTCAACAATGCCGGAACGGCGGCGCTGACGCGACATTTCAAGCAACCCAAAATTGGAGATTCTGCCGAACTGAATTCTGGCCCGGTCAGGCTTCATAGCATCCTTGAGGCGTTTCTCGACACTCCGGTTATTCCGGTTCTCTTCCATGTCGATAAAGTCGATCACCAGCAATCCGGCGAGGTCGCGCAAGCGGCATTGGCGGGCAACTTCGCTGGCGGCCTCGAGGTTCGTTCGCAAAGCCGTCGCTTCGATGTTGCGTTCTTTCGTTGCCTTGCCGGAGTTCACATCAACCGAGATCAGGGCTTCGGTCTGCTGGATGACCAGGTAGCCGCCTGATTTCAGTTTCACGACCGGCTGGTACATTTCATCAAGCTGCGGCTCCACCTTATACTTGATGAACAGCGGCACCTGTTCCTTGTAGGGCTGAACGTTCTTGGCATGAGATGGCATAAGCATCTTCATGAAGTCCTTGGCTTCACGATAGCCTGCATCGCCTTCAACCAGAACCTGACTGATCTCCTTGTCGTACAGATCCCGGATCGCCCGTTTGATGAGACTGGCCTCTTCATACACCAGGCAAGGGGCAATCGACTTCATGGTAAGATCGCGAATGTTCTCCCACAAACGCAGGAGATAATCGAAATCCCGTTTGATCTCAGACTTGGTGCGTTTTGCACCGGCGGTTCGAATGATAAGCCCCATACCTTGGGGGATACTGAGCTCATTCATCGCCTTGCGCAGCCGCTTGCGGTCAGCCCCGTTGGAGATTTTGCGGGAAATGCCGCCACCACGCGCCGTGTTTGGCATCAAGACGCCATATCTGCCAGCAAGCGAAAGATAAGTCGTCACAGCAGCACCTTTATTGCCGCGCTCTTCCTTCACAACCTGAATGAGTAGGATTTGTCGGCGCTTTATGACTTCCTGGATGCGATAATTCTTCAGGAGTTTTACGCGGTCACGTCGTGCCTGCTGGTATTCCTGCTCAAGGCGTGCGCGCTCTTTTGCTTCTGACTTTCCATTTCCGCCGCTGGATTTCTTTTCAGCCTCTTCTTCAGAAGTTTCCTCATCATAGTCACTGACGGTATCGTCTGTATCGTCTGATACAGTATCGTCATCTTCGGCAATTTCTTCCTCTTCTTCGGCGTCTGATGCTTCACTTAGCTCTGCCGAAACTTCCTTGGCAGAAAGGGCATCATGCAACAGTGCTGCATTGTCGTTTTCGGAAGCGCCCTGATCTTCTGTGACATCGTCAGCTTCGTCGTCACCTGAGTCAGTTGCCTCAATCTCTGAAATTTCCTGACCCTCTTCAGATGAATTCTCATCTGACTCGGCTTCCTGATCAGCAGTTTGTTCTGCTGCTTCTGTTGATCCGGTTTGGTGATCTGCATCATCCGCAGTGTCAGACACAGGGCTGGACAGAATGCCATCGTCATCCTCGTCAGGCGTGTCATCACTGATTTCGTCACCGGTCAGAGCGGTCAGTTTTCTGGCAAGGTCTGCTTCACGCTCCTCTGCAGCGCGTAAAGCTTCGCGGTCTGAAACGGGGATCTGATAGTAGTCCGAGTGAATTTCCGTAAAGGCGAGAAACCCGTGGCGGTTGCCGCCATATTCTACAAATGCCGCCTGAAGCGATGGCTCTACCCGGGTTACCCGGGCTAGATAGATGTTACCTCTTAGAGGCTTTTTGGAGAGGGACTCAAAATCGAAGTCTTCAACTTTGCCCCCGGAAATCATAGCCACCCGGGTCTCTTCCCGGTGGCTCGCGTCGATTAACATTTTTTTTGACATGTAACTGGTCTCCGCGAAGGATTTTCCGAATGATCGGCTCTTCGCTGATGTTGGGGCCAGCTTTCACAAACGACGAATTTGTTCCGAAACCCAGCTGAACAGTCTGACGGTTGAAAGGCATGGCCTGTTCATGTGTCCTGTTGGCTGGCGTTGGTGAAAACATGGCGCTTTCTTCTTGATCAGGTTGCCCGTTAGCCATCTCTGGCCAGCGGCGTGAAATTTGCCCTTTTCGCGCGCAACAGAAGCGCAGCGCGGTCACGTGGACATTGTGACCGTAAGTCCCGCTGGTCCGGCTCTCCCGCCAGCCCTTTGGAATTTTGCTGAAATCAGTCATGGACTGACTCGTTGCGATTAAATTGCCTTACTACGGCAAAAACCACAACAAGAACTTTGCATGGCGTGGTTTGCATTTGGTTAATGCTAATTTAACAATCACTGAACGATTGTGCGCGCTGGCGAAGGTTGTGTTTTGGGGAGAAACAGCCGTAGGTATGAAAGCGCGCATCATGCAATGGAGCGTCATGAGTTCAACAAGCATCCATCTATTTCGTTACGGCAGTATTCTGGCAGCGCTCTTCGTACTATGCCTGACGACTGCAGGGCCATCCTTTGGCAATAACTTGCCGACGGTTGAGAATGTCAGGTTTGGCGTCAACGATGAAGGCGAAACCCGTATCGTTCTGGACCTTGGTGGTGAGCTGAAATACCGGGTTTTTGCCCGCACACTTGATGGCGGCAGAAAGGCAATCAGCGTCGAACTTGAAGAATCAGCGTTTCAACTGGCCCGCAACACGTCAGATGCCGGTACTGGCAAAGGTATCGGCCATATTGGAACTTATGCTTATCGTGCTGGCGAAGACGGGCGATCACGGCTCATCTTTGATCTGGTGCGAACCGCCGTGCCAACGTCGGTTTTTCTCATCAAGCCGCGTGGGGCCAATACTTTTCACCGGCTTGTCATTGATGTTGCTGCTGGCACAGAAGAGGATTTCGAACGGGCCCTCGGTCAGGTCTATGGCCCACTCGGACCGGCTGATGATCCGGCTTCAGCCAGTTCGGTCGAGCTTGCAGAGAGCAAGCCGGGAGCCATTATTACACAAGCCATATCCCAAGCTGAAAAAGCGGCTGTTGCTGATTCGCGCCAACAGAAGTTGCTTGCCGAAGCGCCGATCCCGCGCGTGAAGCCTCTGATAATCAGGCAGCTTGTCGTTATTGATCCCGGTCATGGGGGCAGGGATCCGGGCGCCATCGGCCCCACAGGTGTTTTTGAGAAAACAGTCAATTTGGCTGCCGCAAAGCAGCTTCGTGAAATCCTCAAAGCGCGCGGCTATAGCGTCATTCTGACCAGAGAAGGGGATACCTATCCGGAACTCGAAGAGCGTATCGAGATCGCGCGCGTGGAAGATGCTGATCTTTTCATCTCTATCCATGCGGATGCCGCCCCGACGCCTGATATCCGTGGGGCATCTGTTTACACATTATCTGACAAAGGTTCTGTCAGACTGGCTAATCAGGTCCGCAGCGAAGGTAACTTCGTTTTGTATAATGAAGAGATCCATGAAAGTGACCCGGATGTAAGCGCCATGTTGCTGGATATCGCTTCACGTGACTCGCGTAACTCTTCTACGCGGTTTGCACATTTTTTGATCGATGAACTGCAGGGCACCGTCGAAATGGTTAACAATACGCATCGGGAAGCAAGCTATGTGGTTTTACTGGCTCCTGATGTTCCGGCAGTGCTGCTCGAACTCGGGTTTATATCAAACGCGGAAGATGAGTTGAATCTCAATTCTCGCGCATGGCGAGAGAAAGCTGTTACAGCGGTGGCCGATGGTATTGATGCTTACTTCATGGCTGCGCGCCCGATCCGACAGGCAATGCGGGCCGGAGGCGCACGCTGAGCCCGGGCCAAACGCGATCAATCAGAACGGAGATTTCTGACAGCCTCTATCTGGCCATCTTTTTTATCTACTTGCGCCTGAATCACTGGCAATAACGTCCCAAAACTGTAATTCTCCGGAGCAGTGGAGATACAACTCGCGGAAGAGGCATGTCCGATAAACCGTCAAAACAATCCCCTGGCAAACCGCTCAAGGCGCCGGGTAAATATGAACCTGCTCCTGTCGCGCCAAGCGTCGGGAAACAGCCTGTCAGCGCTTCAGCTCCAGCTGACAAACAGCAGGCAGCAGGAGGCAAGACTACATCCTCCGGTCAAGGCACTTCAGCGGCCAAGGGCAACAGCAGCCTCACGGCGGAGCGCTCAGCCACGGCAGGTGGAACAGCTGAAAAATCTCCCCCGTTGGGCCGTTTTTTCGGATCACTTTCGCCGAAATGGATATTGGGCCTGAAGATATTTGGTGGCCTGGCGGCATTTGGACTCGTCTTGATGCTGGGGGTGCTCATCTATGCGATGATTTATATCAACGGTCTCAAAGCTGACCTGCCGGATTACGAGCAACTGGCGGAATATGAGCCGCCAGTTACAACCCGCGTTCATGCCGGGGACGGGACACTGGTTGCGGAATTTGCTCGTGAGCGGCGTTTGTTCGTTCCGATTGATGCGATCCCTGATACGGTAAAGCAGGCATTTCTTTCTGCAGAGGACAAGGGGTTCTACGAACATTCAGGGTTGGATTATCGCGGTATCATCAGGGCCCAGATCAATAACATTCCATCCTATCTTGGCTTCAGCAATGCACCACTGGAAGGTGGCTCAACCATTACCCAACAGGTGGCGAAAAACTTCCTGCTCAGTAGTGAACAGCGTATCGAGCGCAAGGTCCGCGAGATGCTCATCGCCCGTCGCATGGAGCAAACTTTTACCAAGGACCACATTCTTGAGCTGTATCTCAATGAAATCTACCTCGGGAACCGCTCTTACGGTGTCGCCGCGGCTGCCCTGAACTACTTCGAGAAGCCCTTGCAGGAACTCGGCATCGCCGAGGCTGCGTATCTCTCGGCTCTGGCAAAGGCGCCGAGTAACTACCATCCGGTCTATAATGTTGATCGTGCGATTGCGCGTCGCAACTGGATCATCAATCGTATGTTTGAGGACGGTGCGATCACGCAAGAAGAAGCCGAGACAGCACAAGCCGAACCCTTGGGCGCCGTTGTGGCGCCGCCACTAGGGGCAAGAACATCCGATACAGAGTATTTCGCTGAAGAGGTCCGCCGACAGGTTGCTGATCGGTATGGTATCGAGGCCCTTTACGATGGCGGCTTGTCTGTGCGTTCGACCTTAAACCCGCGGCTCCAGGAGATCGCACAGAAGTCACTGCGCAACGGGCTTGTCACGTATGACCGCCGCCATGGCTGGCGCGGGCCTGTCACCGAAATTCAGTTGCCTGATGACCTTGCGGAGCGGGCTGATCCGGAAACTGTGAGGGAAGGTGAGGAGCCTCCTTTCCTCTGGCAGGCTGCCCTGCAAGACGTGCAGGAAGAGCTTGAAAAGTCTGATGGCTACCATCAGGACCTTGAGCCTTGGCAGTTGGCTGTTGTTCTGGAAAGCCGAAAAGACAAGGCAACGATTGGTCTGATTGATGGTGCGCAAGGGGAAATTCCGCTCGCTGCAGCAGAATGGGCCCGCGCGCACGTGAACGCAAACGAGATCGGCCCTGAGGTGACAGACCTGCGCCGGGTCATAGACGAAGGCGACATCATCTATGTGGACAAGCTTTCCGGCGGCGTTGACGGTGAGTATGCCCTGCAACAAATTCCTGCCGTGAATGGTGGTATGCTGGCGATTGATCCGCATACAGGCCGTGTACTGGCGATGGTGGGTGGTTTTTCTTTTGGTCTGTCAGAGTTTAATCGCGCAACACAGGCCCGCCGCCAGCCCGGATCAACATTCAAGCCGTTTGTTTATGCAGCTGCGCTGGACAACGGCTACACGCCATCTTCCATCGTACTGGATGCGCCTTTTGTGGCGCCAAGTCTGGGCGATGACTGGTGGAAGCCGGGCAACTATGTGGCTGGTCGTTTTTATGGTGAGAGTACGTTACGACTTGGTATTGAGAAGTCTCGAAATACAATGACCGCAAGGCTCGCGCAGGATATCGGTATCGGCCTGATCATTGAGTACGCGGAGCGCTTTGGGGTATCCGATACCTTACAAAGGGAACTTGCCATTTCTCTAGGCGCTGGCGAGACCAGCCTGCTGCGCCTGACGACAGCCTATGCCATGTTCGTGAATGGCGGTCGCCGTATTGAGCCGGTGTTTATTGATCGTGTGCAGGATCGTTACGGTGATACCGTCTATAAGCGCGACCAGCGGCCTTGTGAGGATTGCACTCAGGTAGAGTGGGAAGATCAGGGCGAGCCGTTTATTCCGGATACGCGCCAGCAGGTTATTGATCCGCGCACCGCGTACCAGATGGTTTCCATGCTTGAAGGGGTGACCCGTAGTGGTACTGGTGCCTCGATTGGTCAGCTTGTTGATAAACCCATTGCGGGTAAAACCGGTACAACCAACGACTATAAGGATGCCTGGTTTGTCGGCTTCTCACCTGATCTGGCTGTGGGTATATTTGTCGGCTTCGATATGCCTCAAACAATGGGGCAGGGTGAGGGTGGCGGCATTGTCGCAGCCCCGATTTTTGGAGAATTTATGGCCGAGGCATTGGCTGAAGAAACAGGTGTGCCTTTCCGCATTCCCTCCGGCATCAGGCTTGTGCGCGTCAATGCCAAAACGGGCAAACCGGCCCGCCCTGGCGAAACCAATGTCATACTTGAAGCCTTCAAGGCGGAAGACGACATAGAAGGCAGTAGCCAGTTCCGGATCAATGGTCAGTCTGTTGACGAAGGCAATACGGATGAAGCCATTGACGACGTTCTTGGTGGTCTGTACTGATCCAGACTCAAATTATAAGCAGGAGTTTCTGTAACCATGCGTGCAGAGATATTGAATGACGCAGAAAAAATCAGGCAGTCTCTGGAACTGCTGAGGAGGCGTCTTTGACTGGGATACAGCCCAATCAAGACTTGATGAGTTAAATCAGCAGGCAGAAGACCCCTCTGTCTGGGATGATCCCGAGAGTGCTCAAAAGCTGATGCAGCAGCGCACCCAGCTTGAAAATCAAATCAACGCGCTGTCCCAGATTGACCAGGAACTGGAGGACAATCTGGCACTGGCGGAACTCGCCGAGGAAGAAGGCGATACCGCCTCACTTGATGAAGCGCAGGAGTTGATCGCATCCTTACAGAAACGGGCAGAGCGCGCCGAACTTGAAGCGCTGCTTTCAGGCGAAGCGGATGCCAATGATTGCTATCTGGAAATTCACGCCGGTGCCGGGGGGACGGAAAGTAATGACTGGGCCTCGATGCTCTTGCGCATGTATGTGCGCTGGGCTGGTCAGCACGGCCGCAAGGTCGAAATTCTGGAAGAACAGGCTGGCGATGAAGCGGGTATCAAGTCGGCGACTGTTCTGGTTAAAGGTGACAACGCATATGGCTGGCTGAAAACCGAAAGCGGCGTGCACCGTTTGGTTCGCATTTCGCCCTACGACTCCAATGCAAGACGGCACACGTCCTTTGCATCCGTCTGGGTCTTTCCGGTTATTGACGATCAGATTGATATCGAAATCAATGAGAGTGAATGCCGCATAGACACCTATCGCGCCTCGGGAGCCGGGGGACAGCATGTCAACACAACAGACAGCGCCGTTCGCATCACCCATTTGCCGACGAACATCGTTGTTCAATGTCAGAATGAACGCTCCCAGCACAAGAACAGGGCAACTGCCTGGAACATGCTGCGCGCAAGGCTTTATGAGCTGGAACTCCAGAAACGTGAAGAAGAGGCCGAGGCCAACGCGGCGACGAAAACTGATATTGGCTGGGGGCACCAGATCAGGTCTTATGTATTGCAACCTTATCAGATGGTAAAAGATCTGCGCACAAACGTTGAAAGCCCCAGCCCGGACGCCGTTCTTGATGGAGACATAGATCAGTTTCTGGGGGCAGCGCTTGCTGCACGTGTCGGCAATACCGAGGATTAAAAAAAGCAGCCGTTTGACGGGCTGCTTTTGGAATAAAGAGTTTTTCCAGCTACTTACCGCAGGTCAGATTTACCGCCACGGCTGAGGAAAGAGGAGCCCTGCGAAGGTGCCGCTTTTTTGGTGGCTGGCACTTCCTGAGCATCAACCGAAGCTGTGTCTTCCTGTGCAGCGGCGGCATTTACTTCGATGAGAGCCGGTTTTTGTGGAACAGCTTGCGCGAGTGAATCTTCCAATTCGGCTGGCATCTCCTCGGCGGGCGCATTCTCTTCGCTGGCAGCAGGTGCCGCCATAGCTGCTACAGGCTTGGTCGCAGCAGGTTTCGGCGTTGGCTTGGCGCGGGCTGCTGCGCTATCAGACATCGGATCATCTGAATGGCGGCAATTCCCGTCAAAGCGAGCGCCATTTTCAATGGACAGGGCCGAATGCAGGATATCACCTTTGACATGCGCCGAGGATGACAGTTCCACGTGACCGGCGCGAATAGCGCCTTCAATGGTGCCGGAGACTTTCACCTTATCGGCGACGACTTCCCCTTTGACAGCGGCACCTTCACCAATGACGAGGCCTTTTGCCCGGATATCTCCTTCAAGAATACCGTCAAACTGAACTTCGCCTTCGGCTTCAATCATGCCTTTAATGATGACATCGCCGCTGATAAGAGATGGTACGCCGCTGGCCCGTGGGGCGGCGCGTCTGTTGTTGCCGCTCATCCGTGTGGAAGATTTTTGCGGTGCCTTGCTGGAGGCTGGTCTGACCGGCGCCCTATCTGGTGTATCCCCAATCTCCACCAGTTCTGATGTCACGTCCTGGTTTTTCTTAGCTTTCGAAAACATATCTACCTGCCTCTATGAAACGCATCGGATCAACTTGCCGCCCCTTGTAGAGCACTTCGTAATGA